>JADGNQ010000009.1 GCA_017883385.1 Candidatus Sulfotelmatobacter sp.
AACCCAGGATGAAAATCACAGCCTATAATCAGCATGACGTTGGCTCCTCTCAGTGAGCCTTGGTCTTGTTCGTCACAACCCAATCTACTCGCTGCGACGGGCCAACGTCGTTATGCAATCAAGCGAAGCGAAGGACCTATGCAGTCTGCCGGCGCATTGCATAGTCAGTCCGCCTGGCTCAGAATGACAAAAGGAAAGTAGAGAATCAGCCATGCCCGTCCGTTGGGATAGATTCACCGTCAAAGCGCAGGAAGCCGTCCAGCGCGCCAGCCAGCTCGCCTCCGAGCACGGCAATCCCGAACTGCTGCCCGTCCACTTGCTCGCCGCTCTCCTCGAAGACAAAGAAGGCATCGTTCCGCCTGTCCTCGAAAAAATCGGCATCGGCCCGCAAGCGGTGCTGAGCGACCTCTACAAGGAAGTCGACAAGCTGCCCAAGGTCTCCGGAGAAGCGGCCTCGGCCACACTCTCGAACCAAGTTAACAAGTTGCTGGAGCAGGCCTTCAAAGAAGCTTCCAACTTCAAAGACGAATACGTCTCCACCGAGCACCTTCTTCTCGCCATCACGCACCTCAAGCAGGACACCGCCGCGCAGACGCTCGCGCGCCACGGCGCAACCAACGATGCGATCTTAAAAGCCCTGACCTCCGTCCGCGGCTCGCAAAAAGTTACCGACCAGAATCCTGAAGCGAAGTACCAGGCTCTCGATCGCTACGCCCGCGACCTGACCGAGCAGGCCCGCCGCGGCAAACTCGATCCCGTCATCGGACGCAACGAAGAAGTCCGCCGCGTCATCCAGGTTCTCTCCCGCCGCACGAAAAATAATCCCGTGCTCATTGGCGAGCCCGGCGTGGGCAAGACCGCCATCGTCGAAGGCCTGGCCCAGCGCATCATTTCCGGCGACGTGCCGGAAGCTCTCAAGAACAAGCGCGTCGTCTCGCTCGATCTCGGCGCCATGCTGGCCGGCGCAAAATATCGCGGCGAGTTCGAAGACCGGCTCAAAGCCGTCCTCAAAGAAATCGAAGACTCGCAAGGCCAGATCATCCTTTTCATCGACGAGCTGCACACGCTGGTCGGCGCCGGAGCCGCCGAGGGTGCTATCGACGCCTCCAACATGCTGAAGCCCGCGCTAGCCCGTGGCGAGCTCCGCGCCATCGGCGCCACCACGCTGAACGAATATCGCAAACACATCGAAAAGGACGCCGCACTCGAGCGCCGCTTCCAGATCGTGTTCGTCGGTGAGCCCAATGTCGAGGACACCATCGCCATCCTTCGCGGCCTGAAAGAAAGATATGAAGTGCATCACGGTGTGCGCATCAAGGATTCCGCCATCGTCGCCGCGGCCACGCTCTCGCACCGCTACATCTCCGACCGCTTTCTTCCGGACAAGGCGATCGACCTGATCGACGAAGCGGCCGCCTCGCTACGCATCCAGATCGATTCGCTGCCCACGGATATCGACCAACTGGACCGCAAGGCCACGCAGCTCGAAATCGAAAAGCAGGCGCTAAAGAAAGAAGACGACGCGAACTCCCGGGAGCGTCTTGCGGTTATCGAAAAAGAACTGGCCGAGATCCGCGAGAAGGCCAACACCCTCAAAGCCAACTGGAAGAAGGAAAAAGATCTCATCGCCCGCATTCGTGCCCTGAAAGGGCAGGTCGAGAAACTGAAGACCGAAGAGCAGGCTGAGGAGCGCAAAGGCAACCTGCAGCGCGTCGCCGAAATCCGATACAGCCTGGTTCGTCAGGCCGAAGAGGAACTGGCCAAACTCACCAAGCAAATGGAAAGCATGGGCGGGTTGCGCATGCTCAAGGAAGAAGTCGACGAAGAAGACGTTGCCGGCATTGTTTCGAAGTGGACCGGAATCCCGGTTTCGAAGATGCTGGAAGGCGAAGTCAAGAAGCTGGTGAACATGGAAGAACGCCTGCGCCTGCGCGTCATCGGCCAGGACCCAGCGCTGGAGCGCGTCGCTAACGCGATCCGCCGTTCGCGCGCGGGATTGAGCGATCCCAAGCGTCCCATCGGCTCGTTCATTTTCCTCGGTCCAACCGGAGTTGGCAAAACCGAACTCGCCCGCGCGCTCGCCGAATTCCTTTTTGACGACGAGCACGCCATGCTCCGCATCGACATGTCCGAATACATGGAGAAGCATTCGGTTGCCCGCCTGATCGGCGCGCCTCCGGGCTACGTCGGTTACGAAGAAGGCGGACAGCTCACGGAGCAGGTTCGCCGCCGTCCCTATGCAGTCGTGCTCTTCGACGAAATCGAAAAGGCACATCCCGACGTTTTCAACGTCCTCCTGCAGATGATGGACGACGGTCGACTCACTGACGGTAAAGGCCGTGTTGTTAGTTTCAAGAACACGATCATCATCATGACGTCGAACCTGGGCTCTCATTTTCTGCAATCCGACCACGTGCGCACGCCGGAAGAATTTGAGAAAGCCAGCGAGCAGGTCATGAGCCTGCTGCACACGCAGTTCAAACCCGAATTCCTGAACCGCGTCGACGACATCATCGTCTTCGGCCCGCTCGGCAAGGAACAGTTGGTCAAGATCATCGAGTTGCGCCTGGAAGACGTTCGCCGCCTGCTCGCCGATCGCAAGATCTCGTTGGAGCTGACGGAGGGAGCGAAAGAGCTTCTCTTCGCGCAAGGCTACGACCCGAACTTCGGCGCGCGTCCCTTGAAGCGCTCGATCCAAAAGCTGGTGCAGGATCCGCTGGCTATGAAGATTCTCGACGGTGAAGTCCTGCACGGCGATCACGTCATCGTCGACGCCGATAAGCAAGCGGGGAAGATGAAGTTCGAAGTGAGCCAGCGAGTCGGCGAGAAAGAACCGGCCAAGACGAAGCGTTGACCCGCTGTGTCATCGCGAGCGATCTGTCATCCCGAGCGAAGCGAGGGATGACAATGCGACTCACGCATTCACGGCATCATCGAGTATCATGTTCTCCGGCGCGAGGTCGCTCATGATCCAAAGAACCGTTTTTCCCCTGGCAGCTCTTCTGTTGCTTTCCCTCACTCAACTCTCGTTCTCCCAAGCTCCCATGAAATGGAAGATCCACGACCTCAATCGACCGCTTCCGCCGGTGATCACTCCTGGAACGGCCAGCACACAAGATGCGCCCGGACGCGCTCCGTCCGACGCCGTCGTCTTATTTGACGGCAAGGATCTCTCCCACTGGGTCGGCACCGAGGGCAAGCCCGCACAGTGGAAGGTTGAGAACGGATACATGGAAGTCGTCGCCAAGAGCGGCTACATTTCCACCCGCGATTCCTTTGGCGATTGCCAACTGCACGTGGAATTCGCCGAGCCTTCACCGGGCGTCGGCGAAAGCCAGGAGCGCGGTAACAGCGGCGTTTTCCTGATGGGCCTCTATGAAATTCAGGTGCTCGACTCTTACGAGAACAAGACTTACGCCGACGGCCAGGCCTCCGCCGTGTACGGACAATATCCGCCGCAGGTGAATGCTTCGCGTCCACCCGCGCAGTGGCAAACCTACGACATCATCTTTCATCGGCCACACTTCAAAGATGGCAAGGTCACGCATCCGGCTCGCGTCACGGTTCTGCACAACGGAGTTCTCGTGCAGGACAACGTCGAACTCACGGGTCCGACTGCGCACGGCGAGCGTCCTCCCTACAAACCTGGGCCCGACAAGCTTCCGCTTCAGTTGCAGGACCACGGCAATCCTGTGCGCTACCGCAACATCTGGATTCGGGAATTGCACGAAGGGGAGTGACACCTGAGGGAAGTCGAAGGGTCCGCCTGCCAGAACTGTTGTCTACAACGTAGACGACTTCGCGGAGAGCGCGTCAACCACCGCGGGCGCTTGCGCAAGATACCAGCCTAAGGCGACTCGCAGGGCAATCTGTAATCCGTACCAGAAAATTGGAACGCCGAGTTGTGCCATGGAGATCCTCGGCACGAGCGAAGCGACTCCAAGCACCATCACCAGCATCGCGACCCAGCGGGCCCAATTGTGCAGACGAAATAATCCCCAACCGACGAGCGCGTAACCGGCCCCAAACAGCAGAGCCATGTAGGGTCCAGCTAATTCCAGCCCATACATGAACTGGGGTCCGCTCATCAGTGAAATCGCGCCGGGAGCAACAAGCTTGATGATCGCGATCGTGAAGAGATAGATCGCGGCGAGAGAAAACAGAATCGAGATGGCGGTGACAGCTGCGGGCCGCTGCATAGCGAAAAGACTAAACCCAAAACCACAGAGGACACAGGGGACACAGAGGAATTACTCCGGGTCCTCCGGGTCCTCCGGGTCCTCTGTGGTTGAGGCTTTACGCCAGGTCGAACAGCAGCACTTCCGCGTCTGCTGTGCCTTTGATGCTCAGCGTCTTCTCGTCGCTGATGGCTGCGCCGTCGCCTTGTGCCAGCGGCTTTCCGTTCAACTCGACTGCGCCGCGCGCGACCTGAAGCCAGCCGTGACGTCCGGCGGCGAACTCGTGCGCGACTTCTTCGCCGGGCTTGAGCAGCGTGACGTAGAGCTTCGCGTCCTGGTTGATCTTCACCGATCCGTCACTGGCGTCGCGCGATGCGATCAGGCGGAACTTCCCGCGCTTGTCTTGCTCCGGGAAGGACTTCTGTTCATAGCTCGGCCGCAGCGCGTCTTTCTCGGGCAGAATCCAGATCTGCAGCAGATGCACCGCGTCGGTCGTCGACGGATTGAACTCGCTGTGGCGAATGCCGCTGCCTGCGGTCATGCGCTGTCCATCGCCGGGAAGAATCACCGAGCCAGTTCCCAAACTGTCTTTGTGCTCAAGCTTGCCTTCGAGAACGTAGGTGATGATTTCCATGTCGCGATGCGGGTGCGTTGGGAACCCTGTGTTGGGCGCAACCCAATCTTCGTTGATGACGCGCAGCGAGCGGAATCCCATCCACTTGGGATCCCAATAGTCGCTGAAACTGAAGGTGTGATGGGTTTTGAGCCAGCCGTGGTCTGCTCCGCCGCGCTCTTTGCTGGGACGAATCTCAATCATGGCGTTTCTCCGGTAGTAATTAACTGATAAACATTTGATGCTTGAGAAGACGGAAAGAATCAGGGGCGTCAGGGACGGAAAAAGTGCGGCGGAGAGGTCTCGAAGTCTGGTCAGAAATGGGAAAGTTTGCTGGTTAGTACCCCCACCCCCCTCCCCCTTGCCCTCTGGAAGCCGCGACTGGCACGGGGTTTGCAAAATCAGTCTGCAAAATGTTGAGCCCCAAGGGGTTAGAGGTCAAAATATTGAAAACAAAGCACTTGGCGTGGCTACTCCGCCGTCACTCACGGCTACGCCGACGCCTATATTGCCTCAGTTCAAATGATGGGGGCAAGGTTAGATGTCACACGACTGGGGGGCCAGGCTGTGGATTTCTGTTCACTTTCTTGCTACTCGGACGCAGGGACGTGGATTCCTTCTTCGGGCGGCGAAATGCATAGGCCCTTCGGCCTGCAAAGAACGCAGGCCTCAGGATGACAGGGCGGAGATGGGAATTGCGTGTGGCAAACTAGCTTCATGCATCGGCTCACGCTTGGCGACTTTGAACTCACGGTATTTTCCGACGGCACGTATCCGCTCGATGGTGGTGCTTTCTTTGGCGTTGTGCCCAAAGTCATGTGGTCGCGCAAGGTTGATGCTGACGAACGGAACTACGTCATGGCTGGGCTCAACTCGTTGCTCATCCGCACAGGGAAGCAGATCGTACTGGTTGAGACGGGGATGGGCAACAAGCTTTCGGAACGCATGGTCAAGTTCTACGGCCAGCCCGCGAAGTTGCTGGACAATCTCGCGGCTGGCGGCGTTGCTCCTGAGGACATCGATATCGTCATCAACTCGCACCTGCATTTCGACCATTGCGGATGGAATACGGTGCGCGACAAGAATGGGAAGATCGTCCCGACATTTCCGCGCGCGAAATACTATGCGCCGGAGGGCGAATGGCAATACGCGCGGCGGCCTAGCGAACGCGATGCCATCAGCTACATTCCGGACAATTACGATCCGCTGGTCGCGAGCGGGCAGATGACGCTGCTGAAGGGCGGAGAGGAAATTGTGCCGGGCATTTCGGCGAAGACTTTTCCCGGGCACACGGCGCATATGCAGGCTTTGATCGTTCGGGGAAGTCAAAATCCACCGGATTTCTCTAACGTTCCGACGACGGCTTGCTACATCTCCGACCTCATCCCGACTACTGCGCACATCGACATCACATGGGGCATGGGGTTTGATCTTTATCCGCTGGATACGATTGAGAGCAAGAAGCGGTATTATGCTCAGGCGATCCCGGAGAAGTGGCTGACGGTCTTCACGCACGATGCGAAGACGCCGTGGGCTTATGTCGAGCGGGATACGTTGGGAAAGATGGTGGCGAAGGGAGTGTAAACAAGCATGTCGCAGAAGAACTTTGCTGGGGTATGTCGAATCTCGGTGACGGGCGGTTTGCCAATCTTGTGCCTGATGTTGGCAGTATGTTGCGTCGCGCTGGCGCAGCAAGGCAAGGGCGGGTCCGCCAAAGCAGACTTGACGGGCCGCTACGAAGGCACCGCGAGGAACAAAGCGGAAGAAGTCATCACGGTAACGCTCGATCTGGCCGACAAGGAAGGCACGGTCTCCGGGGCAATCCATTCGTCACACGGGGATTTCCCAATCAACAGCGGCACTCACAAAGGTGACACGGTCACGATCGAATTCGATGCCAACGGTGCTGCGGGCACGATCTCCCTGCACGTCGCCGAGGACAAGCTAGTCGGAACGTGGAGCGCTGGCGACGACGGCGGGCCGCTCGACGTGAAGAAAGCTGCGGGGCAAGAGGGTGGGGCGAAAGGGAAGTCATAAGCGGTATGCGCTGGGCACCGAGCACTTCCGGAGAAGTGACTGACGGTGTTCGCACATGACCCGTGTGCATGTGGAGAGGGATGAGTTGAGGAAGGTAGTGGCGCGGGGAGTCTGAGCAAATGAGCCAGAAGGTTGAACTTAGTCTTTTTGCGGACTACTTCCAGTTCTATCTCCAGGATGAGAGCAGCAAGGGCGATCTTTCCGAAAGTTGGACGCAAGACGCCGTAGACCGCCTGCTTGCACTGACGCCCGGCACGATCGGAGTGGGGACGGTTCGCAACATGAATGTCCCGGTTGTGCTGGAGATCGCGGACCATGCCCCTCATGACGACCCGGCCACGTGGGACCAAATCAACGAATGTTCAATTGATGTACCCTCCGGTCGTCTCGTCGTTGCGGGGTGCACCGACTATTTCCCGGATGCTCGCCGCATTGAGTTGCTGCCCGGGTCTTATCGAGCACGGATCTACTATGGCAATCTCAATGCCTTGAGCGCCGACGGCCTGGAGGGAGACGATCACTACAAGATCGTCCTCTGGAGTGCAGCGTCTGAGCCAATGAAGACAATCAAGCAGAGAGTAAAGATGGATGCAGGCAAGGTGAGTTGAGTTCAGCGCGGCTGCGCTTTGCCTAAGCCCGACTGGGCGAAGGAACGCCCGCGCCACATAGTCTTGCCTCGAAGAAGTCTTCTACGCGCGACAGAATTTCTGGGGCGCTTTTTGACTCGTAGATCTCCTTCCGCAGGTGCGCACCGCCCGGGACGCCGTGCGTGAACCACGAGGCGAACTGCTTCATCTTTCCGACGGCGTCGGGGAGTTCTTCTTCGATCAGCATCTGGAAGTAGGTGCGGATCATCTGGTAGCGGTCGGCCTCGGTGGGCTCGTCGTAAAGCTTTCTTCCCAATTCGATTCTCGACGTGGGCGCGGGGGGGAAGGGCACGGCTTCAGCCGTGCCGTTGACAGTGTCCGCGAGGTCTCGGGCTTTAGCCCCTGAGGGAGCGTCGTTGTGCGCGGAACAGCGGCCCTCAGCGGCTAAAGCCTGGTCCAGAGTGTCCGCATTTGCGGCACGACTGAAGTCGTGCCCTTCCCGGATGGTGCTCGCAATAGCGGTTGAGGCACTGCCATCAAACCCCGTCGAGCCTTGCTCGACCGGACAGCCGGGGGCGGCTGTCCCCACACGGGCATTGCCAGCGGCCGGGCGGACCCTTCGACTTCGCTCAGGGCAAGCTGCGTCCGCCCCTACGTGAGCGCAATACTGCTGAATCTGGCGGAAGATCCATGGGTTTGACGGGGCTGAGCGGCCGATCATTACGGCGTCACAGCCCGTTTGCGTGACCATGGCGCAGGCGTCTTCTGGCGTTCGGATGTCGCCATTCCCAATCACCGGAATCTTCACCGCATCTTTTATGGCAGCGATCCACTCCCAGCGAGCCTGGCCGCTGTAGCCCATTTCGCGAGTGCGGGCATGCAGCGCGACCGCCGCGAGGCCGCAGGACTCAGCCATGCGGGCCAGTTCGACGCAGACGATTTCTTCGTCGTTCCATCCGGCGCGGAATTTTACGGTGAAGGGAATTTTCACGGCGGCGCGCACCGCCTCGAAGATCTTTCCGATGGCCGGAAGGTCGCGGAGCAGGCCGGAGCCCCCGTTACATTTGACGACTTTTTTCGCGGGACATCCCAGGTTGAGGTCGACCAGGTCGAACCCGAGGCCCTCGACCATGCGCGCGGCCTCAGCCATTACGCCGGGATCGCTGCCGAAAAGCTGGGCGGAGATGGGGTGCTCGTCTTCGTAGAAGTGGAGATAGCGCTTGGCTTTCTGGTCCTTCTTGCGGAGCACACCGTCGGCCGAGGTGAACTCGGTCATGATGAGGCCGCATCCACCGAGGTTGCGGATGAAGCGGCGGAAGACTGTGTCGGTGACGCCGGCCATGGGCGCGAGAACGGTGGCGGGGGAGATCGTGACGGTGCCGATGGAGAGGCTGGCCGGGACGGTCTTCGGCGCGAGCTTGCCGACAGAGAGTGCTGGCAGTTCGCAGGCGGGGGCGCCCGCCCCACCTGGGCTGTTCGCCGAGTTGTCCCAGAACTTCTTCACTTGGCTATTCTACCTGCCGGTCCAAAACGAAGCCCCCGCCGGAGCGAGGGCTCAATTTCTGGAGCTATCCGTGTGAATCCGCGGCGAAAGAAGTTAGTTCTTCGCTGGTGCGGAAGCCGGGGTCGCCGGTGCGGCTGCGTCTTTCTTGGCGTACTTGCGGCGGAAGCGCTCGACGCGGCCTGCGGTGTCCATCAGTTTCTGCTTGCCGGTGAAGAACGGATGGCACGCGGAGCAGATTTCAACACTGATGTCGCCCCTATGGGTCGACCGGGTCACAAATGCGTTGCCGCACGCGCAATGCACGCGCACTTCGTTGTATGCGGGATGAATGGCTGCTTTCATAGTGCTCCTACCTCGATTCGAACCATTAGATTCTACCGGATTCTCAAAGGATTCGGCAAACGGACAGCTCTCAGCTGTTAGCCTTCAGCTCTCAGTTAACCCCAGTCCTATCTTGTTGATAGCTGACAGACTGAGAGCTGACAGCTGTTTCAGAACCGGAACAAGTAGCTCGCCTTCACGAAGAACTGGCGGCTGTCGTTGAGGTAACCCCTGGCCGTGTTCGTAACGTAGCTGGGGAACGTGGGAGTCGCGGGAACTACGTTCAGGTTCTGCAGGTCGCTGTTGTAGCCGACGTAGATCGCCGTGCCGGGATGCACCAGGTAGGTGATGAGGAAGTCGGCGTTGAACTGCTTCGAGGTCGGCAGGAAGGTATACGGAGATCCGACGCCCGGCGTTCCGGCCAGCAGCGCGTTGTATTGCACGATCAGGCGCGCCGAAAGTTTAGGTGTGAACTGCCAGTTCCACTTGCTGCGGAGGATGTGGTCGTTGAAGATGCTGCGGCCGGCGCCGGGAAATTGCGATTGCAGGAACGAATACGTACTCTCAGTGGCCCGCAGGCGCTCGAACAGATACGTGTTCTCAATCTTGAGCGGCTTCACCGGACGCAGCGTCAGGCTTGCCTGGGCAGTGTCTTCCCGAGCCACGAAAGGCTGGTTGTAGGGCGTCGCGCTGGCCGACGAGGCCGGGAACAGCGCTTCGAAGTTCACGCCATCTCCCCAGTAGTAGCTCGCAGCAATGGTGGCTTTCTTGAAATAGCCCGTCTGGATGGAGGCTCCGCTGGTGTGTTCGTGATAGTCCTGATTGCCCAGGCATAACGTCGGGCAGAGAGACTCATATCCAAAGAAGGTAAAATCCTGCGGACGCAGGCGCTCGCGCGTTTCCTCGTAGGGCCGCAGAATGATGACGGTCTGGCCCCGCCCTTGAATGGCCAGATAAGGAGCGTAGTCCGTGTCGAGACGCAAGCCGGCGTGGTCAAAATCAACGCGAGCGTAGACAGACGGGCCCCAATCCACGATCCAGCCCTTCTTTGGACGAAAGCGGTAGTCCGCCGACTGGGTAGTTTCGCGGATGTCCACCCGATTCACAAATCCAGGAACCGTGACGAAGCCGGGACTGATGTCGTTAAAGGTTCCATCGTAAGTGAAGTGCAGACCGTCGCGGTGCAGTTCGAGCTTTTCGGCTGGTCCAGCGTAGTAATTGTTGTTGCCGCGATTGCCCGAGCTGAACGGGTAGATGTTCGCTTCGCAGTTCAGGTTCAGGTTGCTGGAACTCGTAACCGCCTGGCCGTCGAGGGTCCAGTTGGGATTGAACTTCAGGTGAGTGTCGACGCCGCCGATGCGGTTGAATTCTCCGGTCGTGGGACACTCCCAATCGGTGTAGAGGGCACCCACACTCGACTGGCGGAAGATATCGCGGCTCACGCGCGCGATCGTGAAGTACGAGCGCGTATCGAAGAGCGGGTTGGCGTTCGGCACGGCCAGCCCCGGACTGCGATCATCGGTCGCCATCAGACCCACGGAGTATGGGCCATCTTTTCCGGTCAGCCGGATTCCCGCCGAGGGGTCCCCGATGCTGCGCGTGAAGAACAAGTCCAGCGGCGTGCGGAAGAAATCTTCGTTCTCCAGAAAGAACGGACGCTTCTCCGGGAAGTAGACAGCGAAGCGCTGGTTCACGGTAATCTGCGGGTCCTCTGACTCGACCTGGCTGAAATCGGGATTCGCCGTCATGTCGACGACGAAGTGATCGTGGATGACGAACTTCGCGTCCATGCCGGGCTGGCCTTGCGCGGTGGCCTGCTGAAAAAACGGGGTGCCTCGCGTGTCGAGCGCACGGAACCCGCGCATCACACCGTACGGAATCAGTTCGGCGCTGTGGCCCGGCGAAATTCCTTCCAGTCCCCTGAGAGTGGCGGCCTGGCCGAGGCGGCCTTCCACCTTCAAGGAAACGTGCGGCCAGAAGGAGTCCTCGGTCTTGCGCGTGATGCCGCGGTAGAGGATGATGCCCCACTCCTGCTGCTTCGTTGCCGGAAAGCGGAGGCTCTTGAAGGGAATCGCCATCGATACGACGAAGCCGAGGTCGGTCACCTTGCCGCGCGAATCCCACACGGTATCGAACGAAGTATCGAAATGCCCGCTGGTCTGCTCTTCGCGCGAGGCCTCGGTCCAGATGGCGTCCCACTGCACGCCGAGCGGCGTGGTCTGGAAAGCATAGGCGCGGCGGCGGTCGTGGAAGGTGTCGAGGATGATCTCGACCTGGTCGTCATCGAAAACGTCTTCTCTGCGCGACATGCGGGCGCGCACCTGTTTGGGATCGTCGAAGCAGATGAAGATCACATAGAGGTTCTTCTGGTCGTATCCCAGGTAAGCTTCGGTGGGCTCGGAAACATTTTCGCCGTCGTGTGGATTCCGCTGCGTGAAGCCCGTTACCTTCGCCATCTGCAGCGCCACTTCGCCCTGTGGCTTCATGCTCAGAAAATCTTCCAGCGCCGGGGCGTGCTGCAGTCGCGGGATTGTCAGGGCGGGTGAGTCCACTTGCGCCGGGGCTGCCACGTGCGAGTTCTGCGCTCGCGCGAACACGCCCCAGCCACAGGCCGCCACGAGCAGCAGTGCCGCCGGCAAAACTCTCAGCCGCATCTTAAGTAGAAGAACCAAGTAGAAGACCCAGACTCCGCTCCAAACGCAGAACGCCCGCAGCGCCTCGAGCCGAATGAACCGAGAAGGAACCAAGCACGATACACCACGATACGCCCTCACAAAACGGGAAAACGATGTTATCCGGTTTACCGGACAGCTACTGCTTCCAAGGCTGGCTGGCTTGAAAGGGAAAGTTCCGTGATGCAGGTCTTAGAAAGTCCTAGCAAATACGATTCGTATCAGGCGATGCCTTCAGGCGTCGCGTAAGTCTGAGAAATCAATCGCGCCTTCAGGCGCTGCGGCGGCCAATTCGACTTTTTCAGCAGATTGTTCAGCGCTGGCTCCCGCCGTTGCCGACGGCCGCTAAAGCGGATATTCGTTGCGACGCTTGGCACGCCTTCAGGAAGGCATGCCCTGATACGAACCGCTTTACTCAAACCGGTTACCCCAGAAACGTCAGTACTGAAACAGGTAGGAGATCTTCACGAAAATCTGGCGGCCGTCGTTGAGGAACTGGCCGGGTGTGCGGGCCAGGTTTCCGAGCGCGTCCACGGTCGGAGGGTTGGTGAGGTTCTGCAGATTGCTGTTATATCCCACATAGACTGCCGTTCCAGGATGCACAAAATACGTCAGCAGGACATCGGCATTGAAGTTTTTGGCCGGAGGCAACGAACTGAGCGCGAACTTCGGGGAAGCAGAATTGTAGTTCGACAAGACTGAGTTGTACTGCCCGATAAACCGCAACGACAGCGCCCGAGTGAACTGGTAATTCCATTTCGAGCGGAGGATGTGGTTATTGAAAATGTTGGCGTTGGTATTCACGTCTCGCAGGCGAGTCAACAAATAAGTGTTGTCGATAGTGAGCCCGTTCAGCGGGCGTACCGTGGCGGACGCCTGAATGTTCTGGACCTTGCCCAGCACCGGCGGACCCACGGAGGTGTCGTAGTTCGTCTCCTGCCCCCAGTTGATTTCTGCCGAGAGTACGACCGGCTTGAAATAACCGTAGTTGAACCAGAAACCGCGATGGTCGTGAGGATAGTCCACCGGCTGATTCAGGGGTATGGTGGAAAAATCTACGTTGCGCAGCCGCTCATGGCCCGCGTTCACGTAAACCCCGAAGTTGCTTGATCCGTTGAGCATGAATCGCCAGTTCACATTGGTGAACCACTCCAGGCGCGTGCCGCTGTGGTCCCAGTTGTTGATGGTGAAGATGGACGGCCCGGTCCACTGCAGGATCTTGCCTTCACGGCGGAAGCGGTACATGGCAAATTGGCTCAAGCGCCGGATATCCGGACGCCGAAAGAATCCCGTATCCGTTTCGAAGCCAGCGGCTGTGTCCTGGTACATCACGTTGTATTCCGTTTTGTTCGAGCTGCGCTCGACATACCAGTCGTAGGCTGGGCCGCCGTGGTGGGTACCGTCGTTGAACTTGGTGTGGCTGTTGATGGCCTGCACGGTAATCAACCACTTCGCACTCGGCTTGATCTTGGCATCGAAGCCGCCCACGCGGTTGGAGCCGACGATGCAAGGATTGTCGGTACACTGGGCCTCGCCCGGAACCGTGTGCAGTTCGCGATCGGTATAGATCAGCCCGATGGTCGACTCCTTCCCAATATCGCGATTCACGCGCAGCACACCGAAATACGCCCGATGCCCTGTTAGCGGATCGTAGGGCGTGACCCCCAGCCCCGGCGAGCGATCATCCGCAACCAACATCCCCACGGACCAGGGGCCCTGCTTGCCCGTCAAGCGAGTACCAAACTCCGGGTCTCCGATCCGGCGCGTGAACACCAGGTTGATGGGAGTATTGAAGTAGCTTGAGTTCTCCAGAAAGAACGGCCGCTTCTCGGGGAAGAACACCTCGAAGCGCTGGTTGACCGTGATCTGCGGTTCGTCTGACTCCACTTGCGAAAAGTCTGGATTGATCGTCGTGTCGAGCACAAAGGAATTCTTGAGCACGATCTTCGCGTCCAGTCCCGGCCGCACTTCGAGATGCTTGCCTCCGAAATACGGATTGGCGGGATCGCGGTCATCGAGGTTGCGGAACCCGCGGCCCACCACGTACGGAATGAACTGCATGTTGCGTCCCGGAGTGACTTTTTCTATTCCGTCCATTTCACTGGCCTGGTCGAGGAAGCCGGTAGCGTTGCTGGTGATATGCGGATAGAAGGAATACTCGGTGTTGCGTTTGATGTCGCGCTCGAAAAATACTCCCCACTTCTGGATGTCGGCGGGAGGAAAGCGCAGCGACTTGAACGGAATTTCGAACCACGCCACATAGCCGCGCCCGGTCAGCTTGGCCTCCGAGTTCCACACCATGTCATAGGAGAGATCGGGCTCCTGCCCGTTGTCGACCCAGATGCCGTCCTGCTGCACGCCCAGCGGATTCACATAGAAGAACAGTCCGTGATAGTGATCGTGAAACGTGTCGAGCACGAACCCGAACTGGTCGTCATCGTTGATCAGTTCACGGCGCACCAGGCGTGCGCGGATCTTGTCGGGCTCGGAGTCGAAGCAGATGCAGACCACGTAGAGATTCTTGTCGGTGTAGCCGATGTAGACGTCGGTCTTCTGCGAGATGGGCGCGCCGTCCTTGGGATCGCGCTGCTGAAATCCATCCACCTTGAGCATCTTTCCGGCAAGGACAGGAGAAGGCTGCATGTCGAGGAAGTCAGCCAGGGTGGGCCTCACCTCGAGCCGCGGAATGTGCAACGTTGCGAACTTAGCGGGCGCGATGACGGCCGCGCTGGTGTCTTTGCCCTTCTCTTTCGCTTGAGTGGGCAGCACCAGTCCACGTGTCAACAGCAGCACAACTCCCACCCGCACCGCTGTCCGCCAGAATCGCATCGCCCCAAGCTATGTGATCAGGATTTCGACCCTACGCTAAGTTTAGACGCGGGAGACGAAACAAGGTTAGACGGTTTTCCGGGAGGCTGTTGCGGAACTGACGGCTAAAAGCAGAGGGTTAGAACAACGAACTCTGCCGTCGCGTTGGCGTGATTCCGAAATGGTCGTAGGCCAACTGCGTGGCTACCCGGCCGCGCGGAGTGCGGTTCAGAAATCCAATCTGCATCAGGAAGGGCTCGTAGATTTCTTCGATTGCGTCTGGTTCTTCCGCAAGGACTGCGGCCAGCGTGTTCACGCCGACCGGGCCGCCCTGGTATTTCTCGATGATGGTCAGCAGCAGGCGGCGGTCGACCTCATCGAATCCGTACTGGTCAACTTCCAACATCAGCAGCGCGGCCTTCGCCGTGGGCTCGTCGATCTTGCCTGCGCCGCGCACTTGAGCGTAATCGCGAACGCGCCGCAACAGACGGTTCGCGATGCGTGGCGTGCCGCGCGAGCGCCCAGCAATTTCCTTCGCGCCCGCGTCGTCGACCTCGACGCCGAGGATTTCCGCCGACCGCTCCACGATCACCTGCAAATCCTCGGGCGTATAAAATTCGAGTCGCAGCACGATTCCGAAGCGCGACCGCAAGGGAGCCGAGATCAGTCCTGCCCGCGTCGTGGCGCCGACGAAAGTGAACGGCTTCACTTCCAGCGTGTGGGTGCGCGCCGAGGGGCCCTGCCCAATAATGATGTCGAGCTTGTAGTCTTCGAGCGCCGAATACAACAACTCTTCCAGCACCGGCTGCAGGCGGTGGATTTCATCGATGAACAGGACTTGCTTGTCCTGCATGTTGGTGATGATCGCTGTGAGGTCGCCCTTGATCTGCAGCAACGGCGCCGCCGTCGGCTGAAAGTGTACGGCCAGTTCGTTGGCAATGATGTTGGCGAGGGTTGTCTTGCCCAAGCCCGGAGGCCCGTAGAGCAGAACGTGGTCCATGGCCTCGCCGCGCGAGCGCGCGGCCTCGATCGCCACCGCCAGATTCTCTTTGACTTTTTTCTGTCCGATGAACTCGGCCAGCCGCTGCGGCCGCAGCTTCAGCTCAAACGACGAGTCGTCCTCAACCGGGGCGGCCGACACCAGCCGCTCGCGGTTGTTATTGAGATTGGGATCGTTTTTCGCGGTAGCCACTGCTTCGGATGGTAGAACGAAATGCGAAGCTGCGCAATTGCCGTCTGCCGGCTGTTTGTCCAATTGTCCTGCGATCGTCGTTGCCATTGTCCCTGGCGAGCCGCCCGCCGGAATTCACACAACCTTAACTCCGCTGTCACCGGGCTTTAACAAATTCCCACTAGGGTTCTGAGGTTGACCGCGCTAGACTTCCGCGCCTTGGCAGGATTGAAGATGCCAACCGCCGAGGTCCAAGCCTCAAGACGATTCCCAACGAGAAAGTTCAGGAGATCACAATGAAGAGAACCACTCTAGTTCTGGGCCTGCTGGCCGCACTCACGGGTACCGTGTTCGCTCAGGAAGGCGCCGTTCCGAAGGGCATTCCTCATCTCGACCACGTCTTCGTGATCATGATGGAGAACCACGGTTACCGCGAAATTCTCCATAACCCCAACGCCCGGTTCATCAACAACTATGCCAAGTCCGCCAACCTTGCCACCAACTACTTTGCGGTCGCCCATCCCAGCCTGACCAACTATCTCGAAACCGTGGGCGGATCGAATTTCGGCGTGCTCAGCGACAACGCTCCCGATTGGCACAATGGCGCTTGCGCGACCAACCTCTCCACGGGAATCCCCAACACAGACATTCCACCCAGTTCAGACATTTGTCCGATCTCGGGTACCGGCACCGACGCGGCCACGCCGGCTCTCGACTGCACCAACGAAGTGTCGGGCCCTCCCTGCGAGGTCAACCTCGACGGCAAAGCATCCTATGGGGCGGTTTCAACGACGCTCGGCATTACGATTGCCGATCAGCTTGCCGCAGCGGGGAAGAGCTGGAAAACTTACCAGGAGAATCTGCCGCTCACCGGACCGAACCGCGTGGACTACAGCGACGGCAACTTCACCAACAATACCGATTTCACCAAGATCAACCCGCAACTGACCCCGCCGCTGACATCCGGCGACATCGTGCAACTCTATGCCGTGAAGCACAATCCGTTTGCCTATTTCCGGAACGTTCAGGTAGGCAGCAATCCGCTGGTGGGTTTTGCCAATATGGTGGGCTTCGACGGATCGGGCGGCCTGTGGGGCGACCTTGCTTCCGGCAAAGTGCCTAGCCTTTCCTACATCGTGCCCAACCAGTGCAACGACCAGCACGGACGCGGCAACGGCACCGCCTTTTGCAACTTCGATCCGGTTAGCAACGGCACCCAGGCGGGTCTCAACCCGGCATTGATCCAACTGGGGGATCAGGTTGTGCAGAAGCTCGTCACCGCAATCCATAGCTCCCCGGTTTGGAATAGAGGGCACAACGCGATTGTCCTGGTGTGGGATGAGAATGACTACTCCGTACAACCGATCATCAACCAGGTGGTCACGATCGTAGACACCAACTACGGCTTCCACGGGCTGCAGAGCGGCCAGTTCTATACTCATTTCTCTCTGCTCCGCTCGATCGAGGGCGGATTCGGCGTACCCTGCCTGAACCACGCCTGCGACTCCTCGACCAACACCATGTCTGACCTGTTCGGCGCGCCGTAGGCTGGCGTTCCGTCGGGAAACCGCTGTCACATCGGGGGCCGGTCCTACTGGATCGGTCCCATTTCCTTTCTGCACTGCATTAGGCTTCTCCACAAAAGTCCGCCCGGCCACCCCAACAAACCTCTTGACACGATGTAAAGCGTGCTTTACATTCAAGATGTCAAGCATGCTTGACTCGGAGAATTTGATGGACGCCAGCGGCAAGCGTTACCTGAAGGAATTCGGCGGTGCGATGGCCGCCTACACGGCGATCGTTCCCGTCTCCATGTGGATGTTGCGGGGCCACGAGCACACGGCGCTGGGCTACGCTATCGCCTTCCTGCCAATCATTCCCTCGGCATTGGCGCTTTGGGCATTCATGCGGATGTTCCGCACGCTCGACGAGCTACAGCGGCGTATCCAGTTCGAAGCGGTCGCCTTCAGTTTTCTCGCCACGTGCCTCATCACCCTCACGTGGGCGTTCCAGCAGAACGCCGGACTGCCCCGGTTTGACGTGAGTTGGGTCGCGCCTCTGCTGATCCTGCTGTGGGGACTGGGTCTGGGCATCGCCAAGCGGAGGTACGAGTGAAGAACAGCGTGCGCGACTTGCGCAGTCAACTGGACTGGACTCAGGCCGACCTTGCGGAAAAGTTGGGGGTCTCGCGGCAGACAGTGAATGCGATTGAGACGGAGAAGTATGATCCGAGTTTGCCACTCGCGTTCAAGATTGCGAAGTTGTTTCGGAAGCCGGTCGAGGAGATTTTCAAAGCTTAGAGAGTTTCCCCGCGAATGTGGGGACAGCCGCCCCCGGCTGTCCGGTCGAGCGCAAGCTCGACTCCTCTAACCACACAGCGAACGGCCTACTCACTTCGGATACCACTCCAGCAACCGCACCTCAATCCCAGTCTCTTCCAATTCTTTTTGAAAAACCGCAAGGTCCGACCCGCGGTAGTGATACGGAATAACGATCTTCGGATGGAACGCCTTCACCGCGTCCGCAGCCTCTTCCGGCGGCATGGTGTACGGCAGATTCATGCACACGAATGCCACATCGATGTTCTTGAGCGCGCGCATTTCCGGGACGCCTTCGGTGTCGCCTGAAAAATAGAAGCGCTTGCCGCCGTACGTGAGGACGTAGCCGTTGCCGCGTCCCTTGTCGTGAAACAGTTTGCCGGGAGCGGGGCCGCGTTTCAGGTTGTAGGCGGGGATCGCTTCAATCGTCCAGCCCTGCCAGGATTTCGTTTCTCCGTTGGCAATGGGCTTGGCGGTGGTGACGGTCTGGACCACTGCCGGCGACGAGATAATTTCCGTATCGCCCTTACTGATTTCTTTAATCGAATCGGGGTCCATGTGGTCCCCGTGAATGTCGGTGATCAAAATGAGGTCGGCCTTGGGAAGCCCCGCAAACTTCACGGGCTTGGCGGGATCGAGATAGATCGTCTTCCCGCCCGCCTCAATCAGCGTGCTGGCGTGGTTCAGAGGAGTGATCTTGACCGGCCCGGCAGAAGTAGGAAATGTCTGTGTCTGGTCGGCGGCATTCGCAAGCGCTGCGAGCGCAAAAAGAAGAGTGCAAGCGGCGTAAACAACAATCAGAATCGCTTTCATCATCACCCTCTCAAAATCTTAGCGTTGTCATCCTGAGCGAAGCGTAAGCGCCTGAAAGGCGGTCACGCGCAGTCGAAGGATCCCTATCAGCCAAATGCGCCTCCGGCGGCTGCAAGGCATTCCCACGGTGCTTCGGGCTTCACTTACTCTGCTTCAGTCTCGCCCGTAAGAACTATACGCCTGACGACCACCCGGTGTTCGGCGTGCAAGGAAGCAATATAATCTGTCGATAGATGTTAGAAAGAACGCAATGACCGACGACGCTGACAAGCAAGAATTCGAACGCACCAAAAGCGAAATCGACGAGATTCTGCGCCGGGTCGATTCTTTGCCGGTCTTGGATTCCCGTGGCGTAGACGAGATTCTTGGATACAACGAGTTCGGTATTCCGCAATCAGGGGACCGCCATTCGTCCAAGACCACGCTATAGGCCTAGACCTATGCCGAAGGACTTCCGTCCTACTCTTCCTCTTCCTTCCCCTCACCGCTCTCGTTCCCGATCATCTTCCACGCCGACGCCGTTGTCCGCGCGCGCTACTCTTGTCTGGTAAGTATTCCGTCTTGAAAAAAGAACTGCCTCCTTTTCCCCGACGGCAATGTAACCGTTGTCTGCACTACTTCGTTTCCATTCAACTTATACTCATAGCCATACTTCTCCCCATCCGCGAGCATCTGTTCTGAAACCCGTTCATTTACATACTTGATTCGCAACAGAATGTTCCAATCACCGTCAAGCACCGTGCTCAAGAGCCATGGATCATAGTTCGCTTCGCGGACACCCGCCTGATACTCGTACCGGTATAGGACTCGAGATCCATCGGCAACACTGATTAGACGTTCGAATTGGTCATAGGAATATATGCGGAGGTGGCCCGCATCATCCTGAGCCTCGACAATTCGATCACCGTCATACCTGAACCGAATGCTGTGACCGCTCGGCGAAATCAACTCCTCGAGATTACGCACGTTATCTCTCTTCAGGTGAGTGTGATGGCCTTCTGCGTCGACCATCTCAGTCGGAGCGCCTTGAGCGAAGTTCTTCGCGTGGTAGGCCTCGGGAAAATAAATCTTACGACCATCCCGGAAAGTCATGGTCCAGCCGTTCCCATTCCACGCAATCTGCGCCCCATAGAACTCGGAGGATGACCGATCATGCCGAAAAACCGCGTCCGCGTATCCGGTTCCCTTCGAGATGGGTGGCAAGTACACCACGTTGCCATCTTCTAGGTTCAGATTCATATACGTATACGGAAATCTCGTCCCCGTGGGGCATATGTCATATGGATGATTCATGCCGACTCCAAACGCCCGGATGTCGCGATCCCACGTGTGATATGTCCGCGTGAGAGTCAAAGGCACCACATCAGGAACAAAGAGATCGGTCTGGAACAACTTGAAATTCCCGTTGCGCAGGTTTACCACGAATTCGTTCACCGGCGCGTCGTGCCGCACGGTGGGCTTCACCAACGAAACCGAGGTCTTGAACTTTGCTGGACTTGATCCGGAAGCTAGTGAAATGACCAACCACGCCTGCGACCCATCCCACGCCGGAGGCGAATCTGTGAACGGTAGCAGCTCCACCTTCCCAGGGCTCGCAGGCCGCTTCCACAAGAACAGAAACTCAGAACAACCAAGCAGCCCCAACACCAGAGCCCACTTCCAGAGCGGCGGATGCCAAAAGTTCTTCGTTCTTACGCCTGATTCCACAACAGTCTCCACATGCCCCCGAAAAACAAAAGGCGGCGCAATCCGCCGCCTACCCAAAGCGTTGTCATCCTGAGCGAAGGGTGAGCGCCTGAAAGGCGGTCACGCGCAGTCGAAGGATCCCTGTACCCTTAACTCACCCCACCCGCATCAAGGCATTCTCCCTGTGCATCGCGCGAAGCTACTCTTCCTCTTCCTTCACCTCGCCCCGCTCCGCCTTGGCCTTCTCGATAATCTTGTCCTGCAACTGCCCCGGCACAACGTCGTAGTGATGCATTTCCATGTTGAAGCTGCCGCGGCCTTGCGTCATCGACGTCAGCTCCACGCCGTAGGTCAGCATCTCGGCCATGGGCACTTCGGCTTTCACCACCGTGTTGCCGGCCTTGTTGTCCATGCCCTGGATGCGCCCGCGCCGGCTGTTCAAGTCGCCCATAATCGAGCCGGCGAAGTCGTCCGGCACGGTGATCTCCACTGACATTACAGGCTCCAGGATGGTGGGCTTGGCCTGCTCGATCGCTTTCCTAAACGCGATGCGGCCCGCCATCTGAAACGACATGTCGTTCGAATCAACATCGTGATACGAGCCGTCATATAAGACGACTCGAAAGTCGACCACCGGAAATCCGGCAAGATGCCCGCGCGCCGCCGCGTCTTTGATTCCTTTTTCGATGGCGGGAATGTAGTTCTTCGGAATCGCGCCGCCGAAAATGTCGTTCACAAACTCAAACTGCCCGCCGCGCGGCAGCGGCTCCATCTTGATCTTGCAATCGCCGTACTGCCCGTGCCCGCCGGTCTGCTTCTTGTGTCGCCCCTGGACATCCGCCTTGCCGCGAATCGTCTCCCGGTACGGCACCTTGGGCGCTTTCAGAACCACTTCCGTGTGATAGCGCTTCTTCAGCTTCGCCACCACAACTTCAATGTGCTGCTGTCCCGTTCCCGCAATCAGAAACTCCTGCGTCTGCGGATCGCGGAAGAAGCGCAGCATGGCATCCTCTTCCATGAGTTTGTGGAGTCCGGGCCCCAACTTGTCTTCATCCGCGCGGCTCTTGGGCTCGATGGCAAACGTGATCGCCGGCTCCGGCAGTTTGACCCGCGGATACTGAATCGGCGCCGCTTTGTCTCCCAGGGTGTCGCCGGTCAGCGTGTCTTTCAGTTTCGCGACCGCGCCAATGTCGCCCGCATGCAGCTCTTGCACCGGAATCGCCGTCTTCCCCTGCATGGTCGAGATGTGGGCGAACTTTTCCTGCACGCCGCGACCGAAGTTCAGCATGGTGGCATCATTCTTCAGCACGCCGGAAAAAACTTTGAAATACGAAATCCGGCCCGCAAACGCATCTGAGACTGTCCGAAACACATAGAGCGACACCGGCTCGGTATCCGCCTCACGCCGTTTCGGAGGCTCGCCGTTCTCGGGAGCTTCTCCCTGCACCCACTCGTGCTCGGAAGGCGCGGGTGTGTAGTCGATGATGAAGTCCATCACCCGGTCCGCCCCAATGTTCCCCAGCCCCGAGCTGAAGATGACGGGGAAAATCTTGTCTTCGCGGATGGCGTTGTGCAGCGCCGGAATCAGATCTTCTTCGCCCAGCGTCCCGGCCTCGAAGAATTTCTCCATCAGCTTGTCGTCGCCCTCGGCCACCAGTTCCACCAGCATCTCGTGCGCTTCCTGCACCTGCGCCCGCATGTTGGCCGGAATCTCCGTCTCTTTGCCCTTGCCGTTTCCGCCCAGCTCGTAGGTGTAAGCCTTCATGCGCACCAGATCGACCACGCCGGTCAAACTCTTCTCGCTGCCAATGGGCAGTTCAATCGGGATCACGTCCCGCCCAAACGCGGCGGTCAGCGATTCCAGCACGCGCTCGGCGTTGGCCCGGTCGCGATCCATGCGATTCACCACGATCAGCCGCGGCGTCTTGTACTCTTCGCAGTAATTCCACACCCGCTGCGTGACAACCTCCACGCCGGCCACGCCGTCGACGACCACGATCGCCGCATCCACCACCGGCAGCGCCATCTTGGCCTCGTGCACGAACATGCTGAACCCGGGCGTGTCGAGAATATTGATCTTGGTCGTGCCCCCACTCGTGCTCCACTCCACCACGGCGACGCCGGTGGAAATCGACATCTTGCGGGCGATCTCTTCCTCGTCGTAATCGGTGGTGGCCGAACCGTCGTCCACGTGGCCCTGGCGCTGGGTCGCGCCCGCCGTGTAAAGCATGGCCGACACCAGCGTGGTTTTCCCCGCATGCCCGTGCCCCACCATCGCTACATTCCTGATGTTTGTTCCCGAATAGACTTTCAAGTTGGGCTCCTTCGGCAGGCGTGGGACGAGAAAAGGCCTATGAATGAGGATTAGGACAGGAACAGGCCAGCCCGACATCACCCGCCAAAACTAAGGATGCTACCACGCGGAAGCGGAAGCCTCAACAGGGTTCCATTCGGGAGGAAATTGATCGTTACGCCGGTTATCCCGAAAACGATTTGGCAATCGTTCTCATCGGCAGGAACAGCCTGAGCTTGTCTTCCGGCAATTCGAGAAAGCCGTATTTTCGATAGAAACTCGCTGCGTCGGGGTCAACCGCTTCGACGAATACTGCCCAGGATGCAACCTCCTTTGCTACCACTAGACTCCGATGTAAGGCGTTCATCAGGGCCAGCGACCCAAGGCCCGTGCCTTTGCATTTCTCAGCGACGGCGAGCCTTCCAAGTAAAGTGACGCCCACATAGCCGTACCTGCCCGCTTTCTTCGCAATCTCGGATGGGAGTTGTTCGAGTTTGAGCTCTCTGCTGGAAAGGGTGTAGTAGGCCAGAACTGTTTTCGGGTCATCTTTGGCTGTGATCACGAAAACGCTGGCCAACCTTCGATTGACGTCCTGTGACGCTTGCTCTCGAATGTATTGATCGAGGGAAGCATTTCCGCAACAAAAAGCCGCCCGGTCGTGATTCCCGAGCGGCTCAATGTTGTATTCACTTTTGTCGGCGATCACTGCGTGTTTATTTCATTCTCGAATAGGCCCTTGCAGCCTCACGCAGCGCCTGGTTCGGTTCCGGCGGATTCATCACAGCCTCTACGAACGCTCGCTGATTGCGTTGACTGAGCTCAATCCTGGTGTACTCCTCAACAACACTGGTCGCGGCTCGTTGCATACTCGTGATTGCAAAATCCGTCAGCGTGACTCCTTCGATTTCGGCGGCCCGCTCAAACAGTCGCTTCTGCTTGGCGCTAACCCGGGCCTCGATCCTCGCTTGTTGTGGAGCAGCCATCTCCATACCCTCTGCTGCATACTGTACGGCAATTTGCCGTACGTGTCAATCCCCCACACCGAAGCCTACTCTGCCCGCAACGTACTCGCCGGATCGACCTGCGCCGCGCGCCATGCGGGCACACCGCACGCAATCGCCGACACGCCCGCCAGCAGCACGATCACGCCGAGATACGTGGCCGGATCCAGACGCGACACGCCGAACAGCAGCGTGATGAGGGCCTGGCTCGCAGCGATCGCCCCGGCGAGTCCAATCACAATACCGAGACCGGTCAGCCGCATGCCCTGACGAATCACCAGGGCGAGGATGTCACCACGATTCGCCCCCAATGCTACCCGCACTCCGATTTCGCGCATGCGCTCGGTGACGCTGCCGGATAAGACACCGTAAATCCCGGTTGCCGCGAGTACCAGCGCCGCCAGGCCAAACGCCTCGAAGAGGATCAGCACAAAACGTCGTTCGGCCTCCGACGTGGCGAGCAGGCTGTCCATGGTGGCGACTCGAACGATCGGCTGGTCTCGGTCGACCGACCAGATGGCATTCTTGATTGTGGGGGTAAGGGCCGCCGCATCTCCGCGTGTGCGGATCACCAGCGACTGCGCCCGATCGACCCAGGAGAACTGCGAAGTCGCAGTGTAGTACGCATTCGTTTCGCCAAGCGCCAGGGATGCCTGCTTCACATCGCCCACCACGCCGACAACTGTGCCCCACGGCCGGTCCGCGCGACCGATATCGGGACCAACGCGAACCCGCTGCCCGAGCGGGTCTTGCCCCGGGAACTTGCGCTTCGCGAAAGACTCGCTGAGCAGAACGGCCTGCGGCGCGCCCGCCACGTCGCGATCATTGAGCAAGCGGCCGCGGCGAAGCGGAATGTGCATTGCCTCGAAATAGCTGGGGCTCACGGCATAGCGAAGCCCGGCCTCGGAGTTCTCGTTCGCATCCGACTGGAACTGCACTCCGTAGGTGTCAAAGTCGCCGCTCAGCGGCAATTGACTGGTGAAAGCCGCCGTCTCGACGCCAGGAACCTGACGCACGGATTCGAGGGCTTGCGTAAAGAATCGAGTCCGGGCGCTGTCGTCGTCGAACCGGTGGCCCGTTTCCTGCACTTGCATAGTGAGCACGTGGGCAGCATCGAACCCAGGATCGATCGCGAACAGGCGGCCCAGGCTGCGCAGCAACAATCCCGCGCTGGCCAGCAGAACGAGTGCAATCGCGACCTCCGCGACGACCAGGGTGCGTCGCGCCAATTGCTGAACACCCGCCGTGCGCGTCGAGCTTTGCTGCACTCCCATGCGCAGGTCGCCGCGAGAAGCGTACCGTGCCGGAATCAGCCCCATCACCAGGCCGATGAGCGCGGTGATGCCAAGTGCAAAGGCAAATACCGTGCCGTCCAATCGGATCGCGTCTACCCGCGGCAGTCCCGGCGGGCTGAGGGCCACCAGCGCGCGTACACCGAACTGTGCTACCAGCATTCCGAGCGCCCCACCGAGCATGGCCAGCAGCAAACTCTCCGTGAGCAGTTGCCGGATCAGTCGTGGTCGTGCTGCGCCCAGAGCGGCACGCAGTGCAAACTCACCTTGGCGCTGCGCGCCGCGGGCAAGCAGCAGATTCGTCACGTTCACGCACGCGATCAGGAGCACCAGAATCACCGCCCCGAGAACGGCGAGCAGCGCAGGCTTCACGCCACCGGCAATGTCCTCCTGCAGCGCGTTTACGACGAGCCCTTGGTCAAGGGATGCCCAGGCGGGCCGCGGAAATTCGGCTACTCGGGTACGGGCGATCAGGTCAAGATCGCTCCGCGCTTGATCCTTGCTGACGCCAGCGCGCAGCCGCCCCACCATTCGCAGGTGATGACCCCATTCCCGGGTCTGTTGGGAAACGATGTTCCCAGCGTCGTACTGCAAAGGCGACCAGAACTCCGCCGATGGACTGAGCACATTGTCGAACGAGCTCGGCATCACGCCGATGACAGTGTAGTTGTCGCCGTCGAGCTTGACGTCTCGACCAATGATCGTGCTGTCGGCGCCGAAGTGCGCGCGCCATGACCCGTTGCTGAGGATCACCATGTTCGGGCCGTGAAACACATCGTCTGAAGCCTGGAAGTCTCGTCCCAGCGCCGGCGCAACACCCAGCGTGCGGAAGTAACTGGCGCTAATTCTTTGGCCATCCAACCGCTCGGGTTGAGCCGCGCCGGTGAGAGTCGGCTGCCACGGATTCATCACGGCGATCGCGTCGAAGGCACGATTGCGTTCCGCCAGTTCGCGATACGTATGAAAGGTCTGGGGGATGCGCGACCCGTCGCTCCCGGCGTACCAGATCATCATGAGCCGGCTGGCTTGCGGATACGGCAGCGGCTCGAACAAGATGGGATTCACCGCGCTGAAGATTGCCGTGACCGCGCCGATGCCCAGACCCAGGACAACGATGGCTGTGCAGGCAAAGCCTGGATTCTTGCGCAACTGCCGCCACGCGTAGCGAAAATCTTGCAGCCAGATCCGCATTGGGACTCCTCGAGCGCTGTCTTCCCCCTTCACCAAGGGCAAGGTTGTCGCCAATCACACCCCGCACAACCCCTTGAAAATCAAGCTGGACTCAGTTCGAGGAGCGCGGGAGGGTGTTCAGATTCAAAAGGGGGTGTCCGGAACTGAACAGCTCTGGGGGCCTCCCCTCGGGTTCCAGCCCGTGTGGCGCGGGCACCGCTCGCGGACTCAGTTGCGGAGCTTGACCCGTCGGAGCAGCAATCGCGGTCCCCGACAGTGTATGATCTCCACGCATGCTAGGCGGACGCACCAGCGAGCAGTGGATCGCGCAATACTCCATTAGCCACCAGCACCGGGTTAACCGCGCCTGCCACACCTTGGGCATTCCCCTCATTCTGGTCTCGGTCGCAGTCGCCATCGCTGGCTTCTTCTACCACCGTCTGTGGTTCTACGCCTTGGGCCTGTTCGTCATCGGATGGATCTTCCAGTTCATCGGCCACGCCTTCGAAGGCAAGCCGCCAGAGTTCTTCCACGACTGGCGCTTCCTTTTTGTCGGCGTCCGCTGGTGGTGGGCCAAGATCAACGGCAAAGCCTGACCGCCACAAGTCTGCAATCCATTTTCAGCTCCTGCCCGTACTTCCAACCGACGGCCATCCGGCCACCCTCAGGAGAAAAAATGAAGAGACTAACGCCGTTCTTGTATTTCACCCTGGCAGCCTTCGCAGCAGTCGCGCCCTTTTATGCCGCACCGCCGCAGGCCTTCGCCCAACAACAGAAATCTCTCTACCAACGCCTGGGCGGATACGATGCCCTCGCGGCCGTCACTGACGACTTCATCGGCCGCCTGGCCACCGATGCCCAGCTCAAGCGCTTCTTCGCCGGACACAATAAAGAAGGGCTCACCCGCATTCGCCAGCACGTCATCGACTTCCTGTGCGTCGCCACCGGCGGCCCCTGCGCTTACACCGGACAAGACATGAAGACGGCGCACACCGGCCTCGGCATCACCGAAGACGACTGGAACGCATCGGTGAAAGACCTGGTAGCCACGCTTAACAAGTTCAACGTGCCCGAAAAAGAGAAATCAGAAGTCCTCGGGGCGATCTCAGGCCTGAAGGGCGACATCGTTGGAAGGTAGTTTCTGAATGCGGGTGGGTGCCCCCACCCTTCTCGCGTTTTCTGCGAGAGGGTGGGGGTTTTGACTTCCCGACCCGGAGAAATGAGATTCTCGACGGGGCAGTTCCCCTGGTGGTTGCGAAATATCGGGAACCTGTTCTATTCTGACTTTACTCGGGGTTCTTCTTCACACGAACAAAATGCAGCGCCTGACCGCCAGACTCCTGCTGTTGTTCGCGCTTGTCGGAATGTTCGTTCCGCTCGCGCTGGCGGCCACGTCTGCTCCGCCTCATGCTTGCTGCATTCGCAAAGCACATCACTGCCACGACTCCGCGGTCGCAGACTCTGAGCAATTCGCCATCCGCAGCGCCGGTTGCTGCAATCACGACTGCGGCCGCGCGGTAGCCACGTCGCAATGGGCCTATCCGCAACCGGGCCTGACGGCGGCGTGCGCCGAGAATGTGCATGCTCGCATTGCCGAATCTCAATCAAGTATTCCGGTCGCGAATCTCTACGCATCGCAATCCACCCGCGCCCCTCCGAAAATCTCCATCGCCTGAAAATCTCGCGTCATGACTGCAGCTCATGACTGCGGTTCATGACCACAGCTTATGTGGGGACAGCCGGCTTCGGCTGTCCGCTGGGCGAAGCCCGGCTGGCTCCATTCCGAGCTGTGCAATTAGGAGCAACCCAACAGGTCTTCGGAGATTGCATGCGTTTCATTCGCATCCCGTTGTTCGCCGCATGGCTCGCCTTGAGCCTTGTCGCGCTAGCCGCAGTCGTCGGCTCCGTGCGCGGAGTCATCCACGATCCCCAGCACCGCCCGGTCCAGAGCGCCATGGTGATGATCAAGGCCAAATCTTCGGACTGGTCGGCCACGACAAATTCCGACGCCAATGGCAACTTTGTCTTCAACGCCGTCCCGCTGGGCGAATACATCGTCGCCGTCGCCGGCCTCGGCTTCGAGCAGGCGCAGCAAGACGTCGCCGTCATGTCGAGCACGCAGCCTGTGCTGCATTTCGCGCTCAACGTCGCGGGAGCGAAAGAGATGATCAACGTCTCCGGCACTCCCGAATCAGCTCCCACCGATTCAGCTACGCCGACAACGGTGGTCGATCGCCTCGAGATCGCCCGCACTCCCGGGGCGGCCCGCTCCAACAGCATGGCGATGATCACCGACTTCGTTCCCGGAGCCTACCTCACCCACGATCAACTGCACGTCCGCGGCGGACATCAAACCAGCTGGCTGGTTGACGGCGTCCCAGTACCCAACACCAACATTGCTTCCAATATCGGACCGCAATTCGATCCCAAAGACATCGACTATCTCGAAGTGAGCCGTGGCAGTTACGGCGCGGAATTCGGCGACCGAACGTATGGCGTCTTCAACGTCGTGCCCCGCACCGGGTTCGAGCGCAACCGCCAGGCCGAACTCGTTCTGAGCGCCGGCAATTTCTACCAGACCAACGACCAGTTCAGCTTCGGCAGCCACACTGAGCGCTTCGCCTACTACGCCAGCGTGAACGGCAACCGCAGCAATCTCGGTATTCAGACACCGGTCCCGCAAGTCGTCCACGATTCGGCCAACGGCTACGGCGGCTTCGGCTCGCTCATTTTCAATGTCGATCCCTCAGACCAGCTGCGCCTCGTGATCTCGCTACGCCGGGACTACTATCAGGTTCCCTACGATCCTTTTCCGAATGACATTGAGAACGCCCCGAGTGCGGCGAATGACGGTGTGGCGCAATATCCCAGCCTCAACCAGCGCGACGGCGACCACGAGTCCGACGCGCTGGCCAACTTTTCCTGGGTGCACACCTTCAACTCGCGCATGCTTCTGACGGTTTCGCCGTTCTACCACTACAACCGCGCGAATTATGACAGCGGGCTCAGCGATCCCATCGTCGCAACCCAGCATCGCGGATCAACCTACGGCGGCGGTCAAGTGAGTTTCAGCGCGAATGAAGCGAAGAACGACCTCCAGGTGGGCTTGTACAGTTTCTACCAGCGCAACAACGAACTTCTGGGAGCGATCTTTCAGGACGGCAGCCTCAACCCGCCGTTTACGGACGCGGAGCATCCCTCCGGCAGCCTGGCAGCATTTTTCCTCGATGACAAATTCAAACCGCTCTCGTGGCTGACGCTTTCCGCCGGCCTTCGCCCGACGTATTTCTCCGGTGGCGTGACGGAGAACGCCATCAGTCCGCGCTTCGGCGTGGCGCTCCACGTGCCACGCCTGAACTGGACTTTCCGTGCCTCCTACGGCCACTACTATCAGGCACCTCCGCTCGTCACCGCCGCCGGCCCGCTGCTGCAGTTCGCCAACAACAACAATCTGAATTTCATCGCGCTCCACGGCGAGCGCGACGAAGAAGAACAATTCGGCGTCACCATCCCGTGGCACGGCTGGATCGTCGACGCCGACACCTTCCGCACCAACGCTTCAAATTTCTTCGATCACAACAACATTGGCGAGTCGAATCTCTTTTTCCCTCTGACCATCCAACGCGCCGTCATCCGCGGCTGGGAACTCACGCTGCGCTCGCCCCGCATTGCACACCGCGCCCAGCTTCACCTCGCCTATTCCAACCAGGTGGCCCGCGCCGGAGGATTCATCAACGGCGGCCTCACCGACTTTTCCTATCTCCCCTGGGGCCCGCTCGATCACGACCAGCGCAACACGCTGAACGTCGGCGGTGACCTCACCCTGCCGTGGCGCGCGTACGCCTCCACCAACGTCTACTACGGTTCCGGTTTCACCAACGCCTTCGTGGGCCAGCCCTACCCCGGCAACTATCTCCCCCAGCACACCACCTTCGATCTGACGCTAGGCAAGGATTTCGGCGAACGCTTCTCCGCCTCAATCAACGCCATGAACGTCGCCAACCGCCGGGTCGAACTCGACAACAGCATCACCTTCGGCGGCTTCCACTGGAACAATCCGCGCGAGGTCTACGTCGAACTGCGCTACAGATTTCACTACTAGGACCGTCCCGGCCGCCACGTTTGCCTTAGGCGGCTGTCCCCCATGCCCTCTCCTCTTAGAGTTTCTTTCGCAGAAATTCAACAACGAGATAACCGACGAGCGCCGCGATCATGCTAATTTCAAAGTTGGCAGTGGTAAGAACGTCTCCAATTGCCCAAGCCAAGCCATTCTTCTGCGCCATGCCTGAGCGCTCGAATTCTCCCATTAGGAGATTGGAATAGAACAGGAAGATGATAAAACCCACCTCGATCACCGCTCTCCAGATATTTTTCTTCATAACTGAATACCGACTCCTTGTTCACGCCAGTTCTCACTCCCGCGCCAGCTTCTCCCGCAGCATTTCTTCCACGTCGCCGATCTTTTCTCCCAGCACATTCAGTTTGTGCGCCAGCCCCTGAATCTCGACCTCAGCCCGCCGGTTGACGTCGTAGTCGAGTTCGCCGCGCAAACGGTCCTTCGTGTCCTGCCGGTTCTGGCTCATCATAATGACCGGCGCCTGCACTGAGGCCAGCATCGACAGAAACAGATTGAGCAGAATAAACGGATACGGATCCCACGCTTTCTTGCCCAGCATGGAATCGATGGTCATATACACCGCGAGCGCGAAGCCGAACGAGAGAATAAAGGTCCACGATCCGCCAAACCCCGCGACCATATCGGCGATGCGTTCGCCGAACGTCGCATCCTTATCAATTACTTCATTGGGATGACGGTTCGCCCGCAGCCGCACCAGTTGCTGCGAGGCGTGAAATTGCCGCCCCAGCACTCGGAGCATGTCCATCCCGGCCAGCGGCTTGCGCTGTAACAGCACGGCAATGTCTTCCTGATCCACTTCGATGCACACGGCCTCGTCAATGGCCACCGCTTCGGTCTGGTGTGGAGTTTGTTCCAGCATCGAAGCGAACCCAAAGAATTCTCCGTGTGACGGCTCGTCGACCACAACTTCCTGGTGGTCCTGGTCAACCGTCGAGACGCGAACCCGCCCCGACACCACCACATACGCCTGTCCGCCAGAATCACCGATCTTGTAGATGCGCTGCCGAGGCGCGAAAGTCTTCAGCTTCACCTGCCCGGCCAGCACCGCCGTCTCTTCTTCATCGAGCAACGCAAACAGCGGAACGTGCTTCAACACCTCTGGATTGCATGCCATCGAGTGCCTCGCCGTGTGAAATCTGGACTGCGTTCGGTCGCCCTGAGGATTTCACAAATACAGTACTCCAAACAACGTGGTGTCTGAGCCCGTGAGAAACCATGTGGAGACAGCCGCCCTCGCCTGTCTTTCGAGCGAAGCTCGACTGCCGATGGCTCAGACCTCACCCAGTCGTTACCCACAATGTGCGAGCCGTGGCACCGGACTCCCACTCCGAGTTAAATTGGATACAGCGTGAACAACCCTACTCGCCGTATTCTTCTACTCGCTCTCATCCTCGCCAGCGCGCTGTTCAGTTCTTCGTGCAATCGCTCAAGAATGCCCGCCGCGAAACGTTATCCCTTCACCGGCCGCGTCATTTCCATCGACAGCCAAGCGCAGTCAGCCGTCATCGACGGCGCCGCCATCCCCGGCTTCATGGACGCCATGGCGATGCCGTATAAGGTCAAGCCGGCAGCAACCCTGAATCAACTGACCCCCGGCGATACCATTTCTGCGGAGGTTGTCGTGGTTTCCGACCCGAAGAACGACGACGCTGCGCCTGACTCGTGGATCGAGAACGTCAAAGTCACCGCTCACAACGAGACCGCTCCGGCCGCCGCGGCAAATTCGCTGCACATGCCCGCGCCCGGAGAGAACGTCCCCGATTTTGTCTTTACCAACCAAAGCGGCAAGCGCATTTCTCTCAAGCGGTATGGCGGGAAAGTTCTGTTCGTCACCTTTATTTACACCCGCTGCCCGTTTCCCGATTTCTGCCCGCGCATGAGCAGCAACTTCGCCGAAATCTACAAACAGATCGGGACAAATCCGGCGTTGGCGCGCGCTCATCTCTTGAGCATCAGCTTCGACCCAGAACACGACACCCCCAAGGTTCTGCGCGACTACGGATTCTCCGTGGCCCACACCCACGACCCCGCACTTTTCAACCGTTGGGAATTCGCCGCTCCAAGCGCCGCGGACTTGCCCAAGATCGCCGAATTCTTTGCGCTAACCGTGAAGCCCGAAGGCGGTTTGATCACCCACAACCTCAGCACCGCCGTCATCGGTCCCGACGGCGAAATCGTGAAGTGGTATCACGGCAGCGATTGGCAGGTTTCTGATTTAATAAATGACGCAGCCACCGCGCCGTTTCTCAAGAAGCCCGACTTCTAGCCGGGCCCATGGGGAGCGTTGGAGAACTCATGAAATACCTACTACTGATCCTGGCTATCTTCGGTGTGATCGTCTCATCTCTCGCCCTGCGCGAGCATTACCGCGAGTATGGCGATTCGCCCTGCAGCATCAACGAGCACTGGGACTGCGGCGTGGTCAACCACAGCCCCTACGCCATGATCGCTGGAATCCCAGTCGCTGCCCTCGGCATCGCCGGATACATTCTCATGGGCGCTCTCGCATTCCTGTGCTCCTACCGCATGTTGCTCGTTCCCACTTTTGGCGGGCTCGCCTTCTCCCTGTACCTCGCGAACATCGAAAAGAATGTCCTCGGGGTCTGGTGCATCTACTGCGTCATCTCGCTGGGCATCATCTCTCTCATGTCTCTCCTCACCCTCGGGACCGTCGTCTCGCAGTTCGTGCGCAAGCCTTCGTAGAACGGGGTGCCCCATCCTTGTCCCTGCGTTGTTTGCAGGGACAGGGTGGGGCTTTTGATCTTAACGCCGGATGCTCTCCATTACCGTGCACTGCCAGGATCCCGCTCACCGACTCGAAAACGCTATAAACTCTTCCCGATGCACTCCCTCTACAACCGTGTTGCCGGACAAAGTGTCGAACGCCTCGCCGCCCTCAGCGACGGCATCTTCGCCGTGGCCATGACCCTGCTCGTTCTCGATCTGCGCGTCCCCGCCAATGACGCGGTTCACTCGGAGCGGGATCTATGGCACATCCTGGTCGCGCTCTCGCCTCGGCTTCTCGTATTCCTCATGAGCGTGATGACGCTGGGGATTTTCTGGATCGGCCAGCAGACGCAACTCAACCACTTCGCCCGCGCCGACCGCAATCTCGCCTGGATTCACATCGCCTTTCTCTGCTCCGTCTCGCTGACGCCGTTTTCACCCGCACTGCTCGCCGACTTCATCCACTACCGTACTGCGCTCCTGGTCTACTGGTTCAATATCCTGCTGCTCGGCCTGACGCTCTACTGGAGTTGGAGCTACGCCACCCGCGCCCGCCTTCTCGCAGACGATGTCCCCACAGATATTCACCCAGCGGTCGTCCGCCGCATCGTGATCGCGCAATCTCTCTACGCCTGCGGCGCCGCGTTATGCTTTTTCAATACGTACTACAGCATCGCCGCCATTGTTTTGGTGCAGGTGAACTACGCCATCGCACCGCAGTTCTGCTGGGGACTGTTCTCGCGGAATCCGAAAGTTGAAAAGTAGAAACACGTGAAGCCTTCCTCGAAAAGAAGCTGAGGGAAAACACAGCGGGAAAGTCCAAACCGGGAACGAGCTGGGAAGCACGACTTCGAAGGCTGAGGAAAAAGTCTGGAATCGTGCACTGCCGGGAAGGGCACGAGTTTCAGAGGTCGCGTAAGAACGCACGATTCGTATCAGGCTATGCCTTCAGGCATAGCGTAAATGTTGGCGAATCAATCACGCCTTCAGGCGCTGCCCACGCGGAATGCGACTTTTTCCGCAGCCTCTTTCAGTCGTGCCGCACAGGGCCCCGCAAGCTGCGGGCTTCAGTCCCTGACGGCGCAGGCGGCGACCGATTAACAAGGAGTCTGTAACAATGCCCGCGTTGAGGCTTGCAGTTCGTCACTCGCAGTGATAGCGTTTCGCCACTTGGAGGTGATTCATTTCGTCGATCTCGCCGCTTCCGCCAAGAGACGCCTACACCATCGGCCCACCACTGCCCGCCGAGAATGCAAAAGTTCCGTGGCGGCCGAAAACGGCCGGTAGAATCGCTTTCTTCTTTGGTCCGGTGGCAGGTGCGCTCGTCTCAGCGATCAACTTACGGCGGATGGGATGTCAGGAGAAGGCGAAGAAAGTCATGCGGCTAACACTTCTGGCTTCCGTCGCGCTTGCGGCAATCTTCTTCTTTGTTCCTGACGCATGGGGGCGGGTGGTGGGACTCGGCGTGGAAGCCGCGTTCTACACGATCTTTCCTCGTCTCCAAGACACTGAGTTCGGCGAATGGGCGACAACCCACGCTTGAGATAACACCCGCCAGTGGATGGAAAGCGATAGGTTGGGGCTTTGTCGGACTTCTCCTGTTTCTCGCAATCCTGTTCCCCGTGTTCATCGCCCTGGCAATGATCTTCCCCAGCCGCGCGTAGTTTGCATGATCCGCCTGGCCGAATCGCGCACACTATCCTCGCTCAAACGCGTGCTTCTTCTCCAACTCTTCCACCGCCTGCCGCCGGGCGCTCTCGAATCGCTCTGCTTGTCCCATGAGCCCCGCCGTTGGCTCGGCATACTCCCCGTCAATCCGCAGCAAACCCTGCGCCGCGACCAGCCGCGCAGCAATCTCGACCAAATGCGCCGGCGTAGTCTGCAGATACTGCGCCTCCGTCGGATCTCCAATCCAAACTCGCGTAGCACTTCCGGTGCCGGGCGCCCCATTTCTCGCGTCCTTTGCGAGAAGTGGGGCTTTCGTCTGCCAATACACCTTCCTCTCAACAAACTCCGCCATCACCTCATCCGTCGCCTTGCCAAACACCCACTGCTGGCGCTTGAAGTCATAGTGCCGGCTGGAGAACGGCACCGGCAACAATTTCCCCGATTTCAAAAACTCAATCTGCCGCTGGTCCACTTCCTTGCGCAGCGCGTTGATCACCGGAGCCTCCGCATCTGTCGGCTCCATCGAAGGCAGCACCTCGCGCACGGTCTGCGAAAGATTAACCGCCACCGGCGCGTGCAGCCCTTCCGAACCTTCCAGCCGGATATCCCCATGCAGCACCCAGAAGTCCGCACCCGATGTCGACTGGTGGAACGGCCACTCCAGGCGAATCGTCAGCGGCAGCCCTTTCAGCGTTACCCAGATCTTCTTGCTGGCCGCCTCGCGCGCTTCGTCCAGAACCCCGCCACTTCCCTGCGCCTGCGTCATATATCCCTGTGTCTCTTTTCTATTTGGAGTTCGGTCCGATGGAAAATCAATCTGCAATCTACAATCTTAAATTCTTCCCCTACCCCCCATCCAGCGTGGACCGCACTTTCTGCGCCAGTGCGACCTTGCCGAAAGGTTTCTGCAGCAGCTTCACACCCGGCTCCAGCACCTTGTGCTGCACCACCATGTCGTCGGTGTACCCCGTCATGTAGACGATCTTCGTTTGAGGACGCTGCCCCAGAACTTTCTCCGCCAACTGGCGCCCGCTCATGCCCGGCATGATGACATCGGTGAGCAAAAGATTAATCGGCTCCGAGAACTTCTCGGCCACCTGAAGCGCCTGCTCCGCGCTTGACGCCTCCAGCACCGTGTAGCCGTACCCTTCCAGAAAGATGCGCGTCAGTTCGCGCAGGTCCGGCTCATCTTCCACGATCAGAATGGTTTCTGTTCCCCCCGCCACCTTCTCGCCCGTCATCGGCGACGGCAGCCTGCGCGCACGATCCTCCGCTACCGGCAAATAAATGCGGAAGTCGCTGCCGCGCCCCACTTCACTCTCTACCTGGATGCTTCCTCCGCTCTGTTTCACAATTCCATACACCGTCGCCAAACCAAGCCCCGTTCCCTTTCCCCTCGGCTTGGTCGTAAAGAAGGGCTCGAAAATATGGGCCATAATTCCCGCATCCATCCCATGTCCGGTGTCGGTCACCCTCAACATCACGTACCGTCCAGCCGCAAGCTCCAGGTCGCGACCTCGATCCCCGTCGACTTCCACATTCGATGTTTCCATGACCAGTTTGCCGCCCTGCGGCATGGCATCGCGTGCGTTGACCGCCAGGTTCATCAGCACCTGCTCCACCCGCCCTGGGTCCGCCTTCACCGGCACCAGCGATGGATGCAAGCTTGCGATCAACTCAATATCCTCGCCAATCACGCGCGCCAGCATTTTCTGCACGTCCGCCACCGCCGCATTCAAATCCAGCACTTTCGGCAGCAGCACCTGCTTGCGGCTGAAGGCCAGCAGTTGCTGCGTCAGCGACGCGGCTCGTTCCGCGGCCCTCCGGATCTGCTCCAGGCCATTCCGCGCCTGTTCGTCCGCTCCTTCCAGCAACAGCTCGCCGTGGCCCATGATGATGCTCAAGATGTTGTTGAAGTCGTGCGCCACGCCTCCCGCCAGCCGGCCGATCGCCTCCAGTTGTTGCGCGTTCCGCAGCTGCTCTTCCAGATGCATCCGCTCGGTCACATCGCGCGTAATACCCCACGTCCGAACCCAATGTCCGTCGACCACCATCCCGATCATCGTGTTACGAAAAATCTTCCTCTGTCCATTGGAATCAACCTCACGCGACTCCTGGTCCGTCGTCCGGTAACCGGATCGGATGAAGTTCTCCATAAACTCATGCGTCACGGGATCGTTGAGCACCAGGAAATCAGTCAGCGGCCTCCCGATCAACTCCTGCGCCGACGCCCGGCCGTACATCTTCGCCATGGCATCGTTGCATTCCGCCATAACGCCGTGCTTTCGCCCCAACGTCATCTGCTCACTGGCAGGGAGGTGGCACGGAACGGGCGGCTCATACTCCATGCGGAAGATTCCCTCGGAACTCTGCGCCACAAACATCCGGTAGCGCTCTTCACTCTGGCGCAGCGCCTCGTTCGCTCGTTTCCGCTCCGTAATGTCGATCAACAGCCCACGCGTCAGCCGTTTCCCGGTCTCCGGGTCGCGAACAATCATCGCCTCGTCCCGCAGCCATACTTCCTGCCCGTCCTGCCTGCGCATCCGGTACTCAACCTGGAACGGACGCCCCTCCTCCCAGCTATCCTCCAGCAGCGCGGTCGGATAGTCTTCCGGATTTAAACGATCCCACCAGAAGGTTGGGTCGGACAAGCAATCCTCTGGACGGTAGCCGAGAATCGTCTTCACCTGCGGGCTCAGGTAGAGAAAACGGCCGCGCGCTCCAGCCTCCGCCACATACGAGATCGCCGGAACCTGCTCCACCACCTGCCGGTATTGCGCTTCCGCGTCCCGCAGGGCGGCCGTGGCTCGTTTGCTCTCCGCCTGGGCACGGATCGACGTGATGCCGTAGACCAGGTTGTTGGCGATCTCCGCGAGCAGATCCACTTCCGAACTCTCGAATGATCCCGCCTGCTCCGAGTAGATCGCCAACACGCCGAAAGGGGTGCCCGCGGCTCGCAGTGGCAGTGCGATCGTCGCTGCGTATCCTCGACTTAACGCCGCTTCGCGCCACGGCGCAAACTGGGGATCGGTTTCTGTATCCGCAATCACGCAAATCCGGTTCTCCCGGATCGCCGTCCCCACCGGCCCGTGCCCGGCCGGAGTATCCGACCACTTCACCTCAATCTTCGACAGGTATCCACTGTCGGACCCGGCGTGTGCCATGGGACGCACGGTCTTTGCTTCGTCCACTTCCGCGTACGCAATCCCCGCCATCCGGTATCCGCCGATGCGCACAATAATGTCGCACACTTGATCCAGCAGTTCCTGCTCGCTTCCGGCTTTGGCCAGCGCCTGGCTGCACGCACTCAGCGCGCGCAGCGCCCGGTTTAGCCGCCGCAATTCTTTGTGGACTCCGCTCTCGGGACGGTACTCAGAGGAGGTTTCGCTTGGGGTTGATGCGGATGGAGATTGTGCCATCGAGACGCCCGGGCTGCCACTTCCGCCAGAGCTCTTCTCGGAAGCGTGAGCCGTCTCCGATGGTTCGTCGAACTGAGATCTCCCCTGTGTCATGGAACCTGCCGGCATCTCCGGCGGCTTCTATTTCTTTTTCAGTAGTGTACAGTTTTCTGCTGCACCTCCTTCCAAAAACTGTTTCTTGTCCTGATTCCGTATTAAGCACGTCCTGGTGACTCAACCCTCAACCCCTGTCATGCTCAGCGGAGCACCGAGAGGCGCGAAGCGATTCTCGGTGCGCTGCCGAAGCATCCCTACCAACCTCCGTGTACTCCGTGTCCTCTGTGGTTGTATTTCAGGTTTTGCCGGTTCGCCCGCAAACCTCATAGTGCCGTGCCACCTCAGACGCGTACTTCCTCCCCACGCTGTCCCCGTTCTCCGCCAGCCATTGGCTCAGCCGGAGCCGCGTCGCGTACCTGCCCGTATAGCTGAACGCCCCGGTAATGACAACCGTTTCTCTCATGTGTCCGTCCACCCCAGTGACTCAACCCTCAACCCCTGTCATGCTGAGCGGAGCACCGAGAAGCGCGAAGCGATTCTCGGTGCGCAGTCGAAGCATCCCTACCCCATCGGTCACCTTCGCAACGCCGCCCCCTATCGCATATGTCAGATAGTTCTGTACGAACAGAACATGCGAGACAAAAAAGGGTGCCCTAGCCCGCCTTCCTCCGCATCTTCGTCCCCATGCGCAACAGTTTCCGCACCGTACCCGTTGGCAGGCGCTTCATCTGGTCGTGCAGTTCCGTCACGGCCTCGAAGAACCCGGCCATGGCTGCCAGCCGCTCCCGCGTGTAATCCGCACCCAGCTCTTTCGGATCCAGATCGGCCAGGCCCCGCCGCAACATCTCCCGTGTCGGATCGATCTCCCGCCGCTTCCTCTGCTCAATCACCAGCCGGAACATCTCCCACACGTCTTTCATCGACTCATAGTGCTCGCGCCGGTCGCCCAGCACGTGCACTGCCCGCACAATCCCCCAGGTCTCCAGTTCCCGGATCGACGTGCTCACATTCGACCGCGCCACGCTCAGTGTCTCGGCAATCTCCTCCGCCGGCAGCGCCCGCGGCGACAAATACAGCAGCGCATGGATCTGCGCCACCGTCCGGTTGATCCCCCACCGCGTCCCCATCTCTCCCCAGTGGAGGATGTACTGCTTCTGTACCCCAGTAAGTTCCGCCATAACGTTTCTTTCAGTACAAACTGAATATACAGAATAATCGGCCCGTCGTCAAGCGTCGATTGTGTGACGCGGGCGCCCCCTCCCCGCGAACGGCCAGTGGTATAGACGCGGCGGTGGCTACCTGAGCTCGTGTGGGGACGGCCGCCCTCGGCCGTCCGTCGCGCGAAGCTCGGCCTACAAATTAGTCGGCGAGAACAAAGGTCTTGCGCTACGTCCCTATTGTGTATGTCTTGCGGAAGAAACCTCCGACCGGTGTTATTCGGGGGATTTGCCCCTCGATGAGGCGGATGCTGCGGGCCTAAGAACACGAAGATTTACAGCCCTAGTTCAAGGGCGTAGCAGAGGGATCGCTCAGCGCGATGAGCTTGCCCGGCGGGTATTCCGCGGGCGTGAGGGGAGTGTCCGGGTCGGGGTTGATGATCGTCAGCACTTTGCCGCTGCGAACTCCGCGGATCGTCAGGCTCTGATCCTCAACGGCGATGACCCTGTATTTTTCGTCGAAGATTGCCACCCTGGCTGTGCTCATAGGAATTAGATGCATAATTCTAGGTCACGACTCGCTCTACTTGCTAGCCGATTCCCGAATTTGGAACAGTCTCTTCATTTATAGTCCTTTAGCCCGTGTGGTTTGCCCACTTTCCCAAATCGCCAACCGCCAATCTACAATCTGAATTCCACTCCCCATGGACACCGCCCGCATCGCCGAACTACTGAAGCCGTTCCTGTCCGCAGATCCAAACCCTCGTCATTCCGAACCGGCGCCGGCCGGCGAGGCTTGCCCTGAGCAGAGTCGAAGGGAATCTGCTGTCCTGTCCTCCGCTCAGATGCAGAGTATATCGACGTACATCGATATACTCCTCCGCTGGAACGCCCGCATCAACCTGACGGCAATCCGCGACCCCGAAGACATCGTCACCCGCCACTTCGGAGAGTCCTTCTTCGCAGCCCGACACCTGTTCCCGAACAATGTCCATGTAGGGACAGCCGCCCCCGGCTGTCCGGCCGAGCCAGGCTCGGCTCCTGGTGCGAGCCCGGCTGCGGAGCAAGCTCCGGAGGGGCGAAAGGACCTCTCTTCCCACCGCCCTTCCATTGCCGACATCGGTTCCGGCGCCGGATTCCCCGGCCTTCCCATCAAGCTCTGGGCGCCCCACATCTCCCTCACCCTGATCGAGTCCAACCACAAGAAGGCCACCTTCCTCCGCGAAGTCACCCGCGCCCTTACATTGACGGATGTCAATATACAAAACACCCGCGCCGAGATCCTCACCGAAACCTTCGCTGTAGTCACCCTGCGCGCCGTTGAACACTTCGAAACCATCCTCCCCACAGCCGCCACCCTGGTCGCCCCCGGAGGACGCCTTGCCCTCCTGATCGGCACCGCCCAACAAGCTCAAGCCCGATCCACGTTGCCCCATCTCACCTGGTCCGACCCAGTCCCCGTCCCTCAATCCCGCGCCAGGATGTTGCTCGTGGCTCATCGCCCGACACATGCGATGGCAAACTCCGAATCAAAGTAGTCAATAGTGGTTCATAACCAAGCTCTATGGCCATTGTTTGAGTAATTGTGACCTGAGATTCTCTATTTCAGCACAACAAGTGGGACGATACTGGTTATTTATGCGAAATTGTGGCCTCCGCAGACACTGAGAGGCAGGCACAGGCGCTTTAGCCGCAGGCGAGATGATCGCCCCAGCCGTTCCAGTTTGACTCGAGGAACCGAATATAGAACAAGTGGTCCAAGCGGCCAAATTTACCGCGCCCATAAGCCGATTATTACCACGGACCTTCGTGCCATCTAACACCAAAAGTGGGAAATAACATCAGAATTCGCCGCATCATTCTCCAGCGGAATGCTCGCCTCAAGAAGTTTTCCACAGTGTTCCCGCGGGAACATTACTCCGCTTTTCGCTCATCGCTTGCGATTTCCAAGCAAGCTTCCCGCTGTGCGCTAAGGCCGTGTGTCAAAGCAAAGTGTTCCCGCAGGAACGTTTCTCTCACTCCATCCTGCCGTCACGAACTAATGACTGCGGAGAGAAACCAGGCAGCCTCCTCCACGGTTGCATCCCTCGCCCCACAGCCCGCAGGATGTTCCTGCAGGAACACTTCTCCTTATATGCGTCCAGACGACGACATCGCGAGGGCAAACCTAGTGCTCAATGTTCCTGCGGGAACATTGGACGCGTTTTGCACACAATTCACTCTTGTGCACAGCAATTCTTCATTGCATTTGAAATGCGAAGCGGACTATGCTGCCGGGTAGCTCTGATTCTCCTGACAATCCAATGGGACGCGTTATCGCTGTTGCCAATCAGAAGGGCGGCGTGGGCAAGACTACGACCGCCATCAACCTGGCCGCATCCTTTGCGGCTGCGGAAGTCAACACGCTGCTCGTCGACTGCGATCCGCAGTCGAATGCCACGAGCGGCCTGGGGTTCGTGAAGGACCCTGATCGCATCAGCTCTTACCACCTGCTCATGGGCGCAGCCTCGGCTGAGGAGGCGCTGCTCACCACAGATCTGGAGCAGCTCTGGCTGATTCCTGCGCACAAGAACCTGATTGGTGCAAACCTTGAACTGGTGGACGCAGAGGGGCGCGAGTTTCGCATGCGCGACGCGCTGGCAACACTGCGCGATCGCTTCCAGTTCATCGTGCTGGACTGTCCGCCAGCGCTGGATCTGCTCACGCTGAACGCACTGGTCGCGGCCGACGCGGTGCTGATCCCAATGCAGGGGGAGTACTTTGCGCTCGAGGGCATCAGCGAGCTGCTGGACACGCTCGAGCGGATTCGCGCGGCGCTTAATCCTGAACTTGCGATTGAAGGCGTGGTGCTGACCATGTTCGATGACCGCACCAACCTGGCGCAGCAGGTGATGAGCGAGCTGAAGAAATACTTTGGAGAGAAGCTGTGCCGGACGACGATCCCGCGGAACATACGGCTGGCGGAGGCGCCCAGCCATGGGCTCGCGGCGCTGGTGTACGATCCGCGGTCGAAAGGGGCGGAGAGTTATATACGGCTGGCGAAGGAGATTATTGAACGGCAGCCTTCCGCTGTGAGCTCTCAGACGGCAGCGGAAGTGTTAGGCACGCAAGTCTTAACCACAGAGGACACAGGGGAACACAGAGGAGGGCAGGCGGTGGAGGAGATTGCGGCGCCGGCGGACGCGATGGACAAGAGCGCTTAGTATATTGATGAGCGTCTATGTATTAGATTGATGGGCGTCGATATACTTAGGTTGCGAGACGGCAAAAGCCCCAACCGACGTGGTTCGTGCGAGAGAACTCCTTGCGGTGGCACAGGCGGGAACTAGGGGATAGGGATCCTTCGACTGTGTTGTCACCCGTTTCACGGGCGACAACTTCGCTCAGGATGACACGTGGTGGGCGGGGAGAGGCGGGAACCGCGATGGATAGGATGCCGGAGGTTCGCGGGGTAAGCAATGGGGGAGCAGAGCAACTGGCGCCGAATGACTTTCGGCTGGCGGTGGCGGCCGAGCTCATTGCGAGCAACGGAGAAGTTCTCGGCAAGGCGGTGGTTCTCTCGCCGAATATTGCGGTTACGACTTCGAGGGTGGCGACTTCGGCGCGGGACCGGGCTGCAACCGTCCCCTCAGTTTCGCCCGCCAATCCTCCTACTGCTTTTGGGCCACTCGGGCTCGCGTTTCCGCAGTTTGCAAACATCCACGCGTTATCCGCAACAATCCACGCCATTGACGACGACCTCCGCTTCGCAGTGTTCGGCATCTCCGGGCGGCTGCCATTGCCAGTTTCATCAAGCTTATTGGGAACTGGAGAGCTGCCCGCGGACGTCGCTGAATGTTCCGTGGTGTACGCTAACGATCCACAAAAAGCCTTCTTTCGGATCTCCGGGCAAATGGAGAATTCCCCAGATCAATCCAAGTTCTACCTCTACCTGGCGACCTTGCCGACCGACCACTCGCAACTAATTGGAGCTCCGGTTTTTTTCGAGAGCCGGCTGGTCGGCATTGTCGTGGGTGGGCCGTCGCGCTCTGTCTCGGGAGCCTTCATCGTTGGGGCGTTGAGCGTTCGGGGAATGGCGTTGAGCAAGGTGACGTCGGCGGTTCGGGTGCTTCTACCGTGGATCAATGATGAGCCGGGAATAAGCCCCTCGGCCATACCAGAGAGGGGATCGGGAGAGCGTACGACCTCCCCCGTGTTCGCACAGAACGCGAACGCGAGGGCACCGGCAGAAGCAGCGGGGACCGCGACCGCCGAGGAAAGTAAGGATGAAACAGGCGCAGCCAGTGCGCCGGTGTCGGCGACGCTGGCGGCCACTCCCAACAAGGAATCCGAACCGGCACCGTCTGATTTGTCAGATGCGGACTTGTTTGACCGGCTGAGTCCATCGGCGCGGAGGGTTTTTGAGCGGGCGATGGGGATGCTCTCGCAGGCTAGGGTACGCAGCCGGGACAAGCTGCACATGGAATTCTTGATAGCAGGCCTTTTCGATAGCTGGAGGGCATTCTTCGCCGCCGCCAATGTCGACGGTGCGGAGCTGCGGAGAGTCATCAAAGGCACGGCCGGAACGCAGATTCCGCTGGACTATCAGACCGTCCCGCTCGACAAGCTGCCGGAAATGTCAAAGCACGTGCGCGAGGCAGTGTTGGAGGCGGTGAAGTACGCTCGCGAGCGCAAGTCGCCAAAGATTTGGCGAACGGATCTTCTCTATGGAGCGCTGTCGGTCTCCGATTGCCGGATGATCAAGGCGCTGTACGATCTAGGCCTCCATAAAGAGAAGATTCGACCTGACGAAGCGGCGGACGAAGAGAGAAGCGAAGCAATCGAAGAGTTGCCTGGCGCGGAGGCTCCGAATGCGAGCGTGGCTGAGCAGGGCGCGGAGCTGAAGTTCCCGGGATATGCGGATCTGCCGGCGACGGCGGCGAACCCGACGCCGAAGGTGGCGTCCGATCTTTGGTGCGAGGCGGACCGGTTGGGGTATGAGGCGTACGCGCGGACCATTGCGAGCCTTATCACGCACAAGGAGACCGTGGCGCCGCTGACGATTGGGATCAAAGCGCCGTGGGGAGTGGGCAAGACTTCACTGATGAAGCGGGTGCAGCATCTGCTGGATGGATATGCGGAACTCAGCGAGCGCAGCCGGATTGGAATTCTGCAGGAGGGGCAGCTTCCGAAGGTGACCTTGGGGGAACTGTTAGAGGAACTCAAGGGAAGTTCCAAGCCGACGAAGCTGGAAGCGAAGCGGAGCAAGGAAGGGGAATCATACGGGCTGCCGCCGCGGACCACGGTTTGGTTCAACGCGTGGAAATACCAGACGAGTGAACAGATCTGGGCGGGGATGGCGCATTGCATCATCAGCCAGGTGACGGCGCGGATGGATGTGAAGGAGCGGGAGCTGTTCTGGCTGCGGCTGCACGCGCGGCGGATCAACGTGGCGGAAGTGCGGCACAAGATCTATGAGATGGTCACGCGGCAGATGGTACCGCTGGCGCTGTTGGTCCTGGCGGGATGCGCGATCGCCTTCTGGATTGCGGCTGTGGCTCCCATGGGCGTGCCCTGGCGATACGTGATCCGTGGAGTCTCGGTGTTATTGGGCGCGTACAGCATGCGGAAGGAGTGGGGAAGCAAGCTGGGCGAGAAAGCGGCAGGGACGGTACGCGAGCTGATTCGCGAACCGGATTACGAAGGGAAGATGGGATACCTGCACCTAGTGGAATCGGACATTCGAGAGGTGCTGCAACTGGCGACGGAAGCGTCGATGACGAAGGAAAAACCGAACGGCGATCCGCTGGTGGTGTTTGTGGATGACCTGGATCGCTGCGCGCCGAACAAGGTTGCAGAGGTGGTGGAGGCGATCAATCTGTTTCTGTGTGGCGACTATCCCAACTGCGTTTTTGTGCTGGCGATGGAGCCAGGGATGGTGGCAGCGGCGCTGGAGGTGGCGAACAAAGATGTGATTGAGAAAGCGCAGGAGATGGGATTTACGGACCCAGCAGTGCCGGTGGGCTGGCGATTCATGGAGAAGATTGTGCAGCTGCCGATCACGATTCCCCCGCCGACTAAAGGCGGAAGAAAGTCGTACGTGGAATCGCTGACGGGATTTCGGGAATGGAATGCAGCGTTCGCTCAGATTCTGGAGAATGGGTTGGACGCGCCCGACCGAGGCCTGGGGATCGGCCTGGCGGCTGTTTCAAGAATCAAGGAGATGGCAACGCAGCAGGGGGCCGAACCCAAGCCGCTGGACGAAACGGAAGTGAAGCAGTACATGGGCGAGCTGGAGGGCCGGAGTCTGGGAGAAGTGGAGGCGAAGAGCGCAAAGGCGCTGGCGGAGGCTGCGCCCGAAAAGCGGCGTGCGGCGGCCGAAGCCAGCAAACGGATGTACGCGCAAACCTTCAGCGAGCGGGATCCGGCGATGGCCGAGTTCGTGAATGAAGTGGCGGATCTGGTGGACGGGAATCCGCGGCAGATCAAGAGGTATGTGAACGTGTTTCGCTTTTACAGCACGCTGCGGCACAGCTTGCGCGTGGATGGAACGGTGGCAGCGGATGAGCTGCCGTCGGATAGAGTGCTGGCAAAGTTTGTGGCCCTGAGCATTCAGTGGCCGCATGCGGTGGATTGTTTGCGAGTGCGGAAGGATGCGAAAGCCGGGACGGCGAACGGACACAAGGTGACAGTGCTGGAGCTGCTGGAGTCGGAGAGCAGGAAGCCTGCGACCGATATCGCCGCCACCGATGAGGCATGGGAGAAATATGTTGGGAAGGACGGTCTGGGGCTAGGAACATGGGCGGCCAAACGGACGTTCCGGGAGTTTATGGCGCGGGGGGAATCGCTGTGTCAGAAAGAGGGGCATGGGTTGTGGTGAGGGGAGCCGAGCTTGCGCTCGGCGGACCCTTCGGCCTAGCTCAGGGCAGGCAGCCGGGGGCGGCTGTCCCCAAATTGGTTTGGGGGGCTGGAAAAACTTTAAGGAGAAACGATGACGAATACGGTGGCGGCGGAGAATACGGCGGGGCGGGGGGAAAAAGAGAAGGTGGAGAAGCGGAGGGCGTTGGGCAGAGGGCTGGAGTCGTTGTTGCCGGGGCCGCGGGTGGTGGCTGGGACGGCTGGCCCAGGCGCTGTCGCGTCCCCACCCTTCGCAAAGAACGCGAAGGATGGGGCACCCACGGTTGTTGTTCGACCGGTGGGGCCTGTGGGCGAGGTGCTGGAGGGGACGATTCGGACTGAGGTGGAGGAGACTGTTGGTGAGAGCACTGGGGCAGCCGAGCTTCGCTCGGCAAGTCCGGGTCTGAGACCCGGACCCACACTTGAAGGCGGACAGCCGGGGGCGGCTGTCCCCACATTCTCGTCACTCGCGGCGCGGGATTCTTCTGCGGTCGGCACGCCGGACGAGACCATCACGATTTATGCGCAGGCGGAATCGCGGATGCCGGGGAATCTTGTCGTGAATGTTGAGCTGGAGGCTATCGACAAGAATCCGTACCAGACGCGGTATGAATTCGACGACGAGAAGCTGGAGGAGTTGGCGGAATCAATTCGGGCGAATGGGGTGGTGCAGCCGGTGCTGGTGCGTCCGGCGGAAGAGGAAGGGCGCTACGTTCTGATTCTGGGGGAGAGGCGTTGCCGGGCCTCGAAGATGGCGGGCAGAACGACGGTGCCGGCGATGGTGAAGCGAGTTTCGGAGCAGCAGGCGGCCGAGATGACGATCATCGAAAATCTGCAGCGCGAGGATTTGAACTGCATGGAGCAGGCGGAGGCGTTCCGGGTACTGAGCCAGGAATTCCATTTGACGCAGCAGCAGATTGGCGAGCGGGTGGGAATGTCGCGCGTGTCGGTGACGAACTACATGCGGCTGCTCAAGTTGACCCAGCCCACGATGGAGCACGTGATCGCGGGACGGATCAGCTTCAGCGAGGCGCGGGAGTTGTTGAAGCTGGAAGACCCGATCACCATCGAGAAGGCGGCGGAGCAGGTGGTGAAGGAGCAGATGAAGTTCGAGCAAGTGGAAGCGCTGGTGATGCGGATGCAGGGCTGGCTCGATCCGATACCTGGGACGCCGGGGCAGGAGAAGAAGAAAAGCGGGGCGCGGTGGGTGGATCCGAATGTTCGAGCGGCGCAGATGGAGTTGGAGCGGACGCTAGGAGTGCGGGTGAGGATCCGGGACCGGAAGGGGAAGGGGAAGATTGTGATTGAGTATCACACGGTGGATGATTATGAGCGGGTGGTGGAGATGCTGAAGGGGAGGAAGGGTTAGCTTTTAGCTTTTAGCTTTTAGCTTTTAGCTTTTAGCTTTTAGCTTTTAGCTTTTAGCCTTTAGCCTTTAGCCTTTAGCCTTTAGCCTTTAGCCTTTAGCCTTTAGCTTTGAGCCTTTAGCTTTTGGCTTTTCGGGGCGGCTGCGGCCGCCTCTTTTACTTTGCGGACGCGGGCGGAGGAATGGAATGCACTTGGGAGAGACGAGATACGTTCGGAGCGTGATCATTGTGATGCTTTCGAGTGTGTTGATCGTCGTTGCGGTCGGCGCACAGGTTGTGCAGACGCAGCCGATTCGGCTGCATCCGCAGAATCCGCATTATTTTTTGTTTCAAGGCAAGGCGGTGGCGCTGATTACGAGCGGCGAACATTATGGGGCGGTGTTCAATGCGGACTTCGACTATCGACGGTATCTGGACGCGCTCGCGGCGGGCGGGATGAATTACACGCGGCTGTTCGGCGGGTCTTATGTGGAGGTGCCGGGGAAATCGTTTGGCATTGTGCGCAACGATTTGGCTCCGGCGGCGGGACGGTTTGTGGCGCCTTGGGCGCGGAGCGGGACTCCGGGGTACGCGGGCGGGGGAAACAAGTTTGATCTGTCAAAGTGGAATGCGGAGTACTTTACGCGGCTGCATGATTTTCTGGCGGAGGCTGCGCGGCGCGGGATCGTGGTCGAGATCACGCTGTTCTCTTCGCAGTATGGAGAGTTGCAGTGGAACGTGAGTCCGTTCAACCGGGCCAACAACATCGATCAGACGGAGGCCATCGATTGGAAGAAGGTGAACACTTTGGAGAACGGGAATGTTCTCGCGTATCAGGAACGGTATGCGCGAAAGCTGGTGCGGGAGGCGAATGCGTATCCGAACGTGATTTTCGAAATTGCCAATGAGCCGTGGTCGGACCGTCCGGTGCTGGCGGACGTGGTGAATCCGTATCTGTTTCCGCCGGGGTGGGACAAGTATCCGAATTCGGTTGATTTGCCGGATGACTTGACGATGGCGTGGCAGGCGCGCGTGGCGGAGTGGATCACGAGTGAGGAGGCCGCTCTGCCCAAAAAGCATTTGATCGCGCAGAATTGCTGCAATTTTCTTTATCCGGTGCGGCAGGTGCTGGCGGGGGTTAGCGTGGTGAATTTTCACTATGCGTATCCGGAGGCGGCTTTGTTGAACTATGGGTTGGGGAAGGCGCTGTCTTATGACGAGAGCGGATTTCTTGGGCGGGAGGACGAGGTGTATGCGCGGCAGGCTTGGAACTTCATGCTGTCGGGTGGGAGCGTGTTCGACAGCCTGGACTATTCGTTCAGCGTGGGGCACGAAGATGGAAGCGATGCGGAGCCGAACGGGCCGGGCGGCGGAAGCGCGGAACTGCGGCGGAGGCTTCGCATCCTGAGCGAGTTTTTGCAGGGACTGCCGCTTTTGGAGTTGGCTCCGGATAATCACACGGTGAAGCATGCGGGGGGTGTTTATGCGCATCTGCTTTCCAGTCCGAAGGGCGAGTACGCCATGTATGTTGACGGGAACGGGCCGGCGGATCTGATACTGACGTTGCCGGCGGGGGAATATGCTGTCACGTGGGTGAATGTTTCTACGGGCGAGAAGAGTGCGGGGGGCTTCCGGCACGTGGGAGGGGACAGGACGGTGAGGACTCCGGAGGCTCGGGGTGGGGTGGCGATGCGGCTTTCGCGGAAGCACTAGCGCTTGGTGGTTGGGTGTGGGGAGAATCAAGATCGTTACGGGGCGTGGTCTGGCACAGCGTGTTTCGAGGCGTTTGGATCAGTGGAAGTGGGACGATGCCGCACGAATTGGCTCGTTGGTGGGAGCACGTGGCGCTTAACGCGGCGAGTGTTTACTGTTCTGGTTCCTCATGAACTTAGCTTTTGAGTCTGGCGAGGATCCCCACTTCATGCAAATAACGCGAGGAATGGGGCCCCCTATCCGCTCTAGGAGTCAGTATCGTGGCCTTTCTTTCGCCCCTTCGGGGCTTGCTTATCGTAGGCTGGCCACCCATGGCTTGCGCCATGGGCTGCATTCTTTCGCCGCTTCGCGGCTCTGCTTATGAGGCTCCGCTGGCCTTGAGCAATTCTGCTAGGCGATTTTTCACGGCGGAAGGGGCTTCCTGTTGTTGGGCTAACCACGCTAGGGTCCCATCTTCTATTTGTGCGCCGGCTTTGATTAAGGTCTCGATGATGGGGACATAGTCGGTTTCGGCATCGGCGTGGACGGCGGACCAGAGGGCTTGGCCGAGTGCGGTGGCGCCATAGGCATTCTTCGCTTCGAGGGATGCGCCTCGCTGGAGGAGCAGCTTGATCGTTTCCAACTGTCCGCCGCTTACCGCCCAGTGCAGGGCGGTTTGGCCGGTGTCGGCTTGGGTTTGCAGGGGGACACCGCGCTGCAGAAGGAATTCGACTACCTCGTTGCGCCCGAATTCACACGCCCACAAAAAGCCCCGCTCAACCTGCGCTCTGGTCGCATTCGCGTTCAAGGTGCTGGTTGCATCGAAGAAGGCTTTCACCACGTCGAGGCGGCCGACACCGGCGGCACCTTCCAAGTCGAGACGAGCACCGCGGGTCGATAGAAATTCGGCGGCGGGGCCGCGGCCATTGGCTAGGCAGGCGTCAACGATGAGTCCTTTTGTATAGCCTGGAGCCACAGCGCCGTCGACGGTTGCGCCCTGGTCGAGCAAGAGCTGCAGGAGCGCGTTCTGCACTCCGGCGCGCTCGGGATGGACGCTGGTTGCGACTAAGCCTAGTGTTGTCGATCCGCCGTAGACGTCGGCTACGGCGTTCACTTCGGCGCCGGCGCGGAGGAGAAGGCCGACAATCTGCATGATGTTTTTCGGAGTTTTTTGGCGGTATCCCTCGACGCCGTTGGCCGAGACGTAGTGCAGGAGAGTCGCCTGATGCTGGCGGGTGGAATGGGTGCGAATCAATTCTGGATTCTCGCGTAGCAGTTTTTCCAGCGTGGCTCTGTCGCCGGTAACGATTGCATCCGCGGCTCGTTCGAAAGTGCTGACTGGTGAACTCGCGCGCGCGATGGCTTCGAGATGCTTCACGAGCTTTGGCCAGCTTTCGAAACCGTGGGCGCGGGCGATGACGAATTGGGCGGCGGAGAGGGTTGCGGTGTCGGATAGCCGAGCTTCGCTCGGCGGGACGGACCCTTCGGCTTCGCTCAGGGCAAGCTGCGTCCGTCCCCACGTGGTCTGTGGCAATTCTTTTCGCGCGAACTTTTCTAACTGATCTCTCCAGTGGTCGGGGCGCACAGGAAGTTGGGGAGTGAGGGTGAGGTCGGAGAGGCGGATTAAGGAATCGATCCAGCTGGCGGCCCAGGCGCGGACGGCTGCTGGGTCGTTCGAATGGGCAGCTTTGACCAGGTCTTTGGCGCGTTTCTTGTATTGCTCGAGGCTGGGGCGCGGTGGGAGTGGGAGGGCGTCCTGCGGATTGGGGAACATACGAAGCTCCTTTCAATTGCATGCCTGGAGTCCGCACGAAGTCAGGCTGAAAGAAGGTTCGTAGCCTTCGAAATTGTGAATCAGGTGGGCACGGCCCTTTCCGCGGACTGGAGGCGCCCTTCGCGCTCAGGGGGTCAGCATAGCATTTCTCTGGGGCGAGTCGCGGAATGATTTCCTTTCGACGGCTCAGAGCACAGTGAGACGTAGGGGTCCTTCGACTGCGTGGCTGTGTCGCTTTGCGACGCAGCCACTTCGCTCAGGATGACAACGGGTTTGGAACATAGTCTGACTCGACGTTGCATTTCACGCTTTGGGCGGAGTATTGTGCTCGGTTGTCGAGCAGTTCCCCACTTCTCGCAAAGAACGCGAGAAATGGGGCACCCGGGGAATCTCTAAGTTCTCACCTTTTAATTCACACTTTGGGGGGATTCATGAATCGCTTGCTGCGTCGCGTTCAGGTTGGCTTGTTGCTGCTGGGATCGGTGATGGTGTTGACGGCGGCGGACACGGGGTCTTTACCTAGCCCGCCGGTGGCGAAGAAAGTTGCGCATGTCACCGAGGTCAATGGGCACAAACTGGTGGACAACTATTTCTGGCTGCGCGACAAGCCGAATCCGGAGGTGCGGGCTTATCTGGAGGCGGAGAATGTTTACACCGACGCGGTGATGAAGCCGACTGAGGCGTTTCAGAAGAAGTTGTATGACGAGATGCTGGGGCGGGTCAAGGAGACGGATGTCGAGGTCCCGTACAAAGAAGGAGACTACTTTTATTACGTGCGGACGGAGGCGGGGAAGCAGTATCCGATTCGGTGCCGGAAGAAGGGCAGCATGGATGCGGCGGAGGAAGTGCTGCTGGATGTGAATGAGCTGGCGAAGGGGCAGCAGTTCATGTCGGTGGCGGCGTTTGCGGTGAGCCGGGATGGAGATCTGCTGGCGTATAGCTTCGACAATACGGGGTTCCGGCAATATCAGCTGGCGGTGAAGGATCTGCGGACGGGAAAAATGTTAGTGGATCATGCGGAGCGGGTAGGGTCGGTCGTATGGGCCAATGACAGCAACACAATTTTTTACACGCAGGAAGACGCGGTTTCGAAGCGACAGTACCGGCTGTACCGGCACGCGGCGGCAACGGCCGGTCCGGACACGCTGGTATATGAAGAGCCGGATGAGCGGTTCGATGTATATGCGGTGAAAACGCGGAGTGACGCTTATATCTTCGCGATTTCGGCCAGCCATACGACGACGGAGGCGCGATACATTCCGGCGAATGATCCGACGGGGGAGTGGAAGGTCGTGGAGCCGCGGAAACAGGGGGTGGAATATTATCCCGACCACAATGGCGATTCTTTCTACCTTCGCGTGAATGATACGGGACGGAACTTCCGGCTGGTGCGCACGCCGATTACGGATCCGGGCAGCAAGAACTGGCATGAGGTGATGGCGCATAACCCGGACATCATGCTGGATGACGTGGACTTCTTCAGAAACTATTGCGTGCTGTATGAACGGGCGAACGGGCTGCCCCAGATGCAGGTGACGGACCTGCGGAGCGCGGAGTCGCGACGGATTGAATTTCCGGAGCCGGCTTATGCGGCGTATTCGTATGTCAATCGCGTATATGACACGACGGAATTCCGGTATGGGTACCAGTCGCCGACTACGCCGGCGTCGGTGTTTGCGTACGACATGGAGAAGGGGACGTCGAAATTGCTGAAGGAGAAAGAAGTGCCGGGGGGATATGACCGGACGAAGTATCAGGTGGAGCAGATCTATGCGTCGGCGGCCGATGGAGTGAAGATTCCGATTTCGGTGGTGCATCTGAAAGGCGCGAAGCTTGACGGGAAGGGAGCGCTTTATTTGTACGGGTACGGGTCGTACGGGATCTCGCTCGACATGTTTTTTAATTCGAACATTTTCAGCATGGTGGATCGGGGCGTGGTGGCGGCGGTGGCGCATATCCGCGGCGGTGGCGAGATGGGTAAGTCGTGGCACGATGCGGGGCGCATGATGAACAAGAGAACTACGTTCACCGATTTCATTTCGAGCGCGGAGTATCTGGTGAAGCATGGGTATGGGTCGAAGGACCGGCTGGTGATTGAAGGGCGCAGCGCGGGAGGATTATTGATGGGCGCGGTTTTGAATATGCGTCCGGATTTGTTTAAGGCGGCGCTGGTGGGCGTTCCGTTTGTGGATGTGATGAATACGATGCTGGATGAGACTATGCCGCTGACGGTCGGGGAGTTTGAGGAGTGGGGAAATCCGAAGGAGAAGGCGGCGTTTGATTACATGATTACTTATTCGCCGTATGACAACGTGGAGGCGAAGAACTATCCGAACATGCTGGTGAAGACGTCGTTCAACGACAGCCAGGTGATGTATTGGGAGCCGGCGAAGTATGTGGCGAAGATGCGTGCGATGCGAACGGATCACAATGTTCTGATCATGAAAACGAATCTCAGTCCGGCGGGACATGGTGGAGCTTCGGGAAGATATGACCGGTTGAAAGAGGCGGGGTTTGATTACGCGTACATATTGACGCAGATGGGGATTCAGCAGTAGGGGCGTGTAAGGGGCTAGGCCTAGGGGTTAGGGGTCAGGGAAGCGGCGAGAGAACAGGGGCGACCTTCGGGTCGCCCGTTTTCTTTTGCTTCCTTTGCCCGGTACACCTGTGGATGGGTCAATGAGGCGATGTTTCGCCAACCGTGCAAAAGCGAGCTTTGCTCTTCGTGTGATTTGTGTCATTCAGGAATGTATCTGCCGTCATAGCTTACTCACCGGTGCAAGAGTGACGCTTCTCGTTACGCGAATCACGCGCTGGGAGACGACAACTCACAAAGCGCGCACGTTTCTGTGATCGGCATCACAGCGTGCAGAAACAGTACGGACGACGCGCGAACATTGGCGTAAATAGGAACTTTGTTCGTCCAGCGTTCGTAGCATTGGTTATGAGGCGATTTGTCGACAGCTTCGGCGAGGTGTTGCGTGCCATGTGGACGCACAAGCTTCGCTCCTTCCTCACCATGTTTGGAATTGCCTGGGGAGTGGGATCGCTGCTGCTGCTGGTTGGATTAGGAGAGGGTTTTCGCGCGGGAACCGCCAAGGGTATGGCGAGCTTCGGCGAAGACTACATGCAGATTTACAACGGACGGGTGCCCGCGCTCGGTGGCAGCCAGCTTTCGTCTCGCCAGTACTACCTGAACTACCAGGACTATTTGGATATTCGCAACTCGGGGTTTGTCCGCAATGCCACGCCGGTCATCTACCGCGGCGACCTTCGCCTGGTGAGCGAGTATGGCAGCAGCAACGGTTATGTGGATGGCGCCGAGCCGCAGTTCAGTGGCATTCGCTACCAGCCGGTAGAGCAGGGGCGCTCTTTGAATTGGAACGACGAACGCGAGCGCCACAATGTCTGCATCATTGGCAGCGAATTCGTGAGGATATTATTCCCCGGCCGGCCAGCCGTAGGCAGCACAATCCTGATCAATGGAGTGCCGTTCGAGGTGGTTGGGGCGATGCAGAAGATCGGTCACGGCAACAACAACGGCCAGAACATGCGCCTGATCATGCCTTACAGCACCATGGCTATCTATTTTCCGATGCAGGGGGAAGGCAACGCAAAAGCGATCAAGTATGTAGCCTACCAGCCGATTACACACGAGCAGCACGTACAAGCCAAGAAGGCGGTGCGGAGAATCGTGGCAAGAAACCATGGCTTTGATCCCGAGACGCCGGACGCGTTTGACGATTGGGACACGATCGCGAGCGCCGAGATGGTCGGCAAAATCTCCGATGCCATGGACACGTTCCTGGGAGCCGTTGGTCTGGTGACACTTGGTCTGGGCGCAGTTGGAGTGATCAACATCATGCTGGTGTCGGTCTCGGAGCGCACCCGAGAAATCGGCCTGCGCAAGGCTTTGGGCGCTACCAGACGCAACATCTTGTTCCAGTTCTTTTTAGAAGGGCTGATGCTTACCGGAATCAGCGGCGCGATTGGGGTGGGCGGAGCCTATGTGGCCACCAAGCTGTTCGGACTGGTGCCACCGATCGATGGATTCGAATTGCCTCACATTTACCCAGCGACAGCTGTGCTCGCGATGGGCAGCCTCGCCTTGGCTGGCATTATCTCCGGACTTTATCCCGCGCGGCGGGCGGCTTTGCTCCCGCCCGTGGAAGCCCTTCGTCAGGAGTAAGGAATGATCCAGGCGAAAGATGTCTTCTCCGAAGCATACGCATCACTCCGGCGCAACCGTCAGCGCAGTGCGCTCACCATGCTGGGTATGGCCTGGGGGATCGCCACCGTGGTGCTGTTGCTGGCCTATGGCACGGGTTTCTCAACGGCCATCGTCAATATATTCAAAAGTTATGCCAGCATGGCGGCCATGGGCGTCGCGGGCGGGCGCACGTCGATGCAGGCCGGAGGAAACAAGGCCGGTACCAGTATCCGGTTGACCAGGGACGACATTGATCGTGTCGTGGTGAATGTGCCGGAAGTGACCCGCATCACTCCCGAATCGTTTTACGATGCGCCCGTGAGCTATGAGGGGCGTTCCTACACATGGAGCATTCATGGCGGCAATCCCGCGCTCCAGGAAATTCAGAACCTGCAACTGGATCTCGGTCGTTTCTACAGTGCAGGAGATTTGCAACCGCGCGCGCGGGTCTGCGTGCTGGGCTCGGAATCCAGGGAAAAGCTGTTTTCCGGCCGGTTCCCTTTGAACGACACGATTCGTATCAACGGCATTCCTTACGAAGTGATCGGTGTGCTCAAGCCCAGACCCCAGGAAGGCACGGAAAACAGCATCAACCGCGTCGTCTACATCCCCTTCTCTACCCTGAGTGACTTCCGCAATACGTACTACATCGACATGATCTGGTTAGATTTTCTGGGCTATAACTATGGAGGCGTCGAGAAGTCGGTTCGCAATACGCTGGCAGCACAACACAGTTTCCGTGCCGACGATAATCGGGCGCTGTTCGTTTTCAGCATGATGGAACAGCTTTCGCAATTTCGCATCATTACGATGGCGCTGCAGGTGCTGCTGGCCTTTATTGGAACACTGACGCTTGGGATTGGCGGCGTGGGACTGATGAACATCATGCTGGTCAGCGTAACCCAGCGAACGCGCGAGATCGGGGTGGAGAAGGCGTTGGGTGCTTCCCGCTTCGACATCCTCGTGCAGTTCTTGTCCGAGGCGCTGGCGATTACCTTTTTGGGCGGCTTTTTAGGGATTGTGCTCGCCTACATCATTTCCTTCTCCGTGGGGAATCTCACCTTTTACAGTGCGCTGGCCCAGCACGGAGAGGCGGGCGACATTCGACTCATCATTTCACCAGCCAGCGTATTGGTTTCTACCGCAATCCTGGCCCTGGTGGGATTGATCAGCGGCATGATTCCGGCAATACGCGCGTCCCATCTCGATCCTATTGAGGCATTGCGCTACGAGTAGGGCGGCGGTGTCAGGCGATTCGAAGCGGCGTCGAGGGCGCGGCGTCGTTTCAGGCATCCCTCCGGGATGCTGTTCCGCTTCGGGCTAGCTACCCGGCGTTGAAAACGCCGGGCTATTTTCGGATGTCCCCTTCGGCAAGCTCAGGGCAGGCTCTACGGGACAAAAACCGGGAATGTCAGCGTGTACGTGAGAAACCGGTGCCGTCCCTACGGGACTCGCGTGCCTCTTCCAAATGTCACCCGGCACTTCCGTGCCGGGCTTTCCCATGCCGCCGCTTCGCGGCTTGGAATCCGTGTATCCGTGTATTCCGTTTCTTCGCTTGACTAGGAATTCGGGTTTCTCACCTACATCGTTCAGCCCGTACAAAGAGGCCGAACTGGTGCGGTCCCGCACTGGTCACGGGAGAGTTCGCGGGGTGGGCTTGCCTGCGGGCTTGTAGTCCTTGGGGTAGACCACGAGGCGGCGGCGCATGCCTTCGCCTTCGCTTTCGGTGCGGAGGTCGGCTTCTTCGCGCAGGGCGAGGTGGACGATGCGGCGTTCGCGCGAGGACATGGGAGTGAATTCATACGGAGCTCCGGTCTTGCGGACCTTTTCTGCGGCAACGGTCGCAGCCATGCGAAGTTCCTGGATACGCAGCGAGCGGTGATTCTGGCAGTCGAAGCAAATTTTTTCGTGCTCGCCGGAAGGCAGGCGCAGCATTTCCAGACCGAGGAGTTCGAGTGCGCGGAGGAGCTCTCCGCCGCGGTCGAGCAGGAGCGGAGAGTCGGGGCCGGCGAAATCGACGAGGATTTCCGGCTTCTCCCAGTCGCGGTTTTCGGGCAGAGGCGGGTCGACCACGATGCGGTACTTCAGGCGAAGTCCACCGTGAGTGACGACGGCCTGGAGGAACTCGTTGATCTTTTTGGCGGCGGCGAGTTTGTCGGGAATGGGCATGGGAATTCAGCTCTTAGCTCTTAGCCTTTAGCTCTTAGCTTAAATCTTCTTGGGTCGAGTGCACTACCGTGTCCGATCGTTCGTTTCTTTCGCCCCTGCGGGGCTTGGTCGTTCTCACTTGTTCCCCCCACGGCTTACGCCGTGGGCTGTATTCTTTCGCCGCTCCGCGGCTGCGATCTCGACAAAGCTAAGAGCCAAGAGCTAATGGCTAAGAGCTTCATTTATCTTTCTTCCTAGCGCGTTTGGCCATCATTTCGCGCATTTCGCGGCCTAGTTTGGTGCGGTTCATGACGGCTTGTTGCACAATCGAAATCAGGTTGCTTTCCGCGTAATACAAGTTCAACCCTGCGGGCAAGCGGAAGAAGATGAAGCCCATCATGAGCGGCATCATGATGGTCATCATTTTCTGCTGCGCGGGATCCATGCCAGCCTGCGGAGTCATCCTCTGGGTAACCAGCATGCTGACAACCATGAAAATGGGCAACAGGAAAATGGGATCGGCCGCGGACAGATCGTGAATCCAGAGCCAGTGGGCGTGGCGCAGATCGAGCGCGGCGCTCAGCATGCGGTAATACGCGATCAGAAATGGGAACTGGATGAGCATCGGCAGACAGCCGCCGGCGGGATTGACGCCTTCCTTCTTGTAGAGGGCGCTGATCTCTTCGTTCATGGGAGCCTTGCGCGGATCGCGCAGGCTGTACTTCTTGTATTTCTCCTGGATCGCCTTGATCTGGGGTGCGACACGCTGCATCTTGAGCATCGATTTCATTTGCGTGACGCGCAGCGGGAGCAGAGCAATGCTGATGATGAGCGTCTGCAGCACGATGGCCCATCCCCAGTTGTGGACGATGTGAGAGTAGGTCCACTTGAGCCACAGGAAGAGCGGCTTGGCGATGATGCCCCACCAGCCGAATTCGACGAGGCCGTTGAGATCGTTGTCAGCGCCCGTGACACCGGGGACCGGAACCCTTTCCAGGACTTGCAATTCTTTGGGGCCGACGAAGACGCGCTCGGAGGTGGGCCCGTGCAGGTTACCAACCGCGGCGCCGAGGACCTCCATCTTCGTTTCTTTGGCGTCCGGCTTCTGGGGATCACGGGGAAGCGCAATGGGGTTGCGCAGGGTGACCATCCCGGCCGCAGCGGGATCGTCGGGGATAAAGACAGCGGCGAAATACTGGTCGGTAGGGCCAGCCCAATGGAAGGGGCCGGGGACGGTGCCGCCGCCGCTGATCGGTGTGCACTTCGAGAGGAAGGAAAACATTCCGCACGAGGTGGGCAGGCGCTCGATGGTCTTGTTGAACTGGTACGCAATCGCAGAGGCGGCGTAGAAGGCGGGCGTGGTCTGGTCGCCGAACCCCGAGGGCCAGGCCGGGAGCGCTGCGACGGAAACGCCTTTGTAAGTGACGGAGGCGTCGACGGTCACGACGTAGCTGTTGTCGAAACTGAAAGTCTTGCGGACGGAGAGATCCTGATCGGCGTATTCGAAGGTGATGCTCGTCGGTGAAGTTTGCTTGCCTTCGCGAGAAGGAACGTAGAGGGCAGAGCTGAGTTTGCCGCGCAGAGTTTCGTCGTAAGTCCACAGAGAAAGCGGGTAGCCATACTGGGCGGCGGCTGTGGGATTGACCAGATCGAGCAAGCCGTTCTGCGCTTCGTTGTCGAACTTCTTCAGTATCCAGGATTTAACCTGGGCGCCGTGATTGGTGAAGGTGATGCTATAGAGATCGTTCTCGATGACCGTTTCAGTCTCGCCCGCCGCCTGCTTGGTGATGCCAACGGCAGGAGCAACGGCTGGCGCGGCTGGAGCGGCGGCAGTTGCAGGAGACGCGGCCGGGGTCTGCGCGGGCTGGCTCTGCTGCTGCGGGGCGGCCGGCTGAGGAAAATATTTCTTCAGCAACGGCTGGGCGGCCAGCATGGCGATGAACGTGACGAGGAAGATGAGGAGCAGGCGTTTCTCGCTGCCCGGTTCATGTTGAGGATTTTGATATTCGGCCAAAGTTTTACAGTTTCCTCAGATCGCGCGGTGAAATGGGGCCGGCGAGGTTGGTGGTTGTTCGTGAGTCATGGGTCTTGCGCAATCCGCGTCCCGCTTCACCACAGGATCGTAGCCACCACGCGCAAAAGGATGACAGCGCAGGAGACGAGCGAAAGCCATCGAAACGCCGCGCAGAACTCCGTGACGTTCCACGGCCTCCATGGCGTAGTCGGAGCAGGATGGAACGTAACGGCATGCGGGCAGGAACATCGGCGAAATAGCCCACTTGTAGGCCCGGATCAGTTGAAGCACGACGAGTTTGGGGAACTGGCGCATTGGGGTCGGGTTACGGTTTGGTTTCAGTGAGAACTGGTGCCGTCCCTACGGGACTCGTGCGCCTTTCCTTCTCTCACCCGGCACTTCCGTGCCGGGCTTTCACATATCGCCGCTTCGCGGCTGGATCTTCAAGCTCCCGGGCATCGGCTTTCGGAATCTCTTCTTTCGCTTCGGAGGCTCGGCTTGTCTGGCGCCTTGCCCGCTAGCTTCTGTTCTATGACTACGAAAGCGCGGGTGACTTCGTTCAGCACCTCGGCGAAGTCGATGGTCAGCAACGACTTCTTCGGATTGATCACCACATCCGCGCTGGCGGCCGCGGGCGGGCGACAGAGCCGCACTGCCTCGCGCAAGCGCCGCTTCAAGCGGTTGCGCTGAACGGCGCCGCCGAGGGCGCGGCCCACCGTGAATCCGATGCGAAGCCCCGGAGTTACGGAGGCTTTCGCGCCGACTGCTTGCGCTTCCGACCGCAGCAAATAAAACGCGGTCAGGGAAGCGGAAAAATGGCGCCGCCCCAGCTTGTACACACGCTCGAAATCGGCGTGCCGCAGAAGGCGCGCGCTGCGGGGAAAGGTGACCTTGCCGGTTCGCGGCTTGACCCCACGGTTCGATTCTCCGGGCACACTGGCAGTCACAGTGACTCTAAATTCCAGATCGCTGGTGCAGTTTGCGGAACGCGGGCGAGAGCCCCTTCGGCTGCACCGCGGGGCAGGTCCGCGCCACACTGGACTATTCGCGGAAACCTGGTTTCACCGAGACCCGCTTGCGCCCCTTGGCGCGACGGCGGGAAATAACCTTCTTGCCGCCCTGGGTCTTCATGCGCACGCGAAATCCGTGAGTCTTCGATCGCTTGCGCCGGTTGGGTTGGAATGTACGCTTGGGCATGAAAAGTAGCTGCTCCTGATTGGTTCGACGGTGTTAGGGCAAACCGTAAGTATAAATGACGGGACGTGGCGATGCCAAACTGGGCAAGGGGCGGCGATGCCGACGGTCGGGCCGGTTCTGGCCGGCCGCGCAGTCGAGCTTCACTCGGGGAAGAGTCGAGGGGCTGTGCGCACCTGTGATCCTGATCATATCTGGGTGGGGTGAATCAGAGCGACAATTTAAGGTGAGAACGGAAGAAATCAGTGGCGATGGAAAAATCAAGTCGCGGGAACTACCAACTCGAGTGTCCGCTAGCGCACGATCTACTGAACAAGCTTTCCGTGATCGTCGGTCATTGTGATCTTCTGGTGGAAGAGACGCCGGGAAACTCGGCGCTCCAGAAACGCATGCTCCTCATCCGGAGTATAGCCAAAGCAATGGCCGCGGAACTCGGCCACCTGCAGTGCGATCTTGCCAGTTCTCGAACGACAAAAGGGAAGAAGGTGTCGAGCAGTTAGGGGAACAAGTGGGCCGCAGACCGACGAGCGCCGGAGCTGAAGCCCGTAAGATGTTCGTCGCCTTGCACATCGCGAACAGCGCAGCTCTTTCAAGTGAGGAGAAAACAATCATGACTTGCACTGCTGGCGCGGCAGTTACCAGCGCGGCACTTGACAGGGCGATGGATTGAGGTTCTGAATGAGTGTGCGCGGAAAAACACCAGCCGAAGTTTTCCACACAACAAAAAAATATGTGCTAGTATGCCGGACTGATCCTGCTTTCGGAATTTCTTTTTGGGTTAGGCAGCCGCGCACAGAGAATCGGGCGCTTTCCGCAGTGAAATTAACGGTTTCAGCGACATCGTAAAAGGCAGTTTTGACAGGCGCTCTCAGACCAGCCGCCGGGGCGCCGCGTGGTGAAACATTTCATATATGTCAGTCCCAAGCACAACTCTCTCCCCTAATCCGTGGGCGCGGATTCTCGATGCGCTGGAAAAGAAAATCAACCGGCATTCCTACGACACATGGCTGAAGCCGACGCGCTACAGCCACTCCAGTGGAGGAGTGTTGTTTGTGCGGGTTCCGACGGTGGAGTTCCGCCATGCCGGCGACAAGTACGCCGACCTGATCCAGGAAGCGATAGACGTCCTGGGACTGGGATTCAACGACGTGAAGTTCGTAACTCCGGAGGACGATCCTGCAGCAACGCCAGTGCGGCATGACGGCGGGCTTTCCGCCGTGCCCACGAGCGCTCCCGCATCGCAGTCGCGCTTTGACTGGGATGGCGCGGCACAGCTGAATCCGCGGTACACCTTCGACGCGTTCGTCATTGGCAGCGGCAACCAGTTTGCACATGCCGCGTGCCAGGCGGTGGCGGAGCGCCCGTCCAAGGCTTATAACCCGCTGTTCCTGTATGGCGGTGTCGGCATGGGCAAGACCCACCTGATGCAAGCCATTGGACACGAAGTCAAGCGCCGGATGCCCCAGGCAGCCATCTGCTACGTATCGAGCGAGAAGTTCACGAACGACATGATCAACTCGCTGCGTTACGACAAGATGACCACGTTCCGCGACAAGTTCCGCAATGTGGATGTGCTGCTGATCGACGACATCCAGTTCCTTACCGGCAAGGAGCGCACGCAGGAAGAGTTCTTTCACACCTTCAACGCGCTGCACGAGTCGATGAAGCAGATTGTCATTGCCAGCGATCGCTCGCCGAAGGAGTTGGCGGAGATCGAGGACCGGCTGCGCAGCCGGTTTGAGTGGGGGTTGATCGCCGACATTCAGCCGCCGGACCTGGAGACGAAGGTGGCGATCCTGCAGAAGAAGGCAGAGCAGGAAAAAGTGACGCTGCCGACGGACGTGGCGCTGTACGTGGCGTCGAACATCCGGTCGAACGTGCGGGAGTTGGAAGGCGCACTGATTCGACTGGTGGCGCACTCGTCGCTGATCGGCGCCGAGATAACGCTGCCTTACGCTCAACAGGTGCTGAAGAATTTCATCGACTCGCAGGCACGCAAGGTCACGATTGAGTCGATTCAGAAAATGGTGGCGGAACAGTTTGGATTGCGCCTGGTGGAGATCAAGGCCAAGAATAATTCTCGGGCGATCGTTTATCCGAGGCAGATCGCGATGTACCTGGCCAAACATCTGACCGAGGCGTCGCTGCCGGAAATCGGGCGGCAGTTTGGCGGCAAGCATCACACTACCGTGCTGCACTCGGTGGAAAAGATCGAAGAGCTGCGCAAGACCGATAAAGATTTGAACAGGCTGATTAATAAACTGACCGAACAGTTAGGTGGATGAATCGTGGGGTTGATTGAGTTTTCCACGCAGAAGTCCAGTCTTGCTTCGCGGTGGCTGTGAATGCGATGTGGAAGTTGTGCAAGGCGGGGAAGAAACTGGAAGAGCGGCCAAGTTCTACTAGCAACTCCGAAGAGTTTGGGACCGATTTCTAACATGAAGGGTTTGGCGGGAACCCGGTGACAACAGGCGAGTTGGCCCGGTTTTCCACTTCTGCGAAGGGCCTACTGTTACTGCTGGTTTTATAGGTTTTGTATTTGATATAAGGGTAGTAATAGAAGTAGCACGGCAAGTAGCAAGTATCGGGGGAGACGGACTTTATGCCGGTGGAAGCCGCCGTTGCCGCAGGAACGATGGAGATCACGGTCAGCAAGTTCGAGTTGCTGCGGGAATTGACGGCCACGCAAGGTGTGGTCGAGCGCAAGACCACGATTCCAATCCTATCCAATTATTTATTTGAGGCTGCGGGCGATCGCTTGTCGCTGACTGCAACCGACCTCGATTTGAGTTTACGCACATCGTGCAGCGCCAAGGTGAAGAAGGAAGGCTCGTGCACGATTCCTGCGCGCAAGCTTCACGACTACGTGAAGCTGTTGCCTGACGCCGATATCACCATCAAGTTGTTGGAGAATCACTGGGTCAGCATTCGCTGCGGGCGGTCGAACACGAAGATGGTTGGGATGGCGAAGTCGAACTTCCCCAGCCTGCCGGCATTTCCTACCGCGGGTGCAATTACGATTCCAGCGCAGGTGCTGCGGGGGTTGATTGCACGGACGGGATTTGCGATTTCGAATGAAGAATCGCGTTATACGCTGAACGGCGCATTGATGCTGCTGAAGCCTGAGTCCATCACCATGGTGGCGACGGATGGACATCGCCTGGCGCACTGTGAACGCGCCGGCGAGAAGTTCGATGGCGTTTCGGGTGAACTGAAAACGTTGGTGCCGAAGAAGGCGATGGACGAATTGAAGTCGTTGCTCGATTCCACCGACGCGGAGACGATTGAGTTTGCCAAGGATGATTCGACGCTGTTCTTCCGCATCGGTTCGCGGCTGTTAACGTCGCGGCAACTGACGGGACAGTTCCCTAACTTCGAGGCCGTGCTGCCGAAGGACAACAGTAAGGTTGTTCCGCTGAACTCGGACGAATTGAATTCCGCGATTTTGCGTGTGGCGCAGTTTGCCGACGAGCGGTCGCGCGCGGTGCGGTTGCGGTTGGAGAAGGGCGAACTGAAGATTTCCGCATCGTCTACTGAGGCGGGTGAGTCGGAGGATTCGATTGAAGCGCCTTACACCGGTGAACCTCTGACCATCGGGTTCAACGCTGCATACCTGGTCGACTTCCTCAAAGCGGCCGGTACCAGCGAGGTACGGCTTGAGTTGAAGGATTCGCAGTCCGCCGGACAGTTCCGGCCTGCGGAAGGCGATGACTATAAGTACCGGTATATTGTTATGCCGATGCGGATCTGAGGAGCGGGAAATAGCCGATCTTCGGTTCCAGTTCATCTTGTCTTTTGAGCAAGAGCTCACGACCCCCCGATCGTTCTGACCGTGCCGCAGTTCTCAGTATGCGGTTCGCAATCCCGTCGAGCTGCGCTCGACCGGACAGCCGAGGGCGGCTGTCCCCACATGGGTGTTTCCGCGAACTGAGCCCCCAGAGTCTTGACCGCGCGGCGGGGGTGCCTTTACATTGGCGAGCACTTCAATTTCGGAGGGGCGACTTCATGTTAAGTGGATTCAAGAAATTCATCCTGCGTGGAAATGTTGTGGATATGGCGGTGGGTGTGGTGATTGGGGCGGCGTTTGGCGGCGTGGTCTCGGGGCTCACCAAAGCTTTCCTGACGCCTTTGATCGCGGTGATCGTCGGTAAGCAGGACTATTCGAGCCTGAAGTTCTTCGTTCGGGGGACCGAGTTTCCGGTCGGTGATCTCATAAACGCCTGCATTTCTTTCCTACTGATCGCCGCGGCAGTTTATTTTTTCGTGGTCTTGCCGGTGAATACGTTGATCGCACGGATGAATCGCGGCGAGAAGGTACCCGACCCTACCACCAAGAAATGTCCAGAATGCATGAGCGAAATTCCCATCGAAGCCAAACGGTGCGCGCACTGCACGCAGCCCGTGATGGGGAAGGCGGCTTAGAGACATTTGATTGAGGCCGACGCAAGTTACGAAGCCGAAGTCGAGTGGGAATTTCCTAGGAGGCCGCTGGTAGTGCGGGCTTGCGAGGGGTTCTTCGCTTCGCTCAGAATGACAGACCAAGAGATTTGCGGGCTTGTTCACTGATTCCTTAACTGATATTCCTTAGAAGAATTCCCACCCTTGCCGCAAGAGTGGCACCCAGCATCGGTTGGTTTGTTCCAGTAACATCATGGGATGATCTTCCGCCGCCCTCGGCGTTTCGTGTACGTCCTGATCTGCTTGGCGCTGCCGGCTGCCGCACTGTACGCGCAGTCCCAGAAGCAATCTCCCTCGTCGTCTTCCTCTTCTTCAGCGAAGCACATCAAGAAGCCTGCGGCCCCGACCGACTCCGGCATTGATGCGGGGGCCGTGACCGATGGTGTGTATCGGAACAAGACGCTGGCGCTCTCCTGCAACATTCCTTCCGGTTGGGTGCTGCGTACTGACGAGCTGAATGCGCGCGAGGAAGAAAAGGAAAAAGGCGAAGAGGCCAGTACAACGGCAGCGGGTGCGCCCCCTGCTTCGAGCGCTGGAGCGAAGGTGCTGCTGGCCACCTTTTCGCGACCGCCAGAGGCCAAGGGTGAGGAAGTGAACTCTTCCATCCTGCTTGCGGTGGAGAGCGCCGCGTCATATCCGGGGCTAAAGGACGCCGCGCAGTATTTCGGACCGCTCACGGAAGTAGCCAGGGCGCAGGGGTTCACCGTGGACGAAGAGCCTTATGAAATCGCCATAGGGACGAAGACTCTGGTCCGAGGTGATTTTCATAAGGACGTGGGATCGCGCGTGATGCGGCAGTCGACTCTGGCGATGCTGGCTCACGGGTACGCCGTGTCTATCACAATCATCGGCGGAACCGAAGATGAGGTCGAGGAATTGATTGATGGCCTGAGTCTCGGCGCGACCGGGAAATAAGCTTTGATCGCGCCGGGGCCTTGTTTCTACGACACGGCTGTCACCGGATGCTTTACTTCGATCGTCATCTGTGGCGGATGAAGCAGCGTGTTGTGGATGAGGCAATGGTGGACAGCCCTGTCGACGCCGGCACGGTGCTGATCGGTGAGCTCGATAGGCGTGTCGATTTCGATGCGGAAGTTGTCGATCCGCGCAGGGTCCTTCAACTTATCGGCGGTTACGCGGACGCGCGTGCCTTCGGTGGCGAGCTTGTATTTGCGCAGGTACTGAGCGGCGTAAAAGGCGGCGCAGGAGCCGAGTGAGGCGAGCAGCAATTCCGGGGGCGTCATGCCTTCGTCATGGCCGCCATTCTCCGGCGGCTGGTCACATGCGATGGCGTGTTGACGCGCCTTGATTTCAAACTGTACCGCTCCCAGGTGTTCGATTGTGACTTCCATAAATGCCTCCAAGAAACTTCTAGTTCGAACCGCCACGCATCAGGGCTGCATCCAGATGAAGCCTGACCAGATCACGCGCGCGATGCAAGCGCGATTTCATTGCTGCCTGTGAAATTCCCAGCTTGTCGGCAACTTCGTCGCCGGCCCGGTCGTCAATGTCGCGCAACTGGTACGCCATTCGATATAGAGGTGGCAGTGCAGCGATCGCGTCGTCGAGCAACTGCTTTATCTGGCGGCGCTGCAGGTTCGCCTCGGGAGTAAGATCGCCGCCGGGAATCTCCCGGCCTTCTTCTTCCAGCGTCGAGAGTTGGAGCAAAGGCAACAGCGCTTCCCTTTCCTTCAATTGCCAGCAGACGCGTTTCGCGATCTGCGCCAGCCAGGCGCGGAAGGCGGCCGAATCGCGCAGCTGATCGAGATGCCGGTATGCTTTCAGCAGCGCCTCGACCAGCACATCTTCCGCGTCCTCGCGATTGCCGCAGACGCGCAGCATCTGGCGATAGACGGAATCCTTGTGCTGGCGGGTCAGCGTGTCGAAATCCGGCGCGTCGGGGTTCTTGGCTTCCTGACCCATTCCAATATTCTGTCACCCTCAGCTCCGCAAGACTGTGCCTGCGCTCACTCGCAGGTCCTCGAAGGTTCCACGTTGGCACTGGTTACTTTGCAGTGGCTCCGTCCATTCCAGAGCATTTTCCCGAGGATTTCGGCCATGGGGCAGATATCGGTGAGGCCGGCAAAGGTGAGGCCAAGTCCGACAAATGCAGAAAGGAAGAGCCAATTTCGGTTGACCGCTAAGGCGAGCGCCAGACCAGCTAGTACTAGGAGGCCCGCGGCCAACCGCACTTGCCGCTCCAGTGACCAGCGGGTCTTCACGCTGGAGACGATGGGCAGGCCAGCCTGCATCCAGGCGGTGGTTCCCCCTTCCAGAACCGCGACCTGGCGCTGGCACGGTTCCAGAAGGCCGGCCGTCATGCGGGCGCGCTTGCCCGACTGGCAGATGAGCACGAGAGGGGCGTTGGGACGTAGGTCGTCGAGACGCGCCTCGATCTGGTCCATGGGAATGTTGACCGCGCCGGGAATATGAGCCGAGGCGAACTCCGATGGAGAACGAACGTCGACCAACTGGGCTTGGCCGGGCAGTTGATGATGTAATTCGGCTACGGTGATGGATGGGCTCAAATTCCCTCCTACCTAGAGAAGCGCGGCAGGTTGGGAAAAAGGATTCAGGGTCTGCCAGGAGAGCAGATTCCGTTGCCGTCGCGTTTGCTACGGATGCGGGCGGAATGACAGTTGAGGGCGTCAGTCCAGCGGTTCGGGGTGGAGGCTCAGGTCGCTTTCGCCCGCCGCCTTTTTCTCGGAGTACTTTTTCATCCAGGCCTCCCAGCTGCGGCCGGCGGCGGTGTCGCGTCCGGTGAAGGCGAGGGCTGCGATGTCGGCGTAGGAGATGGAGAGTTTTTCGTTCGAGGTCTTCGGGTAGAGGCGGACGAGGGAGTCTTTGAGGGTTGCGGCCGAGCGGCGGTCGAAGAGGTAGCCTTCGATTTTCGATCCATCCTTGCGGGTGATGGTTACGTCGCCGCGGTAGTCGAAGGCTTTTTCGAGCGCGACGCGGATTTCTTCGTCGGTGGCGAGTTGGGGGATCCAGCCTTCGAGTTGTTCGCGGGCCGTGCCGGGAGCTACTTCGAGCGCGTCAGGATCTATGGCGTCGGCATGCGGCGGGGTTGCTTGCGGGGAGGTGTGGTCGATGTGTCCTGCTTCTTTGCCTGTCATTTTCCTGCAACCCCCAAGAGACTAACCACAGAGGACACGGAGGACACAGAGGACACAGAGGGAAAAGTCATCTTCGATTAGGCGCGGGTTTCCTGCAACGAGGACTCGTTTGGGGCTTTGATTTGCACTAGCGGGTGCACGGCGGCCTGCGGTTCCTCGAGCAGGCGGAGCGCTTCATCGTCGCGGTAACGCGTGAACAGCGTACCTTTCACCGTGGCCAGAAATCCGCCTAACGAATTGAAAGTCGCGTGCACGGCGGAGGCTTCGTATCCGCTGTGCACCATGCAATTTGCGCACGCGGGGTTGCCGGATTCTGTGCCGTAGTTGCTCCACTCGGTTGTGGCCAGGAGCTCGGCGAAAGTTTCTGCGTAGCCGTCTTGCAGCAGGTAGCAGGGCTTCTGCCAGCCAAAGACGTTGTAGGTGGGCATTCCCCAGGGGGTGCAGGGATACGTCTTTTTGCCCATCAGGAATTCCAGGAACAGCGGCGAGAGATTGAACCGCCAATTTTTTTTGCGGTTCGACAGGATCGCGCGGAACATGCGGCGCGTGCGGGCTCGTCCGAGGAAGTGTTTCTGGTCGGGCGCTTTGTCGTAGGAGTAGCCGGGGGAGAGCATCATGCCCTCTACGCCCAAGTCCATCATCTCGTCGAAGAAGGCGCGCACTGATTTGGGATTCGCGCCGTCGAATAGGGTGGTGTTGGTGGTGACGCGGAAGCCGCGCCGGAGGGCTTCTTTCACGGCGTCGACAGCAATGTCGTATCCGCCTTCGCGGCACACGGCCAGGTCGTGCTCTTCGCGCTGGCCGTCGAGATGCACGCTGAAGGTTAGATACTTGCTCGGCTTGAACAGGTCGATCTTTTCTTTCAGGAGCAGTGCGTTGGTGCAGAGATAGATGTACTTCTTGCGCGCGACCAGGCCCTCGATGATCTCACCGATCTGCGGGTGCATGAGCGGCTCGCCGCCGGGGATCGAGACCATGGGGGCACCGCATTCCTCGACAGCACGGAAGCAGTCCTCCGGGGTAAGATCCTTTTTCAAAATGTGGGCCGGGTACTGGATCTTGCCGCATCCCGCGCAAGCCAGGTTGCAGCGGAACAAGGGCTCCAGCATGAGCACCAGCGGATACTGCTTGCGCCCTGCGAGCTTCTGCCGCAGCACATAGCTCGCGACGGTCCACATTTGTGATACAGGAACTGGCATGGATGTTCAGGAACCCCTTGTATTCTGTATTTTAGCAGGGTTTGAGCGCCCGGGCTTCATCGGAGGACCTCGGCGGGCACCTTCTGCCAAACTAGAGTTCCGCACCCTGAGAGCCTATCCTGAGGCGGGGTCCGAACTCTCTGCAACCTTCGCCCAATCCCTTGCCTCTAAAGGACATGCTTGCCCGCTTGCAGCCCCTCCCTAAAGTCCTCTTGTCCCCGCCTCCGAAACCCGCTACCCTTAGTGTCGGTCATCTGTATGTTTAACCCCCACCCGAACCTGGCCGACAACGTGAACCGCGGCATCATCCAGTCGGAAATCGAAGGTGGAGTGTTTCTGGACGATCTACCGCCATCGACTGTTCTCGAAATTCAGACCATGCACCACCGCTACACCGCCGTGCTGTTGGGCGGCAGCGAGGCTTTGATCTCCGGCCACCCAGAGTTCTGTCCGGAGCCGGTGCACGTTGCAATCTCGGGCTCGACGTGGGGAGGGTCCATGCTCAAACTCCTATACGTTGGCCGCGGGATGCACCTCGAATTCCGTCATCCCGAGTACCCTACGCCCATCATCACGTCCCCCATCCAGGAAATTCGCGACCGAGTGCAACTGCCCGCGCTTGAACTCGACTCCCGCGCGCACGGGGCCCACACGTAAGTTTCCTAACACCTACTTCGTTTTATCGTGGCTCTCCTCGCAAGGCACATTCTTCGCCTGCGCCCGCGACGCATCCTCAGCCGGGTCCACTACCAACCGAACCGCCACCAACGCCTTCGGACAGTCCGTCGTAATCTGCACATCGTTCCTTCCGAATCCCTCCGGCAAGAAATCCCGATTGGTTTCGATGTAGCGATCCACGTAGCTTGCGTCATACACCGAGCCCTCCGCCAACTTCCATTGCACCTGCAATCGGGAAATCATCTCCTTTTTGCCCACGAACTCAACTTTGCCCATTCGATACTGCGGGCCCTCTTCAATCGTGAAGCTCAAGTCCATCGTCGCGTCTGATCCCGGGGTGGTCTCGGGAATGATGACATAGTCCAAATACCCATGCTTGGCATAAACCTTGCGCAACCCGTCAATCCCGCTGACCACCTTGCCCCGCTCAAACACCGCTCCCGTCTTTAACGGAAACTCCGATCGCAGGCGCTCCGCCGGGAACGCCCGATTCTTCACGAAGTTGATTGTCCCGACCTTGTATTTCGGACCCTCCGCAACGTCGGCCTCCATTGTCACCGGCTTGGGAATTCCCAGCGGATCTCCTGCCTTGAACTTCACACTCTTCACTTCGACCGTAAAATATCCCCGATCCTGAAAGAGGGCCCGAACGCGCGCGCCCATTTCCTCGGAATCATCATCGAAACAATTCCCAGTCAACTCACCCGTCATCCTAGCCAACTCGGTTGTGCTGACGGTCTGCGTCCCCGTAATCGCGAAGTCCGTTACCAGGATTCCCGCATGCTTGTTCTCCCGATTGTCTTTCGCGCACTGTGCGCGCGCCATCAAACACAGGCACGCCAAGCCCCAAAGCACTCGAATCCACTGGCTCCGCATCGCAGCCCTCCTCTCAATTATCCCCGGGATTCAATCTTCCCAGATTCCGGTCGCACCGGCAGGGTTGCCCAGCTCGCCAATCGCCAAGCCCCATTGACTTGCCTCTCTCTACCTACTACCATTCCGGCCATCAGCCCGCAGAGCGAGTCCTGATCATGTCCTTGAAGATCGACACCCGCGAAGTCGCGCACGTCACGATCCTCGACATTCATGGCCGCATCGTGCTCGGCGACGAAATCGGCGATCTGCGCGCCGCGGTTCGCAACCTCGTGGCCGAAGGCAAGAAGAAAATCATCCTGAATCTGGCCGCGGTCGACTACATTGACAGCTCCGGCGTGGGAGAACTCGTGGGCAGCTTCATCACGGTGCGCAATGCCGGAGGCGAACTCAAGCTGCTGAACCTCACGCAAAAAGTTCACGACGTCCTCCACGTCACCAAGCTGTACACTGTCTTTGACATCCGAGAGGACGAATTCACCGCGGTAAAATCGTTCGACTACTTCTTCGCGAAGTAGGTCTGAGGCTGCCCCCGAACCGCTCTTGATACGCCCCAAACTCCAGCCGCTCGGGCTACGATTCGAGGGGAACCTCATGGGCCACGCAAGTTGTGGGCAGGAGCCGTGCCGCTCGTGGATAACCGCAGCGCAGATCAACGCAGCTTAGAAGCGAAGACGGCAAGACAAATCCTCTGGAGCTCCGACCGGAGGTTTCAGGGGTGGACGTGCTCGCAGTGCGAGTGGAACTACCCTCTTCCCACGCTGCTGACCGACCCCGAGGCCAGAACGGCCTACGACCGCCTGGCGGCGGCCAGGTTTCGCGAGCACAAGTGCGCCGACCACCTCTCGCGCTTGGGTTCCCCCGACGCAGAAGATTTCACGGCGCGCATCCGAAAACTGGTCGCGCAAGGCTTTAAGCCCAAGGATGCGGTCGATCTATTCCTCCAGGAGATCGCACTCGAATACCGGAACCAGCCCAAGACCCTCGCCCAAGCTAAAGCCGATGGGGAGGATTTCCTTCGGCGGGTGCGCGCCGGGCTGATCTGAGATCTCGGGGGTTCTCGCTAAGGTACGGCCTGCATGGGAAGAATTCCACTTTACTGGATCTGGGAGTCCTTAGTGCTCGCTGCTCTTTCACCCCGCTGGGGCTTGCCCGTTACCCACTTTTCCCTGCGGGCGAGCCTTCGGCCGCATTCGTCTACCGCTTTACGGCCTAGGATTAACGGATTTGTTCCACCGGGTTGGAGAACTCCCTAGTTCGCACGCAGTCTCTGATGGTCGCTGTGCTAGACAGGTTGGGGGTGATAACGGCCCATTCTCCCACCATTGGCGACCCTGATTCGTGCCGCTGCGGGTTCGCTGACCAGAAGCACCACCACCGGGGCTGAAGCCCGTGTTGATTGTGCTCGCCTTCCGCGGTGGTGCAGGCGTTAACGGTCTTTCAGCGACGCGCTAGCGGCCTGCGGCGGCGGCCGCTGCTGCCGGCATCGTGCCGGCGATCTTCATGCCCTCGATGCGGTTCAGGACTGCTTCGAGGCTGGCGCCAGTATCGGTGCAGGCATCGACATAAGGGTGGCGGCTGCCATCGGCGTGCATGACGAGCACGCTGGTCCCGGCACTGGCCTTCTTCACCATGTAGGGCAGGTGATGACGATCGTTGCGAGTGAGGGTGGGTCCCAGGACAACCAGATCAAACGCAGTCTTGGTCAGCGCTTCCTGGACGGCCTTGCGTCCGGAGGCCTGCTGTACGATGTGGCCGGCTTTTTCCATCGCCGAGGCTTGTGCCTTCAGGACCTCGTCATCGCCTTCGCTATAAAGAATCCTCAGTTTCGCTTTCGCCATTGATTGCATCATCCTCGCTGGGTACCTGACGCACCAGTACCTGCTACTGACGGTAGCAACCAAAAGGGCCTTGGAAAACGTCACCGAAGACCCACGACGAACGGGACTTGTCCGGGCCGGAATCCAGCCTAGCCGTGCAAATTCCTTCCCCAGAAAGCCTCTGCGGCGATACACTTCTGCGCGGAGGCTTTCCAACCATGTGCGCTCCTATCGTCTGGAGAGCTGTACTCATATCGTTATTGTTAACCCCCTGGGTGTCCGCGCAGTCGGGCGGCGCTCCGACTTCCACGACTACTTGCAACCTCGACGACGGGCGCCAGGTGTACCTCCGCTATAACCCGGTTGCCGCGAACAAAGAAAAGGTCGCCAATGGAAAGCCCTGGACCCCGGGGGGCACCCCTATGACTCTGTTCACCGAGGCGCAACTCACCTTGGGGAGTTCGGTGATTCCGATTGGGGCGTACACGGTGTATCCGATTCCGGCTCGCGATCATTGGACGCTGGTGGTCAATAAGAACGTGACGCCTGGCGCGGCGTACGACGACAAGCAGGACATTGCCCGCACGGCGATGGAGACGGCGCAAGTGACACAGGCCTCCGACGCGCTTGAAGTGGCCTTCGCGCACGTGGGGGCGCGGTGCACGCTACGCGTCTACATTGGGAAGACAGCGTCGTTTGCGGACTTCACGGCCAAGTGAAGCCGCTTGGGATTAAGGGAGCGGGAGACTGCTAATATCACTGGCCGGTTGGCGGCGCTTTCATTCCGGCTTCATCGGCTCCGTGTTCCGGCACGGTTGCGGCACTGGGTTTCGATTCGCGAGTTCCGAGTCCAATGACCATCGCCATATCCTTGGGGTAGACCACATCTCGGCCCCGTGCGAGAAAGTGGTAGTAGACGGAACTCGCCGCCCCATAGGCGCCAAAGCCGGTCGCAACCACGCGTGAACGCGCGAGCGCCCCGACAATCATGCCGACGAAGCGAAAGCCAGAGGCTCCGTTGGCTGCGCTGCCGCCAAGATCGCCGCCTCCGCCTCCACCTCCGTGCATACGGCGGTCGCTGTCGGGAGCTGCCGACGTAGCCGCGAGCAATACTTGAATGCCCGTCGTCAGGTAGCGTGTGCGCGGGGTGGTTACCTGCGCTCCGCCTTCGGCGTCGAGCTTGAGGTTTTCCCCCTTCGCTACCGCGACGCCTTCCAGGCTGGTCTCGACTTTTTGTTCGATGCCGTTGGGTGGAGCTACTTCGTGAAACAGGATGCGCAACTGTCCGTTGCGCGCCAACCGGCGAGCGGGCTGCACCTGCATTACTGAACCTCGAATGACGCTGCCCTCCGGCAGAATCAGATGATCGGACGCGGCCAGCGGCTCGGTGATCAGGGCTTCTACCGCGTCCCCTTTTTTTGAAGTCGAGGAATTCAGCGGCGTCACCAGGCGCGCATGCACCACGCTTCCGGAAGGAGGCGGCGTGCCGATGTTGGTGAGCGCCTCGGGCTTCACGGACTCCGTGCCAAAATCCAACGGCTGCAGCAAGTCGGCATTGAAACTAGTGCCGACGTCAATGTATTGCGGATGCACCGGAAGCTGCGCCACCGCAAGCCGTTTCAGCTTGTGCATTTTGCCCGGCTCATGGATCTGCTTCTGCAATTCGGCCCATTGCCGCCGGATCTCCTGGCGCGTGGCGCTCACTTTTTTCGAAGCCGCATCCTGCACCTTGTTTTTCGGTTCGGCCTTCCCGCTCGCGGGGACAAAGCGCAAGACACCGTCCGGAGCCGGCGATGCGACTGTCTGCATCGGGACGTGCCGCCCGTCGGCCAGTACCAGCTCATCAAACTGCACGTGGACCCGGCGCACCGGAGAGAAATTTCCGTCCATCGCTTCCAGAGTTCGTGTCTTCTTGGTGACGGCATCAATTGCCGATACTTTCCCGTTTACGGGAGTGCCCACTGGAATCAGAAGCTTGTCGAACGCATAGACCGGCTCTGTGGTCTTGCCGTGGATGGGCTGTCCTACTTCCCGGATGCGGACCTCCGAGTCCAGCGCGACCTTGATGGGAGTGCCTGAAACCACGCTCATGGCCACGGTCACGGGAGGGGCTTCGGCAGGTTGAGCAGCGGCGTCCGGCTGTGCGTGGACTGCGTCTTGCCCTGCGGGCGGACGCGGCTTCAGCGTTTGGGCAGAACCCCAGCTGTTCGCCACTAGCAGCAAACCCGCCGCCCAAGCTGACCGCGTTAAGAAATTTTGACGCATAGCGCTCTCCTCTAATGACGAACGACGACGAACGATTTCTGTCTTCGCAGCGCGTGAAGCGGCACCAGAAGGAAGCCCACTTAATAGATGGTGAGCACAAGTGGGTGGAAACTGCGAAGCTTGGAGCGATTAAAAAAGGCCTGGCTTACAAACTATGAGGTCGGAGAACAGATAATGGTTGTAACCAATCAGCCGGATTACAAGCCAAGACCGCGCTTCTTGGCATTGTAGTTTCCTATGCCGTCGCAGACAAGGCGGGACGACGACTTGGTTGTGTCTCAGTTTGCCGGGTCTGACCGGGGCTGTCGAGCGTTGCTCGACGGACAGCCGAAGGCGGCTGTCCCCACATGGGTATTTCTGCGAACCGATACACCGGCCGACGCTTTCTTCTTTCGGGCGGATTTCTGCGACAATTCCTCATGCGCTACCTGCTCCTTCTCGTCGCTGCCACCGCCGTGGGGCAATCCGGACCGCGAGTACAGATCTCGCACACGACCGAAAGCCTGCGCGGCGTCAGCGCGGTGTCACGAGAAATCGCGTGGGCTAGCGGGACGCACGGGACTTATCTTCGCACCATTGACGGCGGACTCACATGGACGCCAGGGCAAATTCCTGATGCTCTCACGCTTGATTTTCGCGCCGTCGTAGCGTTCTCTGCCGACGAGGCTTTTCTGATGTCGGCGGGACCGGGCGAGAAGTCGCGGATCTACCACACTAGTGACGCTGGGCAGCACTGGCAGCTTCAGTTCACCAACACGAATCCCAAGGGATTTTTCGACTCGATGGCGTTCTGGGACTCGAAACACGGGGTCGTCCTGGGCGATCCCGTGCCCGACGAATCGGGGAAACTCAAGTTCGAGTTGCTGCTCACGGACGATGGGCAGAACTGGCGGGTCGTTCCTGCTGCGCAATTGCCGGCAGCGATGGACGGGGAGGGCGCATTCGCGGCTTCGAACACTTGCATCGCAATCACTGCGGCGACGTCTGACATTTGGTTCGCGACCGGCGGCAAAGTGGCGCGGGTGTTTCATTCGTCCGATCATGGGCAAACCTGGCAGGTCGCGGATACGCCTATAGTGCACGGGCCGGAGTCGGCGGGCATCTTCTCGATCGCCTTCCGCGATGCTGCGCACGGGGTCATCGCAGGGGGTGACTACAAACATCCCAACGAAGACGGGCCCAACCTGGCGTTCACCGACGACGGAGGGAAGACTTGGACGCTCTCTGGGTTGCGACCGCTCGCTTATTTTTCTGCCGTGGCTTATGACCGGAGAGTCAACGAGGCGGCGATTCGTGCCCGGGGCACGGGCGACGAGAAGAAGACTCGGATGAAAGCGATTCCGTCAGAGCGAATCTTTATTATTGGGCAGGATTTCGTGTTCGATTTCCGTCCGCCCAACGATCCGCGGCGCATCAGTGGGAAGAAGAAGTTGGGGATTGCTTTTAACGCGGGCAGCGGGTACCCGGAGGGCGGATTGCTGGTGGTCGGGCCGAAGGGGGCGATCGCGGTCATTCCCTGAAACTGTGGGCTTGGCGTGCGGAGAGATTGGGTCGTGGGAAGGAAAGCCAGCCGAGCGGTGCTCGGCCCGTCCGGGTCGAGACCCGGACCCACACTTCAGAGACCCGGACCCACATGAGCTGGTTACTAAGGTGCTATCCCTTCTTGTTCTTTTCATTCCTGAGCGCATCAACGAAGATTGACAGGATTAAGTAGATCTTAATCTCCCCCAGATTGAGAACCCTGTGAAGAACCTTTCTCTTGCCCTGATCCTTTGCGCGGCGACGGTTGCGTCCGCGCAGACGCAAACTTCTGTTCCAGCGAATACGAGCACTCCCACGAGCACTGTCTCGCGCACCACCAAGGCGGTGCACTATCGGCTGCAAGGTGGAATGACCAAGATCGATTTTCGGGGAACGGACCTGCTGCAGCGCGCCTCGGGCGAAGCCAAGGTCGAGGGCAAGAAGACGAACCTAGAAATCGAGGTCAAGTTTCAGGGCCTGGAAGACGCGACCAAGTTCGGGCTCGAATTTCTAACCTACGTTCTGTGGGCGGTTTCGCCACAGGGGCGGCCCGTCAATCTGGGCGAGTTGTCGCTCGATCATCATGGCAATGCGCAGGTGAAGGCATTCACGGATCTGCAAACGTTTGGGATGGTCGTTACGGCGGAGCCTTATTTTGCGGTGACCCAGCCGGGCAACATGGTGGTGATGGAGAGCGCTGCGCTGAACGGGTCTGGAGGCGAGATCATCGACGCGCGGTACGAACTGGTTACACGCGGGACTTACTCCTCGACTAATACGCACATTCAGGATGCGATTTTCGGCATCGACAGCAAGACTCCACTCGAGTTGTTTGAGGCGCGGAACGCGGTGCGCATTGCGCATATTGCCGGCGCAGACAAATACGCAGCGTCGATCTTTTCGAAGGCTGGCCAGCAGTTGTTGCACGCCGAAGAGGCTTACCGGCAAAAGCAGAACAAGGCTGCGGTGGAAGCTGCCGCCAAGGAAGCTACCGAGACGGCGGAAGAAGCGCGGCTGATGGCCGTGAAGCAGAAAGCGGAAGAAGAAGCGCAGGCGGCCGCCGCAGCGCGCGAAGCCAAAGCCCGTGCGGATGCGGAAGCGGAAGTCAAGCGGCGTGTCGATGCGGAAATGGCGCGTGCCCAGGCCGAACAAGCTCGCGCTCAAGCCGAGCAAGCCAAGGCCGAAGCTGAGCACATGAAGCAGGAAGCGCAAGCCGCGGCGCAGGAAGCCGCGCGCCAGAAAGAAGAAGCTGAGAAGGCCAAGGCGGAAGCCATAGCGCAGCAGCAGGTTCTGGCGGCCGAAACGGATAAGGCTCGGGCCGCGGCGGCGCAGTCCGAAAACCTCCGACAGCAGGCGGACAATCTGCGGCAACAAGCGGAAAAAGAAAAGCAGGAACTGCGGGCGCGGCTGCTGCAGCAGCTCAATTCGATTCTTGCCACGCGCGACTCCGCGCGCGGCCTCGTCGCGAACATGTCTGACGTGTTGTTCCGGAGCGGGAGCTACGAACTTCTTCCCGGAGCGCGCGAGCGGCTGGCGAAAGTTTCAGGTATCGTCCTGGCGTATCCCAGCCTGCACGTTGCGGTTGAGGGACATACCGACAGCGTTGGGAGCGACGAATACAATCAGGAACTCTCGGAGCATCGGGCGCAGTCGGTTCGCGACTACTTCGTGCAGCAGGGGATTTCGGGCGGTGCGATTGAGGCGCGTGGTTTTGGCAAGACCGAGCCCATCGCATCGAATGATACGGCTGATGGGCGTCAGCAGAATCGACGCGTGGAACTCGTGCTCTCGGGTGATGCGATCGGGAATACGATCGACGAAGTCCCGCAGACGACTTCCACTGCAGCGAATAAATAGCGGGTAGACACTCACCCTGCTTCCTATCCTTAGTCCTCCGACAGCGGCGCTACACTGGAGTGAGCGCCGTACGCGGAGGAAGGGATGACCAAAGATCACGAGCAGTCTTTGCGCCTGCATCTTATCGAGCTTCTCAAGGGTGGAGGAGCTCACGCCAAATTTGACGACGTCATAAAAGACCTACCGGCCAAGCTGCGGGGCGCTAAGCCTTCGAAATTTCCCCACTCTCCCTGGATGCTGCTTGAGCATCTGCGCCTGGCGCAGTGGGATATTCTCGAGTTCAGCCGCAACGCCAAACATGTTTCTCCGGCTTGGCCCAGTGGATATTGGCCGAAGACGGAGGCTCCGCCAAACGCGGCGGCGTGGAACAAGAGCGTTCAGCAGTTCCAGCGGGATTTGAAGGCCATGCAGAAGCTGGTTGCGAATCGAAAGACCGACTTGTTCGCGCGGATTCCGTGGGGCGACGGGCAGACGATTCTGCGGGAGGCGCTGCTGGTGGCGGATCACAACGCGTATCACCTGGCGCAATTAGTGGATGTACGGCGGATGTTGGGAGCGTGGAAGTAGCGGCCCGTTGAGTTGATCAAGATCGGCGAGAAGAGCAAAACCGATGAAGAGTGGCGGCTCGACCGAGGCGGTCACCAATATCGCCAGCAAGTAAACACCCCAGCCGTACCACAAGGTATGTCTGAAGGGATCAGGAACCAACATTCGCAGGCCGTGGTAAGTCGCATACCACGCAAGGTAAGAGCCCACCAGCGATTCTACGACCAACAGGAACAAAGCTCCTTCGTATCCGCTGCTCACTTCTACACTTCTCTTCAGCGCTGCCCCGGCCGAGATCTTTCCTCGGAGGATGATTGGAATAGCGGTTCCGAGCCAACTGACGATGCTGGCGACCACGACAACACCGGTTACCGTCGCAGGCCAGATAGATCGTGAAAAGTGTGCCCAGCCGATCAGCTTGGCTGCGGCAAGCTGAACAAACTCGGCCACAGCCAAGCCTGCCCCGAAAGCACAAAACGTAATCATGGCCGCGAGAAGAAGAACTCCAAAATGCTCACGCGCACGCTGATGGCTGTCGTGCTTCCAAGCTATGTCGGGGTCGTCCTCTTCCAAACCGTTCACGACGGTTGCAACTGCTGCCAACGCGAAACAGCCGAGAAACCAACTGACGAAGAAGCCTCCGAAGCGTAACGCCAATCCCTCAACGACTTCACCGAAGCGATAACGCGTCTCGCCTCGCGGGATGCTCCGGAGGATTGCGGTGGCCCATTGGTCTGACAACAAGACAACAATCGTGGCCAACACCGAGGTTGGCGCCATTATGGCAAACCACCGACGGAATTGATCTCGATAGAGATCGTGGACCCGCTGAAGAAGGAATCCGGGACGAGGGAGAGGTTCGGCCTCAACTTGCGACGCGGGCGGCCAGTTCGATTCCACGCTTAGTCTCAGGGCGCTTCCGGAACACGACTTTTACTCCTTCTCGCCAGTGCTCGTCAATGCCCACGAACTCCCATTGAATTTCTGGAGAGATATAGCGCAAGAGGATGTCCGTTGCGGGATGAACGTGGAAGGCCGGCGCCACGAGATAGAGAAGGGGCTTCTCGGGTGACAGTTCGCGGTCGGGGAAGTATCCGAAGTGGGGGAATTCTCCGCGACTGTGATGCCATTCCACCCTCGACCAGTAGTCCAGCCCCTGCAGTGGCAGGTGGATATCTTCGTCGGCCTTGAGTTCTACCACTGCCAGCCGACCGTCGCGCGTGGTGGTTAGAACGTCAAGCATGGCGCGGTCCGCGGCAGAAAATGCGGGGACTTGCGAATACTGCGACTGTGGTTCCAGGCGCTCGTCGACAACGCTGACATCGGCTACTACCAGGGACTCGAGCCAGCGCTCGGGATGCATGCGAAACAGCGGGTGCTGGCGCGGGCCGTAGGGATGGCGAGTGTCACGCACAGCGGTGAGCAACTGCAGAAAGAAGGCCCAATTGCGGTGATCGAGGATCCGCTCTTCGGCGCCGACGCCAAAGACGATCTCTTGCTTGCTGCGGAAGGTCGTGGCCTCAGCGTCCATGCGGGCCCGGGCAAACTCCAGACCGCGCCAGCGAAAGGCGAGTTCTGCGGCCGAAAGAACGGCGATCTCGCAGTTGGGCAGGATCGTCCTGATTTTGGCGATGGACTCGGCAAACCTCTCGAGCGCGGCGGTGTCGTTGGTCGCGTGTACGAGGCGCGTGGCGACGTTGCCGCGGTCGGAGCAGTCGATCTCCACCAAGCAGTCGTGACGCTCGTCCAGTTCAAACAGAGTCCACTTGGCGGCGGCCCGGTTCAGGTTGGCCATGCGCTCGCGGACCAGCGCGGAACATCCGTGAGGCACAAACAGGTTGAGGCCTTCGACCAGGAACTTGCCGGGCTGGGACTGACGGCACACGTCGAGCCAGAGGATGCCGAAGGTGAGGGCTGCGTCGATGGAAGCCTGGGTTTCTGAGGCATTGACTCCCAGAACCGCGAAGGCCGACTGGCCCTGCCGCAGCAGGCCCCGCGCATAGATTGGGCCGAAAGACTTCTCCAGGTCGACGCCGGTCGTGAGACGGGTGATGGCGAAGCCGGGGAAGTGGCGCTCGAGTGTATGGCGCAGCTTTTGCTCGTAGCTGGCCCGAGCCAGCTTTCTGGCAGAGGGCGTCCGGCGGTCGCGTTCACGACAAATCTCGAGCTTGGTCGGGCGCGACTGGCCCAGGCGTTGCACCGCCAGACGCAGGGTGCCATTCTTCACCTCGGCGTCGATCACGCGGCGGACGGTGTTGCGCTCCGCTGACCACAGGTGGAGCAGGCATTTGTTGTACTCCCCGGAAATCGAGTACTTGGAGCGGCCTAGATCAAAGGCAACGGCGCCGTCCTCGAGCACGACCGCTCCCGAGGCCTCGCTGAGGAAGTCCTGCACGGTTTGGGTTAGGGCGTCTGGGCTCACGACTGGAATTGTTCACATTCGGAGAGGCGGTGTCTGTGACGAGTGACCATCGTCATCGGGGTGGAGTGTGGAAGATATGGCGGGGGTGGGCCGGATCGGATTCCCCTGTGGGATAATAAAGGGACCGGCGACAAATGGTGTGTCCTGCCTCAGGGGTTAATGCCCTGACATTTTGTAGGACTAACGGCACAGCTAGAAGCCGTGCCCGTCCCAAAGTCATTTGGGAGACCGGTTTAAATGGGGTGGCTTGCTGACGAGTCCTGTCTGAACTCAGCAGCATCTAAATCACGTGGATAAACAACCTCTGGATAAACAACGGTTCTTCTTCGAGCATTACGGGCTGACCGAGCGCGATCTGGAACACTACCTTGGAGCCGCGCTTTCGGCTGGCGGCGATTACGCCGATCTCTACTTCGAATATCTTTCGTCGACCTCGCTGATGGTGGACGAGTCGATGGTGAAGTCGGCCTCGCAGGGCATTTCCGTGGGCTGCGGGGTGCGGGTGGTTTCTGGGGAGCGGACTGGCTACGCCTATACTGACGACCTTTCCGCGAATCGCATCCTGCATGCGGCGCGGACGGCGGCGCTGATAGCCAGTGCTCCGGCGAAAACTACCGTTGCCGGCTTTCAGAAGGCGGCGGCGCGCAGTCTGTATCCTGTGACGCTGCCCTCGGTGGACGCGGAAATCAGTGCCAAGGTTGAACTGGTGATGCGGGCCGACAAGTCGGCACGCGCTTATGATCCGCGAATTCAGGAAGTGCGGGCCGGCTATGCCGACGAACTACGGAATATTCTGGTGGTGGGGTCGGATGGAACGTTCGCGGAAGACTCGCAGCCGCTGGCGCGCATGAACGTGTCGTGCATCGCCAAGACCGAGGGTAATTCTGCCCGCGGGACTTCTGGCGGTGGCGGGCGGGTCGCGCTTGATTTCTTCTTCGGGGAGAAGACTCCGGAGCATTTCGCCCGGGAATCGGCGCGGCAGGCGATTTTGCAACTCGACGCGCGCGAGGCTCCGGCGGGCGAGATGGAAGTGGTCTTGGGCCCAGGATGGCCGGGAGTTCTACTGCACGAGGCTGTGGGACACGGATTGGAAGCGGACTTCAACCGCAAGAAAACTTCAGCGTTTGCAGGGCTGATTGGCAAGCGCGTAGCCAGCGAAAAGTGCACGGTGGTCGACAACGGGACCATGCCCTGGCGGCGCGGGTCGCTCAACGTGGACGATGAAGGCGAGCCTACCCAGGAGACCGTGCTCATCGAAAATGGAATTCTCAAGGGATATCTCAGCGACAAGCTGTCTTCGCGGCTGATGGGAATTGCCGACACCGGCAATGGACGCCGCGAAAGCTACGAGCACATTCCCATGCCTCGCATGACCAATACTTACATGCTGGCGGGGCAGGATAATCCGGAAGATATTATTCGCTCGGTGAAGCGTGGCATTTATGCGGTGAACTTCGGGGGCGGCCAGGTGGACATCACCAACGGAAAGTTCGTCTTCTCCGCCTCTGAGGCGTACATGATTGAAGACGGCCAGATCACCGCGCCGATCAAGGGCGCGACGCTGATCGGAAACGGGCCGGACGTGCTGACGCGGGTTTCGATGGTGGGCAACGATCTGAAACTCGACGAAGGCGTCGGCACTTGCGGGAAAGACGGACAGGCCGTGCCGGTGGGCGTGGGGATTCCGACGCTGAAGATTGATCGGCTGACCGTGGGCGGGACGGCGAGGAAAGATCCCGGCGGATTCATGCAGTAAAATTCGTTTGCCACGGATCTCACGGATATTCAAGAGTCTGTCATCCTGAGCGAAGCGAAGGACTCATGCACTTGCTTTCCTTCGTGTTCCTTCGTGCCCTTTGTGGTTAAAGATTTTCTATGACCCCAGCGCAACTCGAAACGAAACCCGCGAAACCCGAAACCAACCTGAAAGATATCGCCCAGGATATTGTCCGACGCGCCATGGCCGGCGGGGCGACGGCCGCAGAGTGCGTAGTCCGCGAAGGCGACGAATTCTCTACCCTAGTCCGCCTAGGCCAAGTCGAAACTCTGAAAGAATCTGGATCGAAATCCATCGGTGTGCGGGTTTTCTTCGGACAGCGTGCTGCCAGCACGTACTCGAGCGATTTTTCACGCGCGGGGCTCGACCGCATGGTGAAGTCGGCGCTCGAGCTGGCCAAGATCACGTCTGAGGATCCGTTCGGCGGAATTCCCGAGGCGTCGCAACTCGGGTCGCTCTCCGGCGATCTTGCTCTTTACCACGAAGATGTTTACTCGCTCCCGGGCCCGGATCGCATTGACTACGCGCGTCGCGCGGAAAAGGCTGCACTCGATTTTGATCCGCGCATCAAGAATTCTGAAGGTGGATCGTTCGACGCCGCCACCGGCCACAAGGTTCTGGCAAATTCTCACGGCTTTGTCGGCGAGTACCGGCGGTCTTATTGCTCTGTAGCCGCCGTGCCCATCGCGCAGACCCCAGAAGGCGCGATGCAGCGCGATTACTGGTACTCGGTGGCGCGGACGCTGACGAAGCTGGATGCGCCGGAGCACGTTGGCAAGATTGCCGCCGAACGGACTCTGCGGCGTCTGGGCGCACGCAAGGTGAAGACGGCTCAAGTGCCGATCATTTTCGATCCCATGGTTTCCACTTCCATCCTCGAACATATTTTCGAGGGGGTGAACGGAGACTCGGTGTATCGCGGGGCGTCGTTTCTTGCAGGCAA
>JADGNQ010000064.1 GCA_017883385.1 Candidatus Sulfotelmatobacter sp.
TCCTGAGTTGACAGCGGGTTCGAGGCGCACAGAACAACTTCGGCGCCGCCATCGCGCAGGCAGATGCCCAGGTTCGCGGTCTCGGCCGTGACGTGCAGGCAGGCGGAAATCCGGATGCCCTTCAGGGGCTGATTCTTGATGAACTCCTTGCGGATAATCTGCAGCACTTTCATGGACTGGTTCGCCCACTCAATGCGCTTCTTCCCCAAGTCGGCCAGTTCTACGTTCTTGATGTCGCAATTGACAGCTGTTGTTGACATGCCTCTCCTGTGTGGCGCGCTTAAAGCGCAGAAAAAATAGTTTGATTTCTGTTGAAGACGTTAGCCCACAATTCTCTTCGCAGAATACACGAACTTGCCGCTCTGGTCAGGTTACCCAATTGCCCGTCTGGGATAAGCCTTTCGGCCCACGCCCAGAATGGCACTTTGGTTCCTGACAAAAATCGATAACCACGAAGGTCACCCTTCGACCTCGCTCAGGGCAGGCTCCGGTTCACGAAGGGAAAATCGCTTTCCTTTGTGGTCCTTCGTGTCCTTTGTGGTTCAAGGTTTTCGCCGTTACTTGCGAACTGCGTGCCCTACGTGCGTCCGCAACCCGGCGTCGCTGGCCAACTTGGCCGCTTTGTCGGTTGCTTCCCACGTGAAGTCGGCGTCGCTGCGCCCGAAGTGACCGTAAGACGCGGTCTTCTTGTAAATCGGCCGCCGCAAATTGAGCGACTCGATGATCCCGCGCGGCGTGAGCTTGAAGTGCGACCGCACCAGGTCCGGAATGATTTCCGGATCAACCTTCGCCGTGCCGAACGTTTCCACCAGCACGCTGACCGGATCGGCCACGCCAATGGCGTATGCGAGCTGCACTTCGCAGCGCTCAGCCAGTCCGCCGGCCACAATGTTCTTCGCAATGTGCCGCGCCATGTAAGCCGCCGAGCGGTCCACCTTCGTCGGATCTTTTCCGCTGAACGCTCCGCCGCCGTGACGCCCCATCCCGCCGTACGTGTCGACGATGATCTTGCGTCCAGTCAGCCCGGTATCGCCCATCGGCCCACCGATGACGAACCGTCCCGTGGGATTGATGTGATACTTGGTGTCTTCATCCAGCAACTGCGGCGGGATCACTGCCTGGATCACATGCTTCAGAATCCCCGCGCGCAATTCGTCATTGGCCACAGTCTCGGAGTGCTGCGTCGAGACGACGACCGCATCGAGGCGAAGCACTTTCCCCTTCGCATCATATTCAATGGTAACTTGAGATTTTCCATCGGGACGAAGGAAGGGAAGCGTTCCATTCTTGCGAACCTGCGAGAGCCGCATGGTCAACTTGTGCGCCAACGAAATAGGAGCCGGCATCAACTCCTCATTCTCATTAACCGCATACCCAAACATCATTCCCTGGTCGCCGGCGCCGCCGGTGTCTACGCCCATGGCGATGTCGCCGGACTGTTTGTTGATGCTGGAGATGACGGCGCAGGTGTTGGCGTCGAAGCCGTAGAGGGCGTTGTCGTATCCGATGGAGGCGACGGTGCCGCGGACTACGGTCTGGAAATCGACGTAGGCTTTGGTGGTGATTTCTCCGGCGATGACGACCAGGCCGGTGGCGGTGAGGGTTTCGCAGGCGACGCGGCTGAAGGAATCTTCGGTGAGGCAGGCGTCGAGGATGGCGTCGGAAATCTGGTCGGCGATCTTATCGGGATGGCCTTCGGTCACAGATTCGGAGGTGAATAAATAACGGTTCTTTGCTGCCAAGTTATGTGTCTCCTTAAATTGCACGTGTCTTTTTTATTGCACGTGTTACTGCGGGAAAACTATGGACTCTGGATCTGGGGGCCAGCGGAAATCCACATGGCCGCGACTGGGCGACGCATCGAAGGGAAGTCCTAGGAAAGGCTACCAGAGGCCCCCTGGAGGCGCAATGGTTTTGGCGCTAAAGGCTTGAGGGTGAATTCAATAGCGGAAATGAGGAGGTAGAAGGGCGGGAACGGGGGTTCAGTGGGGCGGCCGCTTATTGCCTGAGCTTTAGACTGGTGAACGTCCCGTCTGTCCCCGTATTGTCCGGCCCCGTATTGTCCTCGGGCAGCCTCCGTTACCGCAAACATTCCAGTTCCCGCCCTTCGCAAAGAACGCGAAGGACGGGGCACCCACGGTCTTGGTCGTGCCCGCGAAATCAGAAGCCTGGGCCACCCGCCGGTCCACGAAAATCCCCACGTCTCGCAAAAGGCGCGAGACATGGGGCACCCGGCTCCGCACTCTTCATTTATTCCTGAGCCAATATTCCTGAGCCAATTTGACCTGATTTTTCACATGTCTTGGCAGGAGTTGGACTGAGGTCCGCGCTCCTGTGGAGGAGATATGGGCGCCGGAGAGATCCAATCACCGTTCATTTCTGAGGAGCACAGAGGCAGAGGGCTTGGAGCCTGGCGCTGGGTGGGAGTGTTGTTTTTTGCACTTTTGTCTTTTGCGCCGGCTTGGGGGCAGGGGTGTCCGGCGCCTTGGGCTACGGCGCAGAATGCCATTGGTGTGGTCATTTTGAGTGGCAATGGGACGGGCAACTTTGATGACATCACCGAGACGGTGAATCAGAACGCGCAGGTAAATGCCAAGATGCCGCAACTGATCCCGGGCAGTTGCAGTTTTATGGCGGTTCCAGTGCAGGGAATTGGCGCGATGAAGAGTACATCGAACGTCAACGACAGCCTGGTGAACATCGACACGAACATCAGATGGAATTCCTCCGGGCCGGGGGACTCGACTGGGGCGAATGCTTCGTTTGCGATTACTCCAATTTCGGCGGAGTATGGGTTTGGGGCGTTCGACTCGACGATGGGGACGTACACCAACGGTACCACCTCTACCGCCGAAGATATTACTTGGGGACCTTTGAGCGGCGGTGCGACGCTGAATCCGCTGCCGCTTCCTGCAGGAGCAGCGATGGTGTGGGGAACGGCGAACTTCGCCGCGCTTGCGTTCCACAACGGGCAGGGGTCGCTGGTGGATGTGCCATGGGAAATCGATTGGATGTTTTCTCCAGGGCCCGACGATGACTGCGACCACTGCCACCAGAGCGACTATCCGGCAACGGGATCAACGATCAGTCCGCGCAGCCAGATTCTTGGGGAGGATGTGGGCGTGGTTGGCACACCTTTATTTCTGCATTACGAGAGCAGCCGCGTGCCCGGCCACGCCGGCGCCGACCTGTTCGCGCTGAAAGATGCGCAGAACCTTGGGGGATGGACGATCAGCGTGCATCATGTGTTCGAGCCGCTGCTGCTGGGATATTGCGCGGGCGGAAGCTGCACGCCGTATTCAGTCGTACCCAAGGCGGTGTTTTTCGGCGATGGCACCAGCCGCAGTGACGCCGAAGTGCAGGCGGCGGTTTTGTCGAACGGGAACTATCTGATCGCGTCTGAGGATGGATCGGAAGTTTATGTGTTCAACGCCAAGGGCATGCACCTGCAGACGCTGACCGGCCTGATGGGCGCGGTGAAGTATACGTTTGGCTATGACTCGCAGAACCGGCTGATCAGCGTGACCGATGGAAGCGGGAACGTCACGACCGTGGATCGCGATGCGAATGGCAAGCCGCTGTCGATTACTTCTCCCCATGGGCAGAAGACGACGCTGGCGCTCGACGGCAATGGATATCTGAGCAAGATCACCGATCCGGCGGGGCATTCGACGACGCTGGTCAACAGCGCGTACGGATTGCTGGCGAGCCTGACGGATCCGAATGGACGCGTTTATACCTACACCTACGACAGCCTGGGGATGCTGACCAAGCACGCCGATCCGGCGGGCGGATCGGTCACGCTGGCGCGCACCAACTCGGCGAACGGATACTCAGTGCTGAACACGACGGGGGCGGGGCGGAAGAGCACGTATGCCGTGACGTTTGCGTCGACGGCGACGCAGACGAGCCAGTCTTCCACCACAACCTGGCCGGACGGACTGAATGCCACCGAAACGCAGACGCAGCAGGACGGACAAGTCACCGACAACGCGACCTATCCGACGGGATCGTCGTCCACGAGAACGACGGGGCCCGATCCGCGATGGGGGATGCAGGTGCCGGTGACAACGAGCGCGTCGATCACGCGCGGCAATCTGACACAATCGATCACGCAGTCGCGCAGCGCGACGCTAGGGACGGTGGGCGATCCGTTGAGCCTGACCAGCGAGACCGAGACCACGAACATCAACGGGCGCCTGTTCACGTCAACCTTCACCGCGTCGACTCACAGCCTGGTGACGAAGACTCCGGTGGGCCGGATGACGACGATCATTGTGGATGCGCAGGAGCGTCCGACCAGCGTGCAGGTGGGCAGCCTCACGGCGACGGCGCTGAGTTATGACAGCCTTGGGCGTATTGCGTCGGTCACGCAAGGAACGAGAACGACGACCCTCACCTATGACGCGAACGGAAACCTGGCCAGCACGATGAATCCGCTGAACGTGTCGCGAAGCTATAGCTATGACGCGGCGGGAAACCTGTTGAGCACGACGATGGAAGACGGGCGAGTGATCAAGTACGCGTACGATGCGAATGGAAATCTGAAATCGGTGCTGCCTTCGGGGCAGCCTTCGCATGGGTATTCGTACTCGCCGGTGAATCTGCCGACAGCGTATACGCCGCCCGTTTTGAGCGGGACGGGCGCTACGACGTATTCCTACAATGCGGATGGCGATGTGACGAAGATCACGCGGCCGGACGGAGCGATTGTTACTGACAAATTCGACTCGGCGGGACGGTTGAGTTCGATCGTGCTGCCGACGGCGACGATCAGTTATGGCTACAGCGCGACCACCGGCAATCTGTCGAAGGCGGCGGTTTCCGGCGGGGAGACGATTGCGTACTCCTACAACGGATCATTGCCGACGCGGGCGGTGTGGACCGGAGCCGTCGCGGGAACGGTGACGCGTGCTTTCAACAACAATTTCTGGGAGTCGTCGCAGGGCGTGACCGGGGGATCGAATATCACGCTCGGCTACGACAAAGACGGCCTCCTGACCAAAGCTGGATCGATGACGCTGGCGCGCATGGCCTCGACCGGGCTTTATACAGGCGGAACGCTGGGTTCGACGACCGACAGCATTTCGTACAGCACGTTTGGCGAGCGGAGCAGCTACACGGCGCAGTTCAACTCGACGATTCTCTATGGCGTAACTTACACGCGCGACAAAGTCGGGCGCGTGAGCGGGCTGACGGAGACGATCGGCGGAGCGACGACTGTCTACAGCTACAGCTTCGACAAGACGGGACGGCTGACGGGAGTGAACAAGGGATCCACCACCGTCAGCACTTACGGCTACGATCACAACTCGAACCGCACGTCTGCGAAGACCCCCGGCGGCACCGTGAGCGCGACTTACGATGCGCAGGACCGGCTGTTGACTTATGGCTCGGCGGCCTACACCTACGCGGCGAACGGCGAGCTGGCGACCAAGACCTTGGGTTCGCAGACCACGACTTATCAGTTCGACGCCATGGAAAACCTTCAGGCGGTTACGCTGCCGAGCGGGTCGGCGCTCAGCTACATCGTGGACGCCGAGGGCAATCGCGTCGGAAAGAAGGTCAACGGCGTGGTGACGGCGGGATATCTCTACGACGGCCCGTATCTGGTGGCGCAGCTCGATGCCAACAATCAGGTTGTGAGCCAGTTTGTGTATGGCGGCCACAGCGGCGCGCCGAACTACATGATCGCGGGAGGCGTGACGTATCGCATTTTCTCCGATCATCTGGGGAGCCCGCGGCTGGTGGTGAATGCATCGACCGGCGTCATCGCGCAGCGCATGGATTATGACGAATTTGGCAACGTCATCAACGACACGGATCCAGGATTCCAGCCGTTCGGATTTGCCGGCGGATTGTATGACGCGGATACGAAGCTGGTGCATTTCGGAGCGCGCGAGTATGACGCTTCCGCCGGACGCTGGACGGCGAAAGATCCGATCCGCTTCGATGGCGGCGATACGAACCTGTACGGATATGTGCTGAACGACCCCATCAACATGGTGGATCCCTCGGGGCTGGATGGAACGTGCCCATGCAAGCTGCCTTCGGATGCGCCGACGAGAGATCCGAAAGGTCCGGATATCAAGGACGTGGGACCGAGGCCGGTGGATCAGAAAACCGCCAAAGGGCCGCGGGTGCCGGATCACCCGACCCTGGAACAATGGGGGATTCTGAAAGCTCCCGGCGCGCCGACCGATTCGGGGCCATCGATGCCCACTGTGAAGATTGGTCCGGTGACCGCCGGTCCTACGGGAGCGCAGACATCGGTAACGGCAGGACCGGTGACGGTGACGGTGAGCGTGGGCTACACGGCGTCGCCCAACCTGGGAGGCACGGTCCTGGTGCCGGATGGGAAAAACACCAACCTCAGACTGCCGTTTCCGGTGAAGGACCTCCAGGTCTCGTGCACGCTGGGAGTGAATATCGGCAACATCCTGAACGATAACTAAGCGCTGCTTCAGAATGCACCAGCGACTCGGGGGATCAAGGCCACTTGATCCCCCTTGAAGTTTTTGTTCGTTTATGGCGCGGTGGCGGGTTGGGCTGCAACGGGCTGCGGGGAGCGTAGGCCGTTTGAATCGAAGACGAGTGTCTTGGCTTCGGCCTCCGTGCCTTGCGCGGGAATTTCTTTTCCATTCCATAAGAACGTGACGCCCGCCGCGTTTCCCACCTTCACGCTGATTTCGCGGCTGGCGCGAAACGAGGTGTGCGCCGGGGCGATCAGCGTCTCCTGGCTGATCAGTTGGCCATCGGCGGTGACGGAGATCCAGGAGTTTTCGGAGGCGCGGATCACGAGGGTCAGGGTTGCTGCTGGCTTTACCGGTGGCGTCGGATTTGCGGATCCGGGCGATTGGGTCGTCGTGCTAGTTGTTGGGGCGTTAGCCGTCGGCTGCGCAGGGGTGAGAGCGGGGGAGTGAGCTGCCATCTGCCGCTGCGCGGGTGGCGGCTGCTGCGTGCCGGGAGTGGACGGGCGTGACGAGGGTGATGTATTGCCAGCGGGGCGCGCGGGCGAGGTCTGATTTGCGGTTGCGAGAACGGGAACGCTGGTGGTGACTGGGGCGGTTGCGGACTGCGTGACTGGCGCGGCGACTGCTTCCCGTCGGGGGCTGCGCGAGTGGCGAGTCCACAGGACTATGGCAAGGATGAGGACGAGAGCGGCGGCGGCAAGAAGTCTCCAGGGGATGTCGGTCTTTCGTCCGCTCAGATATTTGTTCTGCGGCGGGCGAACGTGCTCGGAGCGCGGCAGTTGCAGTTCAGGGAGTTCTTCGACGTCGGTTGAACTCTGCGCCTTCAGAGTTGGCTTGGTGTAGGGGGCGAGAGGGCGCTTTTCGGGCGGCGCGGGGCGAGTTTGGCCCGGGCGCGCGGGTTCCCAATCCTCAAGGGCGTCGATCTGCGCCTGGCGCAGGCAGGCGAGGTAGTCGTTGACGGCTTCTTCGTCGTTCAGTCCGAGATGCTTGGCGTAGGCGCGAATGAATCCCTTGTTGAAGACGCCTCCGGGAAGGCGGTCGAAGTGTTCTTCTTCGATGGCCTGGAGCATGCGCGAGCCGATCTTGGTGACGTTGGAAACGTCATCGAGCGAGATGCCTTTCTTCTCGCGCTGCTTGCGGAATTTATCTCCGAAGGTGCCCACGGGGTTTGGATGAGGACTGACGCGATCATCATAGGATAAGAACGGGGGGCACGCTAGCGCCATCGGGTCAGGGACGAGGTAACGTGGGGGCGAGGGCCGCACCTCAGGATGTCGTGGTGTTGCCTGAGAAAAACTGTCGAGCTTTGCTCGACGGGACAGCCGAGGGCGGCTGTCCCCACATTTTATCTTGCCGGAGGGCCTTCGGACCTTACCCTCAGGGATGATCACGACCTGATGTGAAATTCGCTGAGCGTTGAAAGCGTGCCGCTGGGGGTGACGACCTGAATCGTGCCGGAGGTTGCGCCCGCAGGGACGGTAGCCTCGACTTCGGTCGGCGAGACGACGTTGAAACTCGTCGCCGGCGTACCGTTGAAGATCACGCTGGTGGTTCCGCTCAGATCGGTGCCGTAAATTACGATTGTCATTCCGGACTTCGCCCAGGAGCGAACAGTCTTCACAAAGGGGGCCAGTCCCAAGTCGAAACTAAAGATGCTGCCGCAACCCGAACTGGCGGAGCACTCCGCGACTTGGAGTCCACCGCCTGCGTTGGTGCCGTAGAGCTTGCCGTCCGTGGCTTGGACCAATGCGCCTTCCGGGAAAGCGCCTGTGTGCACGTTGAAATTGTGGCGCACGACGAACGAACCGCCGGGGGCCATCTGGAAGATGATCCCCGCGTTATGAGCTCCTCCCGATTGAGTGACGCCATAGAAGTTGCCATCGTTGGCCTGGATCAGCTCGGCGTTTGACGATCCTCCGTCGAGGCAGTTGGTCTGCGCGCAGAAGTTGTGCAGCGTGGTCAGGACGCCGGCGGACGTGATCCGGAAGATGGTCCCGGAGCCGTTGGCCCCGCCCGTCGAAGTGATTCCGTAGAAGTAGCCGTTCGAAGCCTGCACCAGCCGTGCGACGGGTTTGCCTCCGTCGGCACAGTTCGTTTGTGAGCAAAATGTATAGAGCGTGGTGAGAACACCGCCGGGCGTCAGTTCGTAAATCACGCCGTTGTCGTTGACGCCGCCGCCATAGGTTGTCCCGTAGAAATTTCCATCGGCCGCCTGAATCGGAGGAGCAGCCGGAGCCGCTCCGTCGGTGCAGCCGGGCTCCGCGCAGAAGCTGTGGAGGTTGGTGGGTGTTTGGCCGTGTGGCTGCATCACGAAAACTTCACCGAAGTTGAACGCGCCGCCGTTAAATGTGGCGCCGTAGAAGTTCAGGTCTGCTCCCTGGATCAATCCGGTGGGGTTTTCGCCGTCAGAGCAGTTGATCTGCGAGCAAAAGCTGTAGTCGGAGCGGAACCTGGGACCGTCCGTCGATTGAAAAATTGTGCCGGTAAAATGCAAGCCGCCGCCGCCGGCGACGCCAAACCAGACGCCGCTGGAAGCGAGGACAAGCGCGCTGGCGGGGTTGGCACCGGTCAAACAATTGGTTCTTGTGCAAAGTGACTGCAGCAGCGTCAGCGTACCCGTTGGAGACACTTTGAAGATCACGCCGGAGTTCTGCGTTCCACCGCTGCCGGTCGTGCCGTAGAGGTTTCCGTCCACGCCTTGCACCAGCGCGGCGGCGGGACCGTAGCCGTCGGTGTCATTGAAGTTGGCCAGAGTCTGGAACGCCTGGGCAGAAGAAGAAATGGCAAGGCCGACAACGACAAGCGTAAGGATGGCGGCAGGCTTGAGAATCGTTCGGCGAATTCGCTGGGGTCCTGAGAAAGTGCGGTTCATGGTGATTCTCCTTAAGTGAGGGTGGATCGGGCCTGGTCGAGATTACGGGTTCATTTCTTAGATGTCGAGTTATGAACAACCCCACGCTGGGGGGAAAGTTGCGGGCTCAGTCGTGAATTTGTTTGGAACTTACCCACTTCTCGAGAGAAGGGCGCGCGGGATGGGGCGATCGGCGACCGGCTATCGGGGTAACGAAGTGGGGTTCGATTTGACGCTGGAAGAGAAAAGCGATAACCACGAAGGGCACGAAGGATCACGAAGGACTTCATTTGGATTTGGGTGTTGGGTCTTTCCTTTAGGGGCCTGGGTGCCGGCGGACGGAGGCGTCCGCGGCTACGTGGGCTCTTTTTTCAGGGCGATGGTGAATTGGGCTTTGCAGGTTTCGGCGGGGTCGTCGAAGGCTTCGCCGGTGCGGTCGCCTTCCGAGGCCTGGAAAGTCAGGCCGCGCTTGACGCGCTCGGGGAGGCCGATGAGGCGGGCTTTGCCGTCGGCGTTGGTGGCGAGTTCGAGATCGAGCTTATGAAAGCTACCGAAACGGTAGGCGATATGAACCTTGATTTTGGCGGCGTAGACGGGAGCGCCGGCGGCGTCGGTGATGGTGAAGTCGGCGGTGCAGGGGCCGGCTGCGCCATCGAGGACAGGGACGGCCTTGGGGTCGGGGGCGGTGGGGGTTTGCGCAAAGGCCGAGAGAGATAGCGCGACAGCAAAGAGGATCAGCGGCAGGGCGCGGGGGCGGAGCGAAGTTTTATTCATGGTGGTGCTCATCCTTCAGGTTCATACTAAGAGTACGCCAACTGGGAATGGAAAAACTGTCTGAGAAGATCCGTGACGTGGTTTTTCTCTCGCTTCGACTTTGCTGAGGGCAGGCTGTCTCGCAAGGGACGAGAGCAACGGGACGAGCGGGCTCGTTTGCGTTACTGACGGATAGGACTGTCGAGCTTGGCTCGACCCTTCGGCTTCGCTCAGGCCAAGCTGGCCGAAGGCGGCTGCCCCTCATGGGTTTCCGCGAACTGGCACCATTGCGGCGGCGGGCGGACGAAGGCGTCCGCCGCTACGTGGGTTCGTCGGGGCGACTAACTTCAGGTTTTCTGAGGTGTTTCTCATTCCTAGCTAGCTCGGAAACGTCAGCCGTCGATGGGGGAAGCGGTTGATGGCGTTGGCTTTAGGGGTACCCGTTACCAACGTTCATTGCCCGTGTACGAAAGTGGCGAATATAATTTTTCAACTACCACCCGTCCAGCGAGGAACAATGGTATTTCTGCATGCCTGAGGCCGGCACTCAATTGACGCGCCACAGCCAAGAGCTGAAGATTTTTCACGATGTGGCCAAAGCGCTCACGTCGTCGCTGGACCTCGACTCCATTCTGCAAACCATCATGGAAAAAATGGCGGAGTATTTCCGCCCCGATACCTGGTCGCTGCTGATGGTGGACGAAGCGCACGACGAACTCTATTTTGCGATTGCAGTGGGCGACAAGGCCGAAGTGCTGAAGAATGTCCGGCTGAAAGTGGGCGAGGGGATTGCGGGATGGGTGGCGAAAAACGGAGAGGCGAGGGTGGTGCCGGACGTGAGCGCGGACCCGTTCTTTGCCAGCCGGGTGGACGAAGCCACGAAGTGGGAGACGAAGTCGGTCATCTGCGTGCCGCTGCGGTCGAAGCTGCGGGTGCTGGGAGTGATCCAGTTGGTGAACGTGGATATGTCACAGTTCACCGATGCGGAACTGTTTTTCCTGCAATCGCTGAGCGACTTCGCGGCCATCGCCATCGAGAATGCGCGCTGGGTGGAGAAGATTCAGGAACTGACGATCACCGACGATTGCACGGGGCTGTACAACGCGCGACATCTTTATAAGACGCTGGAAACCGAGGTCTACCGGTCGTCGCGCTTTGGATACGAGTTCAGCGTGCTGTTCATCGATCTCGATCACTTCAAGACGGTCAACGACACGCATGGACATTTGATTGGGAGCAAGCTGCTGGCGGAGATTGGATATCTGATCAAGGCGCAGCTGCGGCTGATCGACTTTGCGTTCCGCTATGGTGGGGACGAATTTGTGGTGCTGCTGCCGCAGACCGGGAAAGATTCGGCGCTGGTGGTGGCCAGACGGTTGCTGGAAGCGTTGCGAGCCAGTAGTTTTTGCCGCGAAGAAGGATTGAATCTGAATATTCGCGCTTCGGTTGGGTTGGCGACTTATCCGCATGATGCGCGCACGGCGCATGATGTGATCCGCCAGGCGGATGGGATGATGTATCTGGTGAAGAACTCCACGCGGGATAATATTGGGATTGCGCAGCGGGGAGTGTTGAAGTAGATTCAGTTCTCAGTTCTCAGTTCTCAGTTCTCAGTTCTCAGTTCTCAGACTTCGGACCTCAGACCACTTCCTCTTCGCTCATCCCTTACCTCATTACCTCTTAATTATCTTGTTTGGCTGGGGGTGGGGCCGCGGCTTTGGCATCTGGCTTCCAGGGGTTGGCGTTGGCGGGGGATTTGGGGTTGACGCCGAAATCCCAGACGTAGAGGTTCATGCCTTCTTTGCCCATCATTTCTACCAGGGCATATTCTCCGGGTGCGAGGGGTTCGGTGGGGGTGACTTTGAGCCAGCCTCCGCTGACGCGAGTGATGGTGGTCTTGACGAAGTGCTGATCCTGGCTGACCTTGCCGGTGACGGCGCGTTTGACGTCGCCGACGATGCGCCTGCCACCTTTGACTTCTGTGCGGACGATGCGGAAACGGTCGAAGGGGACGGTGGCCTGTTGCGGCTGCTCCGGTTGCTGCGGTGCCGACTGCGGAGGTTGCGGCGCGGCTCGGGTGCCGTCTTTCTCCTTCTCTCGTTCTTTCGGGGCGGCGGGTGGATCGGGCTGGCCGGGGGCGGGATCGGGATTCAGATAAATAGAAGGTACTGTGACGTGGCACTGGACCGTGGCGTGTGCGCCGTCGAGTTCGATGGTCTGCTTGGCACCGGCTACGGGATTGATGGCACCGCGGAAGATGTTGCCTTTTGTGTTGCGGTTTATGTCGCCCGCGGTTTGCGGGATTTCGTCCAGTTGGGTCTCGCCCTGGAAACTGTCGAGCAGAAAGACACCTGAATTCTCGGGCAGGCGGAGTCCGGGGGAGACTTGGGGGAGTTGCGCTTCCTCGAGTTCACGCTCCTGTTCGAGTTCCTTGTCGAGTTGTGCGGCTTCTGGGACGGAGGCTCCGGCAGCGCGGTCTTTTTCGTATTTCTCGGTGGCGGGCCAGTCGACCAAGGACGAGGGAAGCTCCTCCCAATCATCGCGCTCGGCGCTCATGTAGCGGACGCGGTCGCCTTTGAGTTCATATTTGGTGACCAACTGGTAGGAGCCGTCTTTGAGGATGAGGCGGCGGGCGAGATCCTGGGCGAGGGCGGGGAGGGATAGCAGCGATGCGAGGATCGCCGCCAGGATCGTCAGCGTAATGGACCGGCGCGGGAGATGGCGTGGAGACATAATGGGATTTTCTTTCATTATCCCTCTTTGTGGGTTGGAGAGAAACGCGAGCCACGGGGTTGCATGGGAGAGCGGGGTTTAGGGGCATCGGGAGAGTAGGGATCCCCTCGGCTTCGCTCGGGGCAGGCTCTTCGACTGCGCGGGGCGGCTCGCTTTGCTCGCCGTCCCGCTCCGCTCAGGATGACCTTTTGGTTAGGGATGATCCTTCTTGGTGCTCCGCTCAGGATGACATTTTGTAACCGGGTTCGGGGCCGTGTTTCCTTGTAGGTGGGGGCCAGGTACAGGATTCGTCGGATCAACAGAGGGGCCATCGTTGTAGTATGCTGTTTTCGCGAACGCCACCGCCCCAAAAAATGAAACGTACTTTCCCTCTCTCCATCGGTCTCTCTTCTCTATTGTGGACGGGTCTATTGTGGACGGCGGCTGCGCTGGGCCAAGCGGGCCCGGCGGCTCTCGGGAATCAGGAGTATTCGGCACAGGGCAGGCCCGCGGGGCAGGGCGAGCCTGTGTCGTACTCGTCGGTCACGCAGCTCAATGGACTGCTGGCGCAACTGGAGGCGACCTCGAAGAACGCGCAGGCCGATCTGGTGAAGCTGCGGATTGAGCACTGGAAGACGGACAACGGTTCGAAGAAGCAGGCGCTCGGGCACGTGGACTCGATTCAGCGTAACCTGCAGGGGGCGCTGCCGGAAATCATCACGCAGTTGCGCGCGGCGCCGGAAGACGTGCCTGCGACTTTCAAGCTCTACCGCAACCTTGATGCCTTGTATGAGGTGCTGGGGAGCGTGGTCGAAGATACGGGCGCGTTCGGATCGAAAGATGATCTGCAGGCACTGGCGAATGATCTGAATTCGTTTGAGGGCACGCGGAAACAGATGGCGGAGCGCATCGAGAGTTTGTCGTCGGCGAAGGAAGCCGAGATTGTGCGGCTGCGGACCGATTTGAAGACGGCGCAGGCGGCGATTCCGGCAGCACCGCCGAAGAAAATTGTGGTCGACGACAATGAACCGGCGAAGAAGCCGGTGGTGAAGAAGAAGCCGGCGGCGAAGCCGACGACCACTGCGCCGACGACTGCGAAGCCGGCAGCGGGGCAGGCGCAGACTCCGCCTGCGCAGACGCCAGCCAAGCCGCAGTAGAACCCTTTCGTCTCGAGCCACCGCTTGAGATCACGCGAAGATCAAAACCCCCACCCTCTCGCAAAGAACGCGAGAAGGGTGGGGCACCCTCGTACTCAGAATCTGTTAACCTTTCCACCGCATCTACGGGGTCTGACTTCCATGAATTCGCACGGCAGCGTGGTCGCGACGATCTTCGGGCTCATCATTATCTGGGTGGTGTTGCTGGATGCGTTCGAGACCGTGGTCTTGCCTCGACGGGTTACGCGGCACTTCAAGCTAACGGCGTGGTTTTACCGGCAGACGTGGATTCCATGGCGCGGTGCGGCACGGCGTATTCGGAAGGCTTCGAGGCAGCAGAATTTTCTGGGATACTTCGGGCCGCTTTCGCTGATCCTGTTGCTCGGCTTCTGGGCCGCAGGACTCATCCTGGGGTTCGCTCTCATACAGTACGGCATTGGGGGACACGAGCAACTCAGTCGCGAGCCGCTTACGTTCGGCAAGATTATTTATCACAGCGGAGAGACTTTTTTTACTCTGGGCTACGGCGACATTGTGCCGACATCGGGCCCGGCGCGCGCACTTTCGGTGCTCGAAGCCGGGATGGGGTTCGCATTTCTGGGCGTGGTGATTGGATATATTCCTGTCGTGTACGCGTCGTTTTCGCGGAGAGAGATTCAGATTTCCATGCTGGATGCGCGCGCGGGGTCGCCCCCGTCAGCGGTGGAATTGCTGCTGCGGCTGGCGGGGAGGTCGGAGGATCCGGGAGTGGATCAGAGCGTTCTCGATGAAGTGTTGCGGGACTGGGAACGCTGGGCGGGGGAGTTGCTGGAGAGTCATATTTCGTATCCGGTGCTGAGTTTTTTTCGGTCGCAACACAGTAACCAGTCGTGGCTGGGCGCGCTGACTACGATGCTGGATGTGACTTCGCTCGTGTTGACCGGGATTGAGGGAGTTCATCCGGGACAGGCCAAGTTGACGTTCGCGATGGCGCGACACGCGGCGGTGGATCTGGCGCAGGTGGTGAATGCGAGATACGATCCGACGGCGGCAGACCGGTTGCCGGAGGAGCAGCTCGCTGGGTTGCGCGAGGCGCTGGCCGCCGCTGGACTGCGGCTGCGGAGCGACGAGTATGGCCGGGAAAAACTGGCGAGGCTGCGGTCGATGTATGAACCTTATGCGCACTCGATGGGGCGCAACCTGATGCTGGCTCTGCCGCCGTGGAGGCACCTGGGGAAGACGCGGGATAACTGGCAGGCGGGGCCCTGGGATCGGGTGATTCAGGCGCGAGGGTTGGCGGTGCTGGGACAGAAGCCGGTGACGCCGGTGACGCCGGTGGGGGACGATCACTTCTGAGCAGCGCCTGGAGATAGAGCGCAAATCAGGTTCGGTTGCGTGCGCGTGGTTAGAGAAGACGTTGCGAGCAACGTCTCTGCGATTGGATGTGCGTGCTAACATCCATCCTTCCGGATTTTCACGAATGAAACATACTGGCGAGAACGTGGTGCGCATTGAGGCGGAGGCCTTGCGCGCGCTGGCGGACCGCATTGCCGGGCCCATGGCGGGAGCGTTTCAGCGCGCGGTGGATTTGATGTTTTCGTGTGCGGGGCGCGTGGTGGTTACCGGGATGGGGAAGAGCGGGCTGATTGCGCGGAAGATTGCGGCGACGTTGAGTTCGACGGGGACTCCGGCGTTGTATATGCATCCGGTAGAAGCGATGCACGGGGACTTGGGGATGGTGGTGCGGGGGGATTTGGTGCTGGCGTTGTCGGCTTCGGGTGAAACGGAAGAGATTTTGCAGTTGCTGGCGACGATCAAGCGGTTGCGGGTGCCGCTGATTGCGATGACTGGGGATGAGATTTGTGGGGCAAGTGTTGGGAAAGATCAAAGTCAAAATCCCCACCCTGTGTCGCCAAAACCGCGAGACAAGGATGGGGCACCCGCGTCAATATCTACTTTGGCGGCGGCGGCGGAGGTGGCTTTGGATTGTTCGATTGCGCAGGAGGCTTGCTCGCTCGGGCTGGCGCCGACGGCTTCTACTACTACGATGCTGGCATTGGGGGATGCGCTGGCGGTGACTTTGAGTGAGAAGCGCGGGTTTAAGGAAGAGGACTTTGCCAATCTGCATCCCGGGGGGAAGTTGGGCAAGCGGTTGGCGCGGGTGGAATCGCTGATGCACTCGGGAGATGCTCTGCCGCGTGTGACGCCGCAGACGAAGATGCCTGACGTGATTTACGAGATGTCGCGGAAGAAGCTGGGGGTGACGGCGGTGGTGGAGGGCGAGAGGCTGGTGGGGATCGTCAGTGACGGGGATTTGCGGCGGCTGCTGGAGAAGCGCGGGAAAGATGTAATGGATTTGACGGCGGGGGAAGCGATGACGCGCGATCCCAAGACGATCGGCGGTGGAGAATTTGCGGCGACAGCGCTGGCTCTGATGGAAGAGAAGAAGATTACTTCTTTGATGGTGGTGGACGCGAGTGGGAAACTGGAAGGGATTGTGCATTTGCACGATCTGTGGACTACGGAACTGGTTTGAATTGAGTAATTGTGTAATTTGGTAATTGTGTAATTGAGAGGCCGTTCTGCCCTGGCGTCGGTTTTCAATTCCACAATTACTCAATTACCAAATTTCTCAATCGAGAGTCTCCCATGTATCACTACGATCCCAATACCGCGCTGGAAGAATTGACTGAGGATGCCACGTTGCCGAACCCGGTGCATGTGCGGGATATGATTTTGCGCAAACATCCGTCGACGGACAAGGCGCTGGAGTTGAACCGGTTGTTCGTCGAGTACCAGAAGTTTTTTGGGGAAGCGCAGAAGCTGGGGAAAGAGATTCTCAAGCAACTGGCGGGATAGTGCGCCCTGAGTGGCCACCGACAAGTCTGAAGCTCAGCGTGCCGGTGGCATAGTAGTCTCGGCTGACCGGTTCATCATCGCGCGCTCGCCAAGCCGTAGTGGATCATCTCGTAGACGGGGGCTCCAATGGCATTCGGGCCGCCAATAAAACGGAACTGCAGGTAGTCCATTCCGAATACTGCGGCAACCGCGGGCACCTCGGATCCCCAATTTTCGCCAGAGTTTTTTGTGCGGCAGGCCACGATCATCGCGATGGCTCCGCCGATGTGTGCTGCGAGAAACGCTTTTGATCGGAAGACTTGCTTGTTGGTTCGAAGGGGCGGATCTTGCCAGCCTCGGTACGTCCAGAAGTTCACGGATGAGGCAACCCGGTAGGGTTGGAATTGCGATTCGGGCGCAGTCGGATACTGGCCAACAAGCTTGTGTACCCAGGCCGGGCACGGTTTGCCGTTGTTCTCCGTGCACGTAGTCGACTGCGTTGTCGAAGGCGCGTTCGGAAGGTCGGCGTTCTTCGAGCCTGGATGAGAAAGAGATGTTTCCTGGCCGCTGGCGAAGGGCGTTCCAAATAATAGGCCAAGCATAATCAGAGCTAGAGCCGAACAAAATCCCTCTTTCTTCACAGTGCCTCCCTTTGGTTGCGGTGCGTTGAGGACCAGTCGTCCTGATCACACGTCCGCGGTATTGAGGGCACCTGAGGGGCCTTGTCGGATTAGAAGTTTCAAAGAGGAGGGTTAGTGTCTACTGCCTGACCAACATTGATCGCGAAATGATTCCGCGGTTTGAGTTCGCAAGTGTCTCCGGAAGCGATCATTTACAATAACCAATTCCCTTTCGAATCGGGCTTGTGCCTGCGTCTGGGGGCTTGCTACTCGGGATGCGGTAACAACAAACTTATGCATCGATGGTCTGAACTGTTTATTCCTACATTGCGCGAGGCGCCGGCGGACGCTGAGGTGGCTTCGCATAAATTTCTGGTGCGGGCGGGGTATATCCGGCAGCTCGCGGCGGGGATTTACTCGTATCTCTTCTTGGGGAACCGGTCGTTTAACAAGATCATGGCGATCGTGCGGCAGGAGATGGACAAGATCGGGCAGGAGTTTTATTTGCCGGCGCTGCATCCGCGGGAAATTTGGGAGGCGTCGGGACGCTGGGGACTCATGGGCGAGAACCTGTTTCGGTTAAAGGACCGCAAGGGCGCCGACATGTGCCTGGGCATGACCGAAGAGGAAGTCATGACCTCCATTGCCTTGAAAGAACTGCGGAGTTACAAGCAGCTGCCGCAGATCTGGTACCAGATTGCGCCGAAGTTTCGCGATGAGCCGCGGCCGAAGTCGGGGTTGCTGCGGGTGCGGCAGTTCATGATGAAGGACGCGTACTCGTTTGATATCGATGCGGCGGGGCTGGATGTTTCCTACAAGAAGCACTACGAGACGTACCGGCGGATTTTTGATCGGTGCGGGTTGAAGTACATGGTGGTGGAGGCGGATTCGGGGGCGATGGGCGGGAAGGAATCGCACGAGTTCATGGTGCGAACTCCGGCAGGGGAAGATCAGATTGTGAGCTGCGACGGGTGTAACTACGCGGCGAACATGGAGAAGGCGACTTCGAAGCTGGAGGCGGTTGCGGATCTGGCCGCGGAGGGCGACGGGAAGCCGCTCGAAGTGCATACGCCGGGGCAGAAAACGATTGAGGATGTGGCGCGGTTTCTGGGGGTGTCGCCGAAGAACAAGATCAAGACTCTGGCGCTGATGGCCGAAGAGAAGGATGAAAAGACAGGCAAGAGCAAACTGCGTGGGATTGTGGTGCTGATGCGCGGGGATCACCAGGTGAACGAGGCCAAGCTGAATGGCGCTGTGGGCGGGGCGACGCGGCCGATGGACGAGAATGAAATCAAGGCGTTGTTCAAGTCTCCTGCGGGATATTTGGGGCCAGTCGGGATTGAGTGGGCGAGGGATCGAAAGAAAGACGCGGACAAGCCTGTGCTTTTCGTCGATCAGGCTCTCGAGGGACGAGCCAACCTGATTGCAGGCGCGAACAAAGAGGACTATCACCTGAAGAATTTGACGCCAGGAAAAGAATTTCATCCGACGGCTTATGCCGATCTGCGGGCGGTGACGGCGGGGGAGGCTTGTCCGAATTGCGGGAAGGCGCTGCGGATCGATACGGCGGTGGAGATTGGGCACATCTTCAAGCTGGGGTATCGGTATTCGGAGTCGATGGGGGCGCGGGTGCTGGACAAGAACGGCAAGGAAGTTACGCCGATCATGGGGAGCTATGGGATTGGGATTGAGCGCATCCTGACGGCGGCGGTGGAGCAGGGGAACGACGAGAACGGGTTCTGGCTGCCGGCGGCGATTGCGCCGTTTGAGGTGGTGGTAGCGCCGGTCAATGTGAAGGACGAGGCGGTAAGAACCGCGGCCGAGGACATTGCGAAGCGGCTGGAAGCGGCGGGATTCGACGTGATTCTGGATGACCGGGACGAGCGGCCGGGAGTCAAGTTCAAGGATGCGGATCTGGTCGGTATCCCGTTTAGGGTCACGGTCGGGAAGAAGGTTACCGAAGGTACAGTGGAGGTTGTTCTACGCTCGACTCGGGAAGTACGCGATGTTACGATTTCGGCGGTAGTGGAACATTTGCAGGGATTGCTCCGCCGGGCGGGATGAGGTTGTTTCGAGTCCCGGGCAGAGCGGATTGTGGGACATGGGAACAGTTAAAGCAATTCTCGGGATCTTAGTCATCGCGGCTTGCGTTTATTCGGGGTTCGAGATCGCTCCAATCTTGATGGCGAACTATTCTTTTACGGATGATTTACGCCAGATTTCGGTCATGGGCGGCGTCAATCCGCACCTTACGGACCAGGATCTAATCGAAGCCGTGGTGAAAAAGGCGCGGGAACATGAGCTTCCGCTGGCGCCCGAGCAGGTTACGGTGCAGCGTATCGGAACGCCAGGAGCGCCGGCAGTGTATTTGACGGCAGACTACACCGTTCCAGTAAGCCTTCCGGGATATTCCTTCACCATGCATTTCAATCCTTCGAGCGGGAACAAGGGCTTCTAGGGCCTGGCGCGCTTTCCGTGTTGATTTCTCCCATTTGTTCGCGGCTCCGCGGTTGAAATCTCTTACCCTCCGTATCATCGATTGATCTCCGGTTCGCCTACGCGCACCTATACCATGCGGCTGGCTGGCTAATGAATGCGGCACAGGGAGAGTGTCGAGAACCGGTGCCGTCCTTTCAGGACTCACACAGCTTTCCTACGCGCACCCGGCACTTCCGTGCCGGGCTTTCACATGTCGCCGCTTACGCGGCTGGCGTTCGGCCGATGCTTGCTCGACCGCTTGCGCAGAATCCAGGAACCGTGGTTTCGGCGTTGGGATCGCAGGCGGCGCGGGGTAGGGATGCTTCGATTGCCTTCGCTTCGCGAGGGCAACCGCTACGCTTCAGCATGAACGGGACTTGCTTGCGATGATTGCGGGCGTCTAGACGGGACAACTCGAGCGCAAAAGCAAAGTGCAGCCCGCGGAGGGGGCTGCACTTTGGAACGGAGAATTCGTAATTACGGGCGAGGCAACGGAAGCCGCGCCTCGGTTCGCCTACGACGGGCCGCAACCGCCTAGGGGAGAGTTCTTGCTGGCCAGCGAACCGACTCCAATAGCAACGGGTTGCGACGTGAACTCTCTGTAGGTCGCGGTGGTCTGATAATAGCCGGTGTATTCCCAGATCGGCGGATTGGCAGGGGCGGGCGGCGTCTTGGTATTGTCCGTGGCGTCCGTCCAGGTGCAGATGGTCTCGATCGCGGTCATCAATCCGGTCTTGTTGATGGGAACCGTGGTGGGGCCAAAGGGCGGAATGGCGTTCCCATCTTGGTCGCTGCCGACAACGACGGCGGAGAACTTGGAGTCATTGGTCACGTCTATCAGCTTTCCGCTGTGGTAGACCGCAAAAACCTTCAATTGAAGGGTCGAGTCGGCGCCCGCGAGGTTGTAGAAGCCGTTATTGTTCGCCCCGCTCGAGGTGAGCAAAAGCGATTTGATGCTGTCGGAAACGCCGCATCCAGTTGAGCTGATCAACACGGCGGCAAGAATTGTGGCCAGAACCTTTGTGCATTTCACAGGAAAGAGTCCTCCGCAGAGATTTCAATTTGCATGTTGTCAGCTTCCAAATTTCGAGGCAAGGGAAATGTGTGGTTACCAGGCAAACGAATGTTCAGGTCCGATGGTCACCATGCGCGTACGGTGGGCGCAGTTTTGAGTCGAGTGGACACGCGGAGTGATAGCGTGCGGACCGCATGAATACTGGGTGAAGTGTTGGTTGCGAGATTTTAATGTCGTTTTCGACGAGGAAGAAATTGCGCGAGGTTATCTTCGGCGTGGCGAGGAGTTTCGTGCGGAGTGGGAGTGGTTACTTCGTTCGGAGGCACGGCCTCGAGGTCATGGCGCAATACTAATCGGAGTATAGTTCGCGGATTCGTCGGAGGGACTCGATTGTAAGGAGCGTCGAGGTCGCGGCGACGTTTCAGGCATCCCTACGGGATGCGGTTCCCCTCCTGGCTAGCTACCCGGCGCTGGAAGCGCCGGGCCATTGTCGGATGTCCCCTTCGGCAAGCTCAGGGCAGGCTCTACGGGACAAAACGGGGACGGGCTGCGTTCTTTCGCCGCTTCGCCGCTTGGATTGCCGGCTGACTTTTGTGAGCAGGACTTTGCGTGCACGACCAGGACAATGACATTCGTACAAGACAGTGACATTCGTAACGTTGCCATCATGTTACCTCCGTCCTACTATCGCGACTGGGTAAGAGGTTTTTCACGACCTCGTTGCCGATGCTGCGGTTTAGCAACGGCAACTGCCGCAGACACGATCATCTCCTGATTGCTTGCAGCCAGGATGTCCGCAATCCGTGAAAGCTCAGGTGGAGGCAGTTCATGAAGACTTTGCTCCGAGTACTACTTAGTCTGCTGGTGATGCTGGTGACGCTGTTGATGGTGAACTGCAGCGGCGCGCCGGGATGCCCGCAGGCCCAGTTCGGCAGTTCGGTTTGCACGGGTGGGGGCGGAGGCTTTGGCGGCGGTGGAGGAGGCGGCGGCGGTGGAGGCGGTGGTGGTGGTGGAGCGGCGGCCGCTTACACCTATGCTGTGGACCAGGGTGGCACGGTCGATGGTTTTGTTCTGAGTACAGCCGGCGGGACTTTTCAGGCGATCTCCAGCTTCACGGCGCCGGTGATTCCGATCAACGACCCGGGCGTGGGCATGGTGGTGGTGCAGAAGAAGTTCGTTTATGCGATGTTCGAACCGACGAATGAGATTTTCGGATGGTCGATCGACTCGACGACTGGGGCGCTCACGACGTTGAGCGGGTTCCCGGTGGGGTTGAGTTTGAGTCTCCCACTGGTGACCTTCAATCAGTACAACGTGACGACCGATCCGGCGGGCAAGTTCCTGTTCATTGCAGACACCGGGGCAAAGGCAATTGATGTCTTCGCGATCGACAGCACGTCGGGCGCGTTGACGGAGGTAGGGTCTCCGATTACGACGGCTCCGGTTGAGCCGGGGAATCTGACCACGGATGGGCTGGGGAAGTATCTGTACGTTTGCGAGGACGCCGGCGGGCACACCGGAGTGGATGTCTTAGGCTATTCGATCGGGGCCAACGGTGCGTTGACGGTCATACCGGGCAGTCCTTTCGTGTTCCCAATGTGGCAACTGCAGGGCGACGCCAGTGGGAAGTATCTGATCGGAACGAGCGGGAACACAAAGTCGCTCAGCGGTATCGATGACAACCATCTGTACGTTTTCAATATTCAGCAGAGCGGGGCGAACGCGGGAGCGATTACGCAAGCGCTCGGTTCACCGATCATCACGGTGTACTCGCCGTTGACGATTGCGATGCAGCCGGCTTCGAGCGCGGGAGAGTTTGTCTACTCGTTCGGCATCAACGACGCGGCCAACGGGTTTAATCCCATCGAGGGCTTCAAGCTCGATACGACAACTGGGATACTGAACACGATAGGATCGCCCTTCAGCTTGTTTCTGGGACAGTGGGGGCAGTTTGACGAGAGCGGAGCGAACCTGATCGTTTACAGCAACGTCTTCAGTGGTGGCTCAACGGTGACCCAATTGGGAGCTCTTGCAGTCGCTTCCGACGGCAGTCTCTCACAGCCCCTCTCGCCGGTGTCGTTGACGACGTCCGGCTATTGGGTGGTGACCGATCCGCAGTAGGCGCGGAAAGCGGAGAAGGCCTGGCCAACGCTTGTTAACAGTTAAGAGACCCGCATGTGCTGCGGGTCTCTTTTTGTTTGTGGAGTGAGAGGTACAATAAGGTATCCCTTGAGCTGCGAGACGTCTTCGAGGTGTCGCCGAAGAGGGGGGAGGCACGATTCCGCCAGTAGTCAAGGATGGGAGATTCAAACCTTTTTGGGCATCCGAGCGTCTGAAGAGTAAGGAGTTATGCGTTGGCAATCCCGAGCATCGCGTAGCGGCTGAAGCCGCGATTGCTTCAGCGGAACTTACGGTATCGGTGAAGCGATGCCCTGATACGAATCGGGAGTTTTTCAGCAAACTGTGAAGCCCAAGATCACAAACAACATTCAAGGCACGACTGTGAGTCGGGCCCTTCCCGAGAACCACTTCTGGTTGGATTGAGCGTGGAGCAGACACAGAAACTGTGACCATCAAGATCAAGATTCCGAAGGGAAACGGCGAGCAAGCGGGCAAGAAGATCCGCGGGCTGCCGCGCGATCCGGTGTTGCGGGCGGCGCTGGTGGCGTTTCTGATTCTGGCGGTGTCGTTCACCGTTCTGTTTTCTTACTTCTACATCAAGTACGACCGGATCATCGAGAAGCGCTTCCGCACACCAGTGTTCGGGAACACGGCGAAGATCTACGCGCTGCCGAGAACGGTGCGCGACGGGGAGACGATCGAGGCCAGGGAGATTGCGGCGGAGCTGCGGCGGGCCGGGTATTCGGACACCGAAGGGCAGTCGCGCCTGGGCAGTTTTCGTCTGATGAAGGACGGGATTGAGATTACTCCAGGGACGGAGTCGTACCACAGTCCGGAAGCGGCGCAGATCAGTATTCAGGATGGGCAGGTGAACCGGATCACCAGCAAGGGCAACGAGCTATCGGCGTACGAACTGGAGCCGCAACTGGTGACGGCGCTGTTCGATGCGGAGCAGCGGTCGAAGCGCGAACTGGTGAAGTACAACGAGATTCCTCCGCAAATGGTGCAGGCGGTGCTGGCCATTGAGGACCGGCGTTTCTTTGAGCACAGCGGAGTGAATTTTGTTCGCATGGCGGAGGCGGTTTGGGGAGACGTGGTCCACCAGCGGCGTGAGCAAGGTGGGTCGACGCTGACCATGCAGCTTTCGCGCGGCTTCTTTCTGACGCCAGAGAAGACAATCAAGCGCAAGCTGACCGAGATGCTGATTGCGGAGGAGCTGGAGCAGAAGTTCAGCAAGCAGCAGATCTTCGAGATTTACGCGAACTGGGTGCCGTTGGGGCAGCGTGGATCGTTCGCCCTCAGCGGGCTAGCCGAGGCGTCGCAATCGTATTTCAACAAGAGCCTCAAGGACATCACACTGCCGGAGGCGGCGCTGCTGGCGGGGATTATTCAGCGTCCGAGCTATCTTTCGCCGTACCGGCATCCCGAGCGCGCTCTGGAGCGGCGGAATGTGGTGCTGGAGTCGATGGTCGAGACGCACGCGATCACGCGCGAGCAGGCCGATAAAGCCAAGGCGACGCCTCTGAAGCTGGCGCCTCCGAACGTGGAGGCCAGTGATGCTCCGTACTTTGTGGACATGGTGCGCGACACGTTGATCAGCAGGTTCAATGAAGCCGAGTTGAATGACCAGTCGTACCGCATTTACACCACGCTCGATCCGGACCTGCAGAAGGCGGCGGCGCAGTCGGTCGACATGGGCATCAAGCTGGTGGACGAGCAAGTGAGAAAGCTGCGCACCAAGAAGGTGAAGGTAGGAAAGAAGATTGAGACGAAGGTTGCGCCGGGCCCGCAGGCGCAGGTGGCGATGGTAGTGCTCGATCCGCACACGGGCGCGGTGCTGGCGCTGGTGGGCGGGCGCGACTACGGCTGGAGCCAGCTGAATCACGCGGTGGCGAAGCGGCCGACGGGATCGATTTTTAAACCGTTTGTGTATGCCGCGGCGATGAACACGGCGTTGGATGGGTCGCAGACAGTGATTACTCCGGCGACCACGGTGACCGATGCGCCGTCGAGCTTCGCGTATGGCGACCAGATCTACGAGCCGCGCAACTATAAAGAGGAATATCACGGCGACGTGACGCTGCGGTACGCGCTGGCGATGTCATTGAACAATGCGACGGTGAAGGTGGCGGAGCAGGTGGGGTACGACAAGGTAGCGGACCTGGCGCGGTCGGCCGGGATTGCGTCGGTGAAGGCCACTCCGGCGATGGCGCTGGGTTCGTATGACGCGTCTCCGTTGGACATGGCGGGAGCGTACACGACGTTCGCGAACAGCGGGGTGCGGATGTCGCCGATCCTGCTGCGCTCGGTGCGCAACACCAAGGGTGACGTGATCGCGAACTACAACACGGATCAGCGGCCGGTGCTGGATCCGCGGATTGCCTACGTCATGACCAACATGATGGAAGGCGTGATTAACAACGGGCTGGGATTTTCGGCGGTGCGCGGGCGCGGATTTACGCCCCCGGCGGCGGGGAAGACGGGGAGTTCGCATGATGGCTGGTTTGCCGGCTACACCTCGAACCTGCTGTGCATCGTGTGGGTGGGGTATGACGACTACAGCGATCTGCGGCTGGCCGGCGGCGTAACCGCGGCGCCCATCTGGGCGGAGTTCATGAAGAAGGCAGCTGTGCTGCCGCAGTATTCCGATATGAGAGGGTTTTCGCAACCGACGGGCGTGGTGGATGTGCAACTCGATAGGGCGACGAACCGGCTGGCCACGCCAACTTGCCCGGACGACTATGTTTCCGCATTCATCGCGGGAACGGAGCCGCGTGAGACCTGCGACGAGGGCGGAGGCGTCAAAGGATTCTTCTCGCACCTGTTCGGGGGAGATAAGGTGCCGCCTCCACCCGGCCAAGCCCAGGCGGCAAATGTCCAGGAGCCGGCTAACCCGCAGGATCCCAAGAAAAAGAAGGGGTTCCTGGGGAAGATCGCCGGAATATTTAAGGATGACAAATCGGCGGCTCCGGTGTCTAAACCAGCAGACAGCGGGCAGGCTGCGCCGCATTGAGGGGCTAGGGACTAGGGGTCAGGGATAGCGTGCTGGGGCGCGGTTTTCTCATCCAAGACCTACGACCCAAGTCTGAGACCCTACCTCAAAATCTTCGCCGTCGTGCCAAAACTGTGGCAGAATGAGTCCGCTGAAGCTGCTTGGGGGTGGCTTATGTCGTCCTGCCCGAGAGTATTGCTGGTTCCCGTCTCGCTTCTCGCCGTTTTTTTCTGCGCCTTGTCGACCGTAGGGTCGGCTCAGGTTTCTCACTCCGAACAGGTTCAGATCAAGCCTCCGCTGCTGCGAACGATCGATCCTCCGGCACCCGATGCGACGGCTTCTGATCTGGAGGCGCGAGCGGAGCAGTTGCGCCGGGAGAAACTCTACCTGGATGCGCTCGATTACTATCGCGCCGCGCTGGCCAAGGAACCGAACTCGCCCAGTTTGCTGAACAAGATCGGAATCACCGACTTGATGATGCAGCGCAATCGTGAGGCGAAGAAGTGGTTTGATCAAGCCATCAAGGTCGACCGCAAGTTTGCCGATGCTTACAACAACCGGGGTGTGGCCCTCTATGAAGAACAGAAATACGGCGCGGCGGTAAAAGATTATCGGAGGGCGATCGCCATAGACGGTACATCGGCGTCGTTCTTCAGCAATCTGGGAGCGGCGCTTTTCGCGAAGAAGGAGTTTGAGCCTGCGGTCGCCGCCTACGAGCATGCCGTGGAACTCGATCCCGATGTATTTGAGAGGACGTCGCGCGGGGGTGTGCAGGCGCAGTTGCCCAGCCCGGGAGATCGCGCCCACTACGACTACACAGTCGCGAAGCTCTACGCCAAGATGGGCTTTTCAGACCGGTCGCTGGAGTACCTGAGAAAGGCGATGGAAGAGGGCTACAAAGATTTCAAGAACGTGTACAAGGACGTGGAGTTCGCGGAACTGAGGAAGGACAAGCGGTTTGTGGAGTTGGTGGCGACGAAGACGCCAGCGCTGCCGGAGTAGAGGTGTCCTGCCAAACGAAAACGAAACGCTTTGCGTTATCCGGGTGCTTCCACTAATGCCGGCCCGCGATACAAATCTCAACCGGTTCGTATCAGGGCATGGCTTGCTTCAGCCGTGCCGCAATCCGCACCGAGGAGGAGACGGCTTTAGAGGTTGCGGAAAAAACTTCGTTTGCCCGTGGCCAAAGTCCCCCCAGCGGCTAAAGCCGGAGTGATTTTGCGCGACTCACGGCACGAGTAAAATTCGTGCCCTTCCCGGCCGTGCACGATCCAGACTTTTTCCGCAACTTCGTTAGCCGCTGCCTGCGCCCCCGCGCAATCCTGATTCAGGCATAGTCCGTGCGTGCAGCGCCTGAAGGCGTGAAGGATAGACGCTCGCTGCGGCACCGCTGAAGCGGATGCCCTGATGCGAATCAATAGCCCACGCACGCTTGCATGTTCGCCTACTTCACGTTGCCCGGAAGAGCGGCAGCACTGGCCCCGGCCTCGCTGGTAACCGCCCGGCAGGACCCGCGACTTGTGTCGAGGTTCGGGTGCTAGTGGCCGGTAAAGAACTCTGTCATATCAGGAGCCGTCGCGGCCCCGCCGGGGAAGGTGTTGACACCAGAACCGCTAAGGATGAGGCGGAGAACGCTTTCGTGCTGGTAGAGCGTCTGGGACTGGAAACCCTTCTTGGCCGTGGAACTGATGATCAGAGTAGCGACTTGTCCACCGCCGTGGCTGATGTCGGCCTGATCTCCTTCATCGAAGGTGATGATGAGCAGGCCCGCACTCTGAAACGCGGGGCTGGCTATCAGCGGGGCAATGTTGGTTTGCAGCCACGCATCAGCTTCGCCGAGGGTGCCGTCGTGGGCATTGTCTAGACGGTTGGGAACGATGAAGGAGTATTGAGGCAGCGCGTTATTGGCGAGATCGGTCGCGAACTGCGTAAAGGGCACGATATTAGCCGCCTGGGCGCTGTCGCTCTGCACGTCTGACAAGTAGGTAAACGGGTTGTGACCCCGTTTATAGAGGCCAGAATCACCCCCTAAATAACCGGGCGAAGGAAGAGACTCTGCATAGGACTTCCATGTCTTACCCGCTTTCACCAACTCGCGGGCGACGTTGTCATCGCTGATTATGCCTGAGAAACCGTCGTCGAGAGTCTCCATAAGGCCTGTGGTAAGCGCCAGGTAGTTCGGAATGGAAGGGTGCGCATCGGCGAAATACTGCGTGGCCAAGCCGTATTGCGAGGTCAGACTGTGGAAGTAGGGCATGGACGAACTGCCTGTTACCTCGGCGTAGCTGTGATTTTCCTCCACCACCAAGACGACATGAGTGAAACTAGGCTGGCCCGGGGTGACGGGAGTCTGAACTCCTGTTGCACCGCCGCCGCACGCGAATTGTAGAGCGGCGAACGCACACACAGCGAACCAAGTGAGAAGAATCCTGGGCAGAAGCAAGGACTTGACTGGCAACGATATACGCCCCCTTGAGGAAGCGGTTGGATGGCAACGTCATGGAAAAGGTTGGCTACAAATACGCACCGCAGAAGCTAAGGTATGGATTCCCCGGAACAGATTCAATGGGACGCGGGCAAGGGTGATTGTGCCGGTTGGGATTGCGGCTTTCTCCTCAAGACGGCCGCGGAAATCAGCGTGATGACGAGCCCGACCGGGAAGGGCTCGATGAATGTCATCGCTGCGTTGAAGAACGGATTTTCGTATAGCTCCTTGTATCTCTTCAGCTGCTGAAGTTGTGCCTGGACAGCTGCAGCACTCGCCCCGGAAGTCTTCAGCTTCTCGACCATATAGGCACCGTACTGGTCCATGAAACTGTGCAGGACGGTGAAGTAGAGAACTTCCCACGTGACGACGTAGAAGACGCACGAAATCAGGGTAATGGCGATCCCGACGGCGCATCCCTTAGTGAACGTGATCTGGCCATCGCCAACGTTGTCGCGGTACGAGCGGATGCCGAAGAACACCAGCAAAAACGAGAGCACAATAGCGGTGTAGCCGACGTACTCGCCCTTATCAAAGCCGATCCTGTCGAGGAACGGCACTGTGGCCACCATCATCAGCGAGGAAAGAGCGCCGGAAATCAGCCCGAAAATCAGTATGGTCTTCTTCATTGTGTGCCTCCGCCAAAGATTCAGACGTGCTGATCGACCAGGATCGGGTTGCCATCGGGGTCCATTGTGAGAAAACTCGCTGGTCCCGTGGAGGTTTCGTCTGCTTCGGTCGTCAGCTGTACTCCTTGTGCCTTCAATTCGCGCTGTAGATCGCGAACGTCTGTGAATGTATCGAGCTTGCTGGCATTGCTGTCCCAGCCAGGATTGAAGGTCAGAATGTTCTTTTCGAACATGCCTTGAAAGAGACCGATCACGTGGGGGCCGTTCTTTAGGACTAGCCAGTGCTGCGCATCTCCGGCGAAGACCTTGAAGCCAAACTTCTCGTAGAAGGCCTTCGAAGCTTGAATATCTTTGACAGCCAAGCTGACTGAAAACGCACCAAGTTGCATGTGTCGCTCCTTTTGCATCTGTAAGCACTTAAACAAATCGGCTACGAGGGAATGCTGAACGTGAATGCTCACGCACCATACCGCGTCAGGCAGGGTCCTTGT
>JADGNQ010000421.1 GCA_017883385.1 Candidatus Sulfotelmatobacter sp.
GATCTCATTTGTTATCAATCGAAAGCCTTCCTTGGGAAGATGGACTTCGATGAGTTCTAAGTCGACCCCGTTTTGGGCGCCTGATCGGATAGGTAACGATAAACGCGCTTGGGTCTGGGGATCCCGTTTCCACTGTGGCCGCCTCGTCGTCGTGGGCCGCATCTGTGCCGCAGACGCCCTAGCTACTTTCTGGCGCAAAAATGAGGAGCTAAACCGTTCCCTGTCAATCCGCGCTGTCCCAACTTTCTGCAGTTCCGTACGAATTGACGTTCCAGAACATTTTTGATGATTCATGTCATTTTTCCCTTGACGCGAAAACCAGACTACTTTATCTTAATATTAAATGATGCGTAGGCAAGAGCAGCTCGTCAAACGACTCCTCCAGGCCACCGAGCAAATGGTCCAAGGCGGACTTTCGGAGACCTCCCGTCGTTGTGGAAATCCCAACTGCATCTGCCGACGCGATCCCAACCGCCTGCATGGGCCGCATCTGTATATCACCTACCGTAAAGATGCGAAGAGTTGCTCGCTGTATGTCCCTCCAGAGCACGCCAAGACCGCTCGTCGCGCTCAGCAAGCCTGGGCCGCCTTCTGGAAGATCGGGTGTTCCCTGGCCGCCCTGAACCGCGAGCAACTGCGACGGCAATGGCAGCAGGAGAAGAAGACCCGCACGGCGGTCCCGCGCAGGAGTGTACCCCGTGATTGAGGCCCGTCGCGCCCAACTCAGCTTCGCCGAAGGACTCATTAACGAGGAAGTCACCGATCTGTGGGAAGAATGGATGCGTCCCGCGGACCAGGTTCTGGACGATGATCAACTGCTGACCACTGTGTACGAAGCCTTGGCCAAACGCAGCCCCAAGAGTCGAACCCGGGGCCGGCGGGGCACGCCCGCTGAAGTTGTTCTGCGATTGCTCCTGCTCAAGCACGTTCGCAACTGGAGCTATGAAGTGGTGGAGCGCGAAGTGCGCGCCAACCTGGTCTACCGATCCTTCACCCGTGTCGGCGGCGGTAAGGTTCCAGACGATACCGTCATGAATAAGTGGGCACTTGCCTTGGGACCAGAAGTAATTGAGAATCTCCACAAAAGGGTCGTGGCAATCGCGCAAGAGAAAAAGATCGTCGAGGGCCGCAAGATGCGCATCGACACGACCGTCGTCGAAACCAATATCCACTATCCGACCGACAGCAGTTTGCTGGGGGATGGGGTGCGCGTTCTGACGCGCGCGATGAAACGGATCGCTGCCATCGTGGGTGATGCCGGGGCTAAGCTGCGGGACCGCAGTCGAAGCGTGAGGTACCGGCTTCTGGAGATCGGACGGGCCGCACGCAGCAAGGGCGGCGCTGGCAAAGAGAGGTTGCAGCAGGGATACGAAAAGTTGCTGTCGTCCGTCTCACGGGTGGTGGGACAGGCGAAGTGCTTCTCGCGCGAGATCGCGACGGGCGTGAAGACATCTCGCGATGTCTTCAAACAAGCCGCCCTCGAAGGCTTGCGCAAAGAGTTGGACACGATGGCGCCGCGGGTGAAGCAGGTGATGCAGCAAGCTCGTGCGCGAGTTCTCGGTGGCGATACGCATGTGCCCAAGAAACTGGTCAGCATTTTCGAACCGGGTACTGAGGTCATCCGTAAAGGCAAGGCGAGCAAGCCCACCGAGTTCGGCAAGATGGTCAAGATCCAGGAAGGCGAGAATCAGATCATCACTTCGTTCGAGGTGTATGAGGAGAGGCCGTACGACTCGGCGTTGTTGATTCCGGCGATCGAGTCGCACGAGGAGCAGTTGGGATGCACGCCACGCCTGGTTGCGGGCGACGCCGCCTTCTACTCGGCTGCCAATGAAAAGGAAGCCCACGAAAAAGGCGTGAAACGCGTCTGCGTTCCCAACCGCAGCACGAAGAGCGCCGAACGGAAGCGGGAGCAAAAGAAGCGCTGGTTCAAGCAAGGACAGAAATGGAGGACCGGCTGTGAGGGCCGGATCAGTGTTCTGAAGCGACGACACGGATTGCGGCGATGTCTCTACAAAGGAAGCGCCGGAATGAACCGATGGGTCGGCCTCGGCGTGATCGCCGACAATCTCCACCACATCGGTGCAGTGTTAGCGGAACGCAAAAACTGATTTTTTTAAACCATTTAACATCAGGAACTTGAATGCCCGGCGGGACGACCGCCGGGCATTTTGCCGCTTTTAACACCATGAACCGGTGGCTCGTTCTGGCCGGAAAACGAATTTTGCGCCAGAAAGTAGCTAATTACTTCGTCAAAAAGAACTCGCTCGTGACGTCCTTCCAGTCTGTCCCGGGCAGCGCCGCCAGCAGATCTTCCGCCGGCCGCCCGCCATCCGCCGCCACGGCGCCCGCCAGCGCCGGTTGCCGCCCGTAGAGTCGCTCCACCGCTTCCCGCATCCATTCGCCCACCAGCATTTTGGGAATCAGGTTCCGTCCCGTGTTCTCCTCGTCGGGAACGTGGACGCTCAACAGCCAGCCTTTGCCGTACGGGTCCTGTCGCAGTAGGGCTGGATTCTCCACCACGTCGGCGTTGACCGCCATCACTTCGCCCTCGGTCGGCGATACCATTTCGGTCTTCTGGCCGTCGCGCAGCAACACGATCGCCTTCTGTCCCTGCCGGATCCATTGGCCGGGCTTCGGCAACTCGATCTTCTCAATCTTGCCTGCCAGCGCGGCCGCGAATTCATCCGCGCCCACCCGCACCACGTTCTTCCGTTCCCGCACCAGCCAACTGTGGCCGGAGTGGTAGGACACGCTCCGCGGAACCAGGAAACCGTCT
>JADGNQ010000200.1 GCA_017883385.1 Candidatus Sulfotelmatobacter sp.
GAGGGCGAATCAGATGGTTCTCCAAGGTCACAACGAGTAGTGGTGAATCAAGTCTTCCCGCTGCTCTACCCACTGGTTAGCTTCCTTATCCTGACCCACGTTCACCAAGCCTATCCTCTCCTGTCTCTCGTAGTGTTCGCACTCGCGTTCATCACCTTTGCGACACGCGTTCTGATCATCCAGCGTCGTTATGGAGAAAGCGAGAATAAGTATCGCGTGTTGTTCGAGGACTCGGCCGATGCGACTTGGCTGTTGGACGAAAAGGGCTTTCTGGATTGCAATTCGGCTGCGCTCCAGATGTTCGGATACTCAGCCGGAACCGAGATGATGCACCCGTCTGACATTTCACCTCCGAGTCAACCTGACGGCACACCTTCCCGGGTGGCGTCCGAACAGAAGATTGCCGCTGCGTTTCTCAATGGCAAGGAACGTTTCGAGTGGTCGCACCAGCGCAAAAACGGCACTGTTTTTCCGACTGAGGTGTGCCTGACCGCGTTGACGCTGAGTGGGCGGCGGAGGCTGCTAGCCACTGTGCGCGACATCACGGTCCGCAAACTCGCCGAGGAACAGGTCCACTTCTTGGCCTACTATGATGCTCTTACGAGGCTGCCCAATCGGATTCTTCTTCAAGATCGCTTGGCCAAGGCGCTCGCTGGCGCTCGTCGGCAAAAGGATAAAGTCGCACTCCTGTTCCTCGATCTCGACAGGTTCAAAGACATTAACGACTCTCTGGGGCACACGGTTGGTGACCTCCTTCTACAAGAAGTTGCAGAACGACTTAAGACATGGGGGCGTGAACAGGACACCGTCGCCCGCCTAGGTGGCGACGAATTTCTGATCACCTTGACTCACGTAAAGGACGTGCCCGACGCGGCGGTTGCCGCCGAGCGGCTCATGGATGCCATGACCGCTGAATTCGTTGTTCAGGGCCATTCACTCAGTATTGGCTGTAGCGTCGGCATTAGCATCTTTCCCGAACACGGTACGGATACTGAAACCCTGATCAAGAACGCTGATGCGGCTATGTATAGGGCGAAAGAGAGTGGACGTAACAATTTTCGATTCTTTGCCGAGGACATGAATGCTCAGGTCAGGGAGCGACTGACTTTAGAGCACGGCTTGCGATTGGCCCTCGGCAAAAAAGAACTCTGTCTCGTCTATCAACCGCAGATGGATATTGCCACTGGAAGGATCACCGGGTTGGAGGCGCTCCTTCGTTGGCAGCACGCGGACTTGGGTCTTGTGTCCCCCGACAAGTTCATACGAATCGCTGAGGACAGCGGGTTGATCGTACCAATCGGTGAATGGGTCCTCACGACTGCCTGCTCTCAAGCACGGAAATGGCAAGATGAAGGTCTTCCCGCGGTGACGGTAGCAGTAAATGTATCAGCGGTCCAATTTCGTCAAGAGGGTTTCTGCAAACTCATCAGAAGAGTGCTCCATGAGACTGGCCTCGCCCCGCAATATCTTGAGCTTGAGCTAACCGAAAGCCTACTCCTAGCCAATGCGGAGGTGACGTTCTCAGTTGTTCAGGGATTAAAGGCCATGGGAGTGACGTTAGCGATTGACGACTTCGGAACGGGCTATTCCAACTTCGCCTCTTTGAGACAGTTTGGGGTCACTAAGCTTAAGATCGACCGCTCGTTTATACGGGATGTCGCTGTAAAACCTGACGACGCGGCAATTACAACCGCTATCATCAGCATGGCAAAAAGCCTGAATCTGAAGGTGATCGCCGAAGGCGTCGAGGACGAAGCGCAAATGTCGTTTCTTCGGACTTATCATTGTGACGAAATTCAGGGATACTACTTCTGCAAGCCTTTGGCGGTTGACAAAGTTGCGGACACAATGCGAGGAGCCGCTTTGCAATCTTTGGCGGCGAATAGCGTGGCATGATGGAGCGGCCCACAGTTAGCGACAAGATCGAGACCGTGAGTCATTCTTCCCGGACATGCAAAGTTCTAGCAGTTGATGATTCGGCCATCTCCCGCAAACTGGTCGAGCGTTCCCTCTTGGGGGCGGGATACGAGGTGCTGTTAGCGCAGGACGGCCGCGAGGCCCTTGATCTATTCGCACAACATCTGCCTGCGGTGGTTGTTACGGATTGGAGCATGCCGGACATCGGGGGATTGGAACTGTGCAGGCGTATACGACAGGACTTCCAAGACTGCCACTCTCATCTCATTCTGCTTACAAGCAATACCGACAAAGAACAAATCGTGGAGGGGCTTGCTGCCGGAGCCGACGACTACCTCACGAAGCCCTTCCATGCGGGTGAGCTTGTGGCACGTGTCGAGGTGGGACGCAGGATCGCCGAGCTTCATCGCGAAATCCAAGCAAAGAATCGGTTATTGGAAGAGATGGCATTGACCGACGCGCTAACAGGTCTTCCAAACCGTCGTGCAGTTGATGTTTGGGCTTCCCGCCAACTGAGTGCCGCTGCTCGGCATGACTTTCCTTTTTGGGTCGTGATGGCTGACTTGGATTTGTTCAAGAAGGTCAACGATACCTACGGGCACGATGCAGGCGACACTGTGCTCAAGACCTTCGCGGAGATTCTGAGGGCACACACACGTCAGTCCGACATTTGTGCCCGTTTGGGGGGAGAGGAATTTCTCGTAATGCTGACCCATGCCGACAAGGAAGGTACGAGGACTGCGGTCGAACGGATACGCAAACAACTTGAAAGCACGATATTTGCTTTTGGGGACAGTACCACTGCGGTGACTGCCAGCTTCGGAATTGCAGGGTTTCGCGGGACTAAGCCTCCTGAGTGGAATGCTCTGGTGGCCTGTGCCGATACTGCTCTGTACGCAGCCAAGCACAATGGACGTAACCGAATGGAATTCGCGAAATAGACTCTAGAACCTGAAGCCTCATGGCGAACAGGGCACTCAAGTAAACAACGTCACCTCCGCTTTGGCGGCTCGCACCCGACCCACAACTTCGCAGAATGAAGCTAATTCAGTGAGCGGTTGCCCGCGACTCAGCCAAGCGTCGGATAGAGAAACATCGAATCGTTTTTGTCGATCCATGTTGGGAAAGACATGAAAGTCTACGAACGTGCGGTTCTCCTCATCCAGCCGCGCCAGCAGAGTTACGAAGTCCCCACTCATGCGGAACTGGGCCGATTCGCCAGCGCATAGTATTCTTCCACGTCCATACCGAGCGACCAATTAGAACGGAAACCATCAATCCACTCCTCAGTCGCAATCGGGGTTTCCACCTCCCCCGCGCCGGACAATCGACACCTCGTCCAGGAAACATCGCCACGATCTTGGCAATCAATTCACCACGCAACGCTTGTGTCTTGCGGCGTAGATCAATAGGCCCAAATTGCTCAGGACGCCCATACTGGATCAGTTCGTAAGCTCGCCGCAGGCTGCCGAAGCGGTGTCGGTAGGTCGAAGGAGAGGGAACGCCAGCAGAGTTCTTGATTAGTTCGAGAGACAGTCTCCCTTTGGACCCGAGCAGAGCCCGTAGGCTGTCCAGCAGTTCCTCATCTGATTTGTTGACCGTGCGTTCGTGCAAGATTCTCTGGGCCTCTGAGAATGTCGCCGGATCGACGATTGGCTCGAAAGCTCCCGGCATGAGAACCCATTCCGACCTCGGCAGACTCACGGTCGGGGTGGAGAGCTTGCTGGAGGTTCGACCGAAGACGTGGCATCCGGCGTATTTCGGACTGGTGAGGACGGCGTAGACCGCTTGGTAATCCCACTTGGACCCGCCGATATACTCGACGGTTGTGCGGTTCAGTTCCCGAGCGATGGCATAAATCGATAGTTCTTGAGTCAGCAGCATCCGATAGATGTCCTTGATGACCTGTATTTCCTCCGCAGGGCCGGGAACGAGGATCACGCGGTCAGTCGCTATCGCCTAGATGCCCACACTGTCTTTATGAGCGAACAGGCAACACGCCCCACACGCCTGCGACAAGCACTTGTGGACGAGATTACGGCATTGTTCCCGGAACAAGTTGCGATCACTCAGCGTGTCCCCAGAGGACGTTCCATGCTGCTGATCGACAATACTTTCATGGTCTCAATCCTCTTTTGCAGGCTTGAGCGAAAAGGGGGCGCGCCCAAGTACTGGCGAGTAGACCCCTTCCCCGCCGAGCGTGACTACATAGGACTCGTTTGTACACTAAACGAAAGGCACGACAAAGTGCTGGACTACTACGTGTTTCCGAAAACGGATATGTGGAAGTCTTATCGGTCGCGCAGAAACGATCCCATCCTGCGCTCCATCGTCAGGCTGGATCACTTGTCTGATTTCTAGGCTGTGGTCAAAGGGCTTTGGATGGAGAGATCGAAGATTGCCAGTTAGCAGCAGTGAAATGCGTTACGCTAAACTCTAAGGATGACAGCGGTATGGCAATCCTGAGGGTTCAGTTGCCTTGATGCGGATTTCATCATGTCGATTGGACTTGCTCTTGTGGTGTCCGGTGATCCAGCCAGCTAGTCTGAATCCCGTCGAGACTCAAGGAAGCCTCGCACTCGATTGCGATCTGCGGGAGGCATTGCGAGAAACTGAATACCGTTGCCAACCTGTGGATAGCAAGTCACCACCATCGCGCTAATCATCACTTTTTCTCCTTCTAGCCAGAGACCGACATTCAGCTTAGTCCCTACAGGTATGGTGACCATGGTCTTGACGTAACATCCTCCTAAACTCAAGTCCGAAGTCTGCTCAATCAGAGGGTCTCTGTCGGGGAGATGGAGTTCAGTCTGCACAGAGACTTTTGTTCTCGGATACGCCCTGCGGTCAGCGTGGGTTTGGGAAGGGTCCGTCACGGTGCACCTCGTTCTGATCTGATTCAGGCCTGCCCGTCCGCAGAGCGGTGCTAGGAATAGTCGGGGTCATTCACTCGGGAACACGGCTAAGCCCTTTATGTCGAACAGCCTTTTTGTCAGCGGTCAAAGTTAGCAACTAACCTAAACCGGTGTCTGCTCACAATTACACACTTTCCGTCCGCCTTCGCACAACATTCAAGTATCCAATGGCCGGAATTGGCAGTGCCATACGCACACGTTTGGAGGAAGGTCGAACCTATGAGTTTCCAGATTGAACAATCCCGAGATACGTACTTTCCCTGCATCTACCAGCGCAAATCCGGGCGAGTCTTGCAAGCACCATCGCCCTCCTGCCGAATGCTGCGATACGTGACTGAAGTTCGCTCGTTACGACCCGATGTCTGGTGTAATTGAGAAGTGGGCGTTCATGTTTGGGTTAACGTCGCACTGGCATTGTCGTAACGGGGATTTTCTTAGGATCGGCGCTTTGAGGGTGATAAACAAATGAGCATAGACAGGTGGCTGCTGATCGCTGTGGATATACTTCTGCCCCTCTGGATCATGGAGCGCATCATCATGTTTCCGGCAATGCTCAATAGTCCGGGCAAGGGTAGAATGCTGACGACCTACATGGAGTACTGGGCCGAACAACGCAGAAAGCCCCGCCGCCGTTGATGAGCATCCCATTCTTACTCCGGCGAGTCTCGAAGCCGCCCCGAGGATGGTCAAAGTTGCACACGCCGCTTGGTGAACTTCCACAACTCTTCGTTCAATGCTAGGGAAGAAGCTTCGTCCATCCCTTCAGATAAGCCGTCTTTGCCTGATCCAAAGTCATTGTCTTGTTCACGCACACCTTTCGCCAAAGGAGAAGTTCAACTTTGTCTTTGGCGAACGAGCCGAACTTGCCTGCATGCGGCTCGAACCAGATGTTCTTTGGCCCGTCCGACCCGCCCATCCAGTGCGGATACCAGTGGTCGAATTCGCCTGTTGATTTGTCGGTATTCGCAGGTATCCGTATGCCCGGAGGATTGCGTCCTTCTCGGAATTTGTGACGCTGCGGGGACGGTCAGCGTTCGATACGCACGCAAGCGAGGCATCCATCTCGCCCGGAGTCAACGCCGGATCGGGCACCGTGCAAGAGCCACTTGTTTTATCGATTTCGATCTTCGGACAGTATTGCGCGGAGGCCATGCCCACTATCAGAAACAGCGAAAGCCATCTCATGGTCAATTCTTAACTCCTCACGTTCTCCAACGGGAATTACCAATTCAGGTACGTTTGACTCTTAGCCCCGATGAGGATAGGCATGCGGACTCATCCGGTCCTCGTGATCGACTTTGCGGTCCTCCACAATCGTCGATAACGCCGGGAGATTGCGACGGACATATTGCAGTTCCTCGTCGAAGCAAACGAGATAATATCCAGATATGTTCCGAACGAGATTCAGGCAACAAATCGTAACGAGTTCCTTCCTCCCTTACGGGAAAGGACAACTCAGAAGGTGATCATCCTGTGCGACGGCATGCCATCGATTCCGCGCAAGCAGGCGATAGCACTCATTGACCCTTCGCCAGTGAAATCGCGGTGCTTCACCACTTGAGACGATTGGCTTAGCAGGAGTGGGCCTTCGAATCGCTTCGGGTTTGCCGACCGCCAGAATCGCGGTTTAACCCGCCCTTCCTAATTGTATCCGCACGTGCCGGTCCTTTTAAATCCCTCGGTCACCAGGGACGCGTTTGAGTATCCAGGTATTCCGGCACGCCGTTGGACTGTTCTTCCGTCTCCTTCTCTCCTCAGCGGACCTTGGTGGAACTTTCAGCAATCTTCGTCGTCGTGGCGGTGGGAAAGTGGAAAGCGTTCTGTGCTTTCCAAGCGCAGCGTCTTTTCCACGGCCATGCAGCGCCAACTGTCTCTGCTGAGTGAGTCCGCCGTCCGCGATGCCTACGTCCAGGCGCACGCTCGATGCTGCCTAGGCCGGGGCGAGCTGCCAAGCCCGGCTCAGGTCCAGCGGTTCTTGAGCACCTGGAAAGTATTGTGGAAGTGGGAGCAGAACGGGAAAGGCCGCGAAGGCATGTAACACTCAAGAGCAGCATAGTGCAGCAGAACGCATCTAGGCAGAGGCGGGTGCGGGTTATTGTAGCCGGGGGCTGTAAGTTCTCTCTCAAAAAGGGTTGTCAACGCCAGACCGAACTGGGTAGTGTACGTATCGAGTTTTGGATTGCGCGGAGTCACCATGCACCAGTCCGAGCGGTGGATGATTTGGCTTACCGGAGCGTTAGCCCTCTTTGGACTCTGTTCCGTGCTTGCTGCCTTCCTACAGTGGAACGTTATGAGCGGCCAGCTTGATGAGATGAAAAGCGGGTCGAAGGATACTCACGATCTAGCCGAGGCAGCCATCGCGCAGGCCAACGCGGCTAAGATCCAATCGGAGCAAGCCGTATCCGAAGCTCGTAGTATGGCAGCCTCTGTAGCCGAGATGCGGAAGGAAAGTGTTGCCATGCGTGAGGCAGCCGATGCTTCTGTCGCTGCGAATCGAGCGTGGATTGTTCCAGTCCCAATCAGCAAGACGCAAACGCAACCCAACCGCTCTGATATCGTCTTACACTGGCAGAACGCGGGCAAGAGCCCAGCTGTCTATGTCTACGGCACAGCCGAATATATGTTCCAATCCAGCC
>JADGNQ010000422.1 GCA_017883385.1 Candidatus Sulfotelmatobacter sp.
AACCCGCAACCGTCGGAGCCACAGTCCGGTGCTCTACCAGTTGAGCTATTCCCACCACCTGGTTGATTATAGCAACTGCGGTTGGCGGATGTCAGAGGCCGAGGAGCGAGGGACAGCCACCGGGCTTTCGCGAGGAGACGCTTTCAGGGGAAGGATTTGATTATGGTGCGCCGGGCTTCGCCCAGGCTTGGACGGCCGAGGCGGCCATCCCCACATGAGCTGTCTCTACCCGCGGCCTACGCCTACGTACTCGAAACCCAAGGCGCGCAGACGGGTTGAATCCAGCAAGTTCTTTGTGTCGACGATGACGGGTTTCTTCAGCAGGTGCTTAATGCGGTCAAAATCTAAGGCGCGGAACTCAGGCCAGCCCGTGCCCACGACCAGAGCGTCGGAGCCTTCCGCCGCGGCGTAGGCCGACTCGCAATACCGTACCGAGCCGTTCAGACGCGTCTTGGCATCAGGAATCGCTACTGGATCATAGGCTCGCACGCGCGCTCCTTTGGAGACGAGTGTTTCGGCCAGGCGCACGGACGACGACCCGGCGACAGAGTTCGTGTTCGGCTTGAAGGCCAGTCCCAGAATGCCGACGTCTTTGTTCTCGACGGAGTTCAGCACCAGCGCAATTTTTTCCACCAGGCGGTCGGCCAGCAGATGGTTCACATCGCGCGCGGCGCTCAGCACTTTCAGCGATACGCCATTCGCCTGTGCCAGTTCGGCCAGGGAATCCATGTCTGACTCGGCGAAGACGCCGCCCATCCCCGCGCCCGGCTGCAAACATCGCGGGGCGATTTTTTTGTCCAGACCGAGAGCGAGCGCGAGGTTGACGGCATCGGCGTTCACGCGTTCACACAGTGCGGCCACTTCGTTGATAAAGGAAATCTTCGTAGCCACAAACGCGGTGGCAGCTTCGCGCACCAGCTCTGCGGTCGCCTGGTTGGTCACAATCACCGGCACGCCACGCATGACCAGCGGGTGAAAAATCTGTTTCAGGACTTGCACTGCTTCAGTCGACGTCGCTCCGAGAATCAAGCGGTCGGGCCAGTTGAAATCCTCGACGGCGCAACCATCGGTGAAGAACATCGGCTGCGAAACAATCGTGGCCTGCAGACCGGCGTCTTTGATGGCCTTTTCCAGCGCGTTGGCGGTGCCTACTGGAGCCGGAGTGACGATCGTCAGAATCGGAGGCTTGGAGGCCAGCCGCGCTATCCGCATGGCTACATCGGCCAGATTGTCCGCTTTGTCTTCCGCCAGGAAGATGACCTGAGTTTTGCGCGCGAATGATTCGATGTCGGTGGAGTATGCGAGGCGCCCGGCCCGCACGTTGCGACGGATGATTTCTTTCAGGTTTTTTTCGAAGAAGGGAATATTGCCCTGGGCCATCTCGACCATGCGCGACCGGTCGGGATGACAGCAGGAGACTGGAGTGCCAAAATCCGCCAGGCAGGCCGAAATCACCGTTCCCAGGTACCCCGAACCGTAAACCCCGATCTGCATGCGCTTCCCCTCTTCCCGGTCCGGAAATCCGCGCCAAAACTGGCGTCTGGCAGGGGATTCCCGGATACTTTCCCTACTCCTTATCTACAGCCGCGGCAGAGGCTTTTCAACGCACGGGAGGGAGATGTACCTAGGGCCATGCAGGCGCGGCGGGGGTAACTGGACGCGGGTAACTGGGCCGAGATTACCAGAAGCAGCCGTCGGCTGTCAGCCATCAGCCCTCAGCTTTTAGCAAAACCACCCGCGCGGGAATTTTGCTGAAAGCTGAGGGCTGATGGCGGAGACTGGCTACTTCGAAACCAAAGTGCGGCCGAGGAGCACCGGGGCCAGATCGACCCAGTGATTCTGAGCATCTTCACGGACAAAGGTCAGCCTTTCCAGCAGGATACGTCGATTCCCGGCGTACTGGGCCCAGCGTTCGCGGGCGGTCTCGAAGGCCCTCTGTGCCGGCTGTTCTGCGCTCATTTTTGCGATGGTCAGGTGCGGAATGTAGGGCCACTCTTCCTCGAACTCCAAGGCTTCCGTGTTGAGCTTGCGGTGCAATGCGCACATGCTTGAGGCCGCTCCGTCCACGCGGATGTAGACCGTTGGAGTCACCGGGACGAAGGTTTCCACGGCGCCCAGGCTCACTTCAAACGGCTCTTCCTGGCTGCAAATTCGTTCCAGAAACTGTAACGCGGAGCTTTCCGTGCCTTGCAGCGGACGCGGCGGCAGGAAGCTCAGATGGGCGGCGAGGTGAGGCAGGTCGGGATGCAGCTCGCGCCGGAGGTTCTCCACGAACTCTCCCGCCGGCCCCCTCACATACGCCACCAACGCATAACGCGGCTTCTGCATACCCGATGGCAAATTATACCCCGCTGCCGCGGCCGGAGCATCCGTCTGGAGACGGAGAAGGAAAAAGTCCCGGCCACTTGCGGGAGCCTCGGAGGGCGAGAGGAGCAGAAGCTATGAACGATCGATCCTGGAACAGGGGGTGCGCAGCTCTCATTCATAATCGACTGCCTTGGGCGCCCGCCATAAACGCTCTCCTCGTTCTGACGACTTCTAGCTACCAGGCCGGGTTCCGTCGGTGACTTGCGTGGAAAATTACGCGCATTCTTTCTCGACGACTGGCAACTGGTCGGTTGAATGAACGTAGCCTTCTTCAGCCAGCCGCCTTCCATTCTCACGATATAGATCGGCGTCGGTGGGTGCCCACGTCGCTAGCCCATCCACATAGCGGTTGTACATGCAAAACGCGGCTGCAATCAGAACGGTATCGTGGATCTCTTTATCGGTTGCGCC
>JADGNQ010000423.1 GCA_017883385.1 Candidatus Sulfotelmatobacter sp.
TGAAGAGGAATTAACCACACCGGGGGACGCTCCGGGGACGATTTCCTACATGTCGCCCGAGCAGATCAGAGCTCAGCCGCTCGATGCGCGCACGGACTTATTCTCGTTCGGAATCGTTTTGTACGAAATGGCCACTGGTAAGCTGCCGTTTCGCGGCGAGAGCCCGGGGGTGATCTTCGAGTCGATTCTAAACCGCGATCCCGAGCCGCCCGGCAGTCTGCTTCCGGGCGTACCGCCGGAGCTCGAACGAATCATCGGCAAGTGCCTGCGGAAGGATCGTAACCTGCGCTACCAGAGCGCCGCGGAGGTGCGCGCGGACCTGGTCAAACTCAAAAAAGATACGGATTCCGGGCGGGCTTTCATCCCCGCCATGGTCCCGGTTCGCCGCGGGAAGCTGCTGCCGGTGGCCTTAACGGTTACGTTCGGGGTGGCCGCTGCCGCCTTTGGTTACTGGTATACTCACCGGCCTAATCCGGCTCTCACCGACAAAGACACAATTATCCTGGCGGATTTTGCAAACACGACGGGGGAACCAGTGTTCGATGGCACGCTGCGCCAGGGGTTGGCGACACAACTTGCCCAGTCTCCCTACTTGAGTCTGCTCTCTGATCAGCGGGTGGCTCGGGCGCTGCGTCAGATGGATAAGCCCGCCGATACGCCGCTGAGTGCGCAGGTCGCGAGGGAAATATGCGAGCGAACGTCGATTTCCGCCACGGTGGAAGGATCGATCGCCGGTCTGGGAAGCCAATACGTTTTGGGGCTGCGCGCCCGGAACTGCCGGACCGGAGAAATCCTTGCCGATGAGCAGGTACAGGTCGCGCGCAAAGAAGAAGTGCTGACGGCCCTCAGTCAACTGGCAGGAACGTTCAGAGCCCGCGCCGGAGAATCGCTCGCGAGCGTCAAGCAACATTCCACGCCGCTCGAAGAGGCCACCACCCCATCGATCGAGGCTTGGAAAGAGTATAGTTCGGGCCGGGCGGCGATTTCCTCCAAAGGCCCACGCGTCGCCCTGGATTTCTTCCAGCGTGCCGTCGACATCGATCCCAAGTTTGCGGCGGCGTACGCGTTTGCGGGGCTCATGCATGCCAGCCTGGGATCCTCCGCGCCGGCGCGGGAAAACACTACCAAGGCCTGGTCGCTGCGGGATCGCGCCAGCGAGGCCGAGAGGTATTCGATCGATCTTCTCTACCAACGAACAGCGCTCGGAAACCTCGAAAAGGCGCGTCAGACCTGCGAAATATGGATTACGAATTACCCGCGTGACGTGATGCCCCACAGCTTTCTGGCGGGGGCAATTCTGCAAGGAGTGGGCAAGTTCGAGGCGGCAGCCGAAGCAGGAAAGAAGTCCATCGAGCTCGATGCGGACAACGCGTACGGTTATCATAACCTGGCCCTCAGTAGTATCTGCCGCAACCGTCCCGCCGAGGCGTTGGCGGTCCTCGACAAAGCATCCGAACGCAAACTGGACATTCCCGAGTACCTCGCGCTGCGTCACCAGGTCGCCCTCATGACCGATGATGCCCGGGAGATGCATCGGGTGGACGCGATCGGCCAGGAACGAGCCGGCTCGGAAGACTGGTTCTGGGACCTGGAAACCTGCGCGCTCGCCTACCGTGGCCACTTACGGCAGGCACGGGAGAAATCGACGAGGGCGACCAACATGGCGGTCGCAATCGGACACATGGAAGGAGCGGCCCAGCACCAGTCCGGGGCCGCCGTCCGCGAATTTCTATTCGGCAATCCGTCCGAAGCGCTACGGGCAGCCAACGCGGCGCTCGGCTATTCAAAGGATCGCGACGCACTGACCGGGGCGGCTCTCGCGTTGGCATTTCTGAAGGATCCCAGAGCCGAGTCCCTGACCGAGGAATTGGACCGTCGCTTCCCGGAGGACACCTACGTCCGGAACGGTCACTTGCCCGTGCTGCGCGCACAACTCGCATTGAACCATCGTGACCCGGCCAAGGCCATCGAGTTGCTCCAGTCCGCCCGTCCGTATGAAATGGGCTGGCAAGGCCCCCAGACCGCTGGATTCGCGGGTTCGCTGTATGCGATCTACTTGCGCGGCCAAGCCTACCTCGCGGCACACCGGGGACTGGACGCGGCCACGGAATTCCAGAAGATTGTCGCCAATCTCGGAATCGTGTCCAACGATCCTACTATCGTCGTCAGCACGCGCCTGCAACTGGCGAGAGCATATGAAATGGCGGGCGATCATGGCAAAGCAAAGGCCGCTTACGAGGGGTTCCTCACACTTTGGAAGGACGCCGACCCTGACGTACCGGTCCTCATTCAGGCTAAGGCCGAGTATGCCAGCCTGCGGTAGATGACTTTCATTCATCGGCGTGACGCATCTGGTGGAGGCTGCGACCGCGTCACAGCGCCGCCACCGTCCGGATCGGGATCTAGATCGACATAAAGCAGTTCGAGGGCACAGTCTCCGAGCCAGGAAATCGGAAGGCAAGCGGGGACGCTCAAGTACCAGGGATTGGCTCAGTTTAATTTAGCAGTCCCACTACGGGAACCTTCAACGTGTTCTATCGAGGTTCCGTCTGCGGAGCAAACGTTAAGGGCCACGCAGTCTGAATTCTTCGTCGGTCAGGTGCATGCTGCGGCCGGGAGTTCCATCGCCTTACGAAAGCAGGGGTGCTGGAGGGCTAATCGTCAAAGCGGCGGCGTCTGGCCGCGCTGCCGTCGGGACGGTAATGCGTTATTTTGACGCACTCGGCGACCTACGAGATCGTTGGCGCCCGCATTCACTCCCGGAACACGCGCAAACGG
>JADGNQ010000424.1 GCA_017883385.1 Candidatus Sulfotelmatobacter sp.
GAGGTTCAGCAGCGGATCGGCCGTGCGAAAGACACTGTCGCAAAGCTCAAGGGAAAGCTGAAAGAGCTGAAAACGAGATAGGTTCTTGGGGATTGAATCCGCGAAGAGAGTCGCAAGCTCGTCTCCATCATCTACTCATAGGGACTGCGAAGCACTTTTCAGGAATAAGGAGGCTTACGATGAGCAAACCAAGTTCGGGCATTCGGTATATGTGGGACGCAATTGCCACCGCAACTTTGTTCGGGATTTTCATGTTGGTGGGTTGCAACGCCTCCCAGCACCCCGACGTTAAAGATGCCGTCAACAGCGCTCTCACCAGCAGCAACCTCGGTGTTGTGAGCGTTTCACAAGATCGCGAGAAGGGCCTCATCACGCTGACTGGCGATGTCGAATCACAAGAGAAGAAGGAGTTAGCCGAGAGTGTGGCGAAGCAGGCAGCCCCCGGCTACGCCATCGCCAATCAAATCGGTGTTCGTCCTCCGGGAGTGGAAAGCCAGGCTAAGGCTGTTGCTTCCAGCCTCGACAGCGGCATTGAAGATAATTACAAAGCAGCGTTGCTGGCACACAAGAATCTGGACGCCCAGAGCATCTCGTACAGTTCCACGAATGGGTCGCTCGTTTTGAAGGGCAGCGTAAAGACCCAAGCGCAGAAGAACGAAGCGAACAAACTCGCCAAGGCTGTTCCCAACGTCAAGGAAGTTGTCAATGAGATTGAGGTAAAACCCGAAAAGCACTCCACCGCGCACTAACCTGTCAGCGAACGAAGCAATCTGGAAGTGGACGGGCGTGCGGCAAATCAACGGGGCGGTTCCCCCTGCGACAACATTGTCAGTCGCGGCAACGTGACACTACCGCACGCACGATCACTTGAGCCTATGCTTCCTTGCTGTTTTAACAGGCTAGGTTCAATTTCAATCCCTGAGCGCGCATATCGAGAAAGCGATAAAGCAGCGTCAAACTTTAAATGTGCAGCAGATGAACCCACTGCTGGGAATCAGTGCGATGGGTTTGACGAGGCGGGGGCTGGAAACCAACGGACGGTTTACCCGCTGAGGCACTCCCAGAGAACACAGAGAGCAACGGATAGGCTGAACCTGCGGAGCGTGGCGCCAGTCCTCGACCTGACCACGGCCCACAAGTGGGCAGACGGCTATCAAATCGACTTGTAAATTCAGGCGGTCTCGCCGCTTACACAGATATAACTCTGGCGGCAGGCTCATCGGTCTCCGGCTTAGGCGGAGCGGTCCTGCAAGGCTGCTAAAACTGCGCCACCGGGGCTGATCCGGCCGGGAAACTGCGCCTGTGCCTCGCCAAAACGTCGTACACCTACAAAATGAATGACTTGCCGCAAAGCTCGAGTAGTTTAGGGCTGTTCCGATAAGATTCTGCCATGATCGTGTCGCTCCGGCATCTCCTCGGGTGGATGGTCAGCGCTTTCCGTTCCCGCGAGGACCTCGTCCTCGAAAACCTGGCTCTGCGTCAGCAATTGCTGGCTTTACACGCGCAACGACCTCGCCGTCGATTGACCGCCCTGCACAAGCTGTTCTGGGTTGCGTTGCAAACCTTCTGGTCCGGGTGGAGGAAGCCTCTCATCTTGGTTACTCCTAGAACCGTCGTGAACTGGCATCGGACGGGGTTTCGTTTGTATCGGAGATTGCTCTCAAGAGTCAGACCAATAGGAGGGCGGAAGCCTGTCAGCAAAGAGGTTCGCGCCTTGATCTTCCGTATGGTCACCGAGAATCCGACGTGGGGAGCGCCGCGCATTCACGGCGAACTGCTCAAGCTGGGTTTCGATCTGTCGGAAAGGAGCGTCTCGCGATGGATACAGCGAGTCCCGAGAGACCTAGATGTGGTGAAGCGATGGCTGACGTTCCTCAGGAACCATCGCGAAGCCATTGCGGCGATGGACTTCTTCACCGTCCCAACGCTCACGTTTGGTGTTCTGTATTGCTTTTTCGTGATCGGCCACGATCGGCGTAAGATCCTGCACTTCAATGTGACGCGAAATCCCAATGCGCTTTGGATTGTGCAGCAGTTGCGAGAAGCATGGGCCTACCAACAGCCGCACCGATTCTTGCTCTTCGACCGCGACGCAAAGTTTGGAGCCGAGGTGGTTTCGGCGGTGAGGGAGATGGGAAGCCAGCCCACCCGCACGGCCTTTCGCAGTCCCTGGCAAAACGGGATTGCGGAGCGCTGGGTAGGAAGTTGCCGGCGCGACTTGCTGGACCACGTGATCCTCCTGAATGAGCGGCATCTGAAACGGCTGATGTCTCTGTATCTGCGCTACTACCACGAGGACCGGACTCATCTTGGCCTTGGGAAGGACACACCCGTTGGGCGAGTTGCGGCGTCGGTTTCGCCCAGCGGAAAAAAGATCATCTCTTTGCCGCGACTCGGCGGGTTGCATCACCGCTACGCGGTAGCGGCCTGAGTTACCTCTGACCACCAACCGCAACTGTCTGGGGCAGACTCGTCAAAGTTGTAGAGGTATTCACGCGTGTATTGCGAGTTGAGCCCCGGGAATCGTTTCCACGACTTCGCAGGGCCCTTGACGACTTGATGCTCAATACTGCTTGCCCGTTTTATGGGTGGCATCGTGGGGCAAGAAAGGCCCGCTCTTAGTTATGGCGAGGCACAGGCATTGGAGCCGGGCCCCAGGGTGCGTGACAGGTCCCGTCTGCCGGGGAACTCCGAGGGTGCTCCCCCCCATAGGAACTTGGGTCTGCGTTATACCCCTGAGAGGGCCCCGGCATCTGAAGCGCGGGGGTGGTATTG
>JADGNQ010000425.1 GCA_017883385.1 Candidatus Sulfotelmatobacter sp.
TGGGTCCAGTAGCACTTCTCCCACACGTACTCTGTCAGCAGCAGGTCGCAGGGCCATCAGTCTTGCACAGAAAGCACGCTGGGCCAAACGTCCCGCAGGTTTGACGAAGCCTAAGGGCACTATGTCAGCATCGGCTCGACGGAAGATTGCCGCTGCTCAGAAGGCACGATGGGCAGCATGGAAGGCGAAGCAGAAGAAGGCGGCCTAGGCCGCGAGAGGCAGCAGTCATACTATAAAGGAGCCCGCCCAGGCAGATGAGCCGAGGCGGGCTTCGCTATTGATGGCTCCAACAACGGCCATCTTTCGGGCGCAATCCGATTTCCGTTCACGACTCCTGAAGCGCTAGGCCCGCAGCGGAGTTCAGGCGGCCAACTCCGCTCCTCGCTTGTGACCCGCAAAGTGCGAGCGTATACTTCCGTCGCGTTGATCTCTGACACGAAAGCTGCTTTTGTATCAGAGATTCAATCGTTAAGGCGGCCCTACTGGAGGAGACATGCCAACACGCCGCGACATACTAAAGGCTAGCCTGCTGGCGCCCGCAGCCATTGCCGCTGCCAGGGGGATCAGCTCTGGGATCAGCCCCTTCGATCTCGCGATGAACGCCGGGCCGAGGGACTCCGCACCTCTCACTACGGACACTACGCTCGCGTCTCCGACGCCCGGCGCTGGTCGCGAGCGCCTGCTCCTCGACTTCGGTTGGCGTTTTCACTTCGGGCATGCCGACGACCCGGGCAAGGACTTCGGATTCGGCAGCGCCTCCGCGGGCAATTTCCAGAAGACTGGGAACTTCATGCCGGCCGGTTCCATTGCCTTCGATGACAGCGACTGGCGGAGCCTTGACCTGCCGCACGACTGGGCCGTTGAGTTGCCCTTCCAGAACGACCCGGACTTATCGAGCAAGGGTTTTTATCCCCTGGGCCGCAAGTATCCGGCCACGAGCGTGGGCTGGTACCGGCGCGTCTTCGAACTTTCTACCGAAGATGCTGGCAAGCGGATCACCATCGAGTTCGACGGCGCGTACCGCGAGACCATGCTGGTATTCAACGGCTTCTACATCGGGCGGCATAGCGGCGGCTACGATCCCTTCAGCTTTGAAGTGTCGGATTTCGCTTATCTTGGCCAGCGCAACGTCCTGCTGGTGCGAGTCGATGCCACCCAGAGCGACGGCTGGTTCTATGAGGGCGCGGGCATTTACCGCCATCTGTGGCTCGTGAAGACCAACCTGCTGCACGTGAAGCAATGGGGCACGTTCGTGAAATCACAGGTTCGGCCCGGCGAAGCCTCGCTCTCCATTCTCACAGAAGTGAGCAACCATGGAGCTGCGGGTCGCGACGCTCGCGTGATCTCGACCATTCTTGATCCCTCGGGCCAGCCGGTAGACAAGCACGCGGCTGCATCTGCGTCGATTCCCGCGGGGGCCGACCGGAGTTATCGGCAAGAGATTGTTGTGAAGCGGCCCCTTTTGTGGTCGCTCGAAGAGAGGCACCTCTACAAGCTGGTCACCGAGATTCAAGCTGACGGGCAAGTAGTGGATCGCTATGAGACTCCGTTCGGCATTCGAACCGCGGAATTCGACGCCGAAAAGGGCCTGCTGCTGAATGGCAAGTCCGTCAAGCTGAAAGGTACCTGCAACCACCAGGACCATGCCGGTGTGGGCGCCGCGCTGCCCGATGCCGTGCAGTACTACCGCGTCAGCAAGCTGCAGGATATGGGCTGCAACTCGATTCGCACATCTCACAACCCACCCACTCCGGAGTTGCTGGACGCATGCGACCAGATGGGAATGCTCATTTTCGACGAGACACGCATGATGTCGTCGAACCCGGAAGGCCTCAGCCAGTTTGAAAACCTCGTCCGCCGCGATCGCAATCACCCCAGCGTCTTCATGTGGTCGATGGGAAACGAAGAAGGCCAGGCGAACACCGCCAGGGGCACGCTCATCCTAAACGCGATGAAATCGATCGCGACGCAGCACGACGGTTCACGGCCCGTTTCCATCGCTCCCGCCGGGGCCATTGGAACGGGCGGGCTGGCGGTGGGCGACGTTGCTGGCTACAACTACATGGATCCGGGTGCTGAGGAGTTCCACAAGAAGCACCCTGACACGCCCGTTATGGGGACCGAAACGGTCAGCGCCGTGGGCACGCGTGGTATCTACATCACCGATCGCGCGAAGGGCTTTGTAAGTTCGTACGATCCCTACACAACGACCGGGCGCGCATCGGCCGAGGGCTGGTGGCGATTCTGCAACGCAAGACCGTGGCTCTCGGGCGGTTTTATCTGGACCGGTTTCGACTATCGCGGCGAGCCCTCACCCTACCAGTGGCCGAACATCAGTTCGCAGTACGGCATCCTTGACACGTGCGGGTTCCCCAAGGATTCCTTCTATTACTACCAGTCGTGGTGGTTAGCGAAGCCCGTGCTGCACATCTTTCCCCACTGGAACTGGCCGGGCATGGAGGGCAAGGAAATCGCAGTCTGGGCCTACTCGAACCTCGACCGCGTGGAGCTGTTTCTGAACGGCAAGAGCCTCGGCGCGAAAGATGTGAAGAAGGACTCGCACGCAGCCTGGATTGTGAGGTACTCGCCAGGTTCCATCGAGGCCCGGGGCTGGAAAGCCGGGAAGCAGGTCATGACGGCCAAGCGCGACACAACCGGTGCCGCGGCCAAGTTGGTCTTGCGCGCAGATCGCGCGAGAGTCTCCGCCGACGGCGAGGACGTCGCTATGTTCGCCGTCGAAGTACAGGATGCGCAGGGGCGCACCGTTCCCATCA
>JADGNQ010000201.1 GCA_017883385.1 Candidatus Sulfotelmatobacter sp.
CAGCTTCCGCGCCAGTTCCAGCTCTTCCTGCGGAATCTTATACAGTGGATAAATCTTCGTGTAGTTCACGATCGCCATGTCGAGACCGTGATCTACCGCCTCGTGCATGAACACCGAATTCAGCACCCGCCGCGGATACGCATCTAGGCCAAACGAAATATTGCTCACGCCCAGGATCGTCTTCACCGACGGCAATTCCTTCTTGATCCGCTCCACTGCCTTCAGCGTTTCCATTCCAGCCGTGCGGTACTCTTCCTGCCCGGTTGAAATCGGCAGAGTCAGCGCGTCGAAAATCAGGTCGGTGCCGTCGAGCCCGTACTTCTTGGTGGCGAGATCATAGATGCGATGGGCGATCGCCACTTTCTTGTCCGCCGTCAGCGCCATTCCGTCTTCATCAATCGTGAGCGCGATGACCGCTGCCCCGTAGCGCTTCGCCATGGGCAGAACTTGTGACGTTCGTTTCTCGCCGTCCTCCAGATTGATCGAATTGATGATGGCGCGCCCGGGAATCCGCTTCAGGGCCTCCTCCACCACATCCGCCTCGGTCGAATCCACCAGAATCGGAGCGGGAACACGCGTCGCAATCTTTTCCAGAATTGAAGTGATGTAGCCCTTCTCATCCTCGCCGACGATGGCGCAGCACAAGTCGAGCATGTGCGAGCCTTCGTTCACGAGCCTCTTCGCCAGGGCAAGAATGTCATCGTATTTCTTCCCTTGCACCAGCTTGCGGAAGTGTTCGACGCGCGTCGTGGTGTTCATTTCCTCCGCTACGATCAGCGGCTTGGGCTCGAGATCAAGGGGAACCGATGTGTACGCGCTCGATGCCGCCCCCACGCGCTTTACATCACGTTTGGCCGGTTCCACGCCGGAAACAGCTGCCACCACGGCTTTGAGATGCTCAGGCGTGGTGCCGCAACATCCGCCTACAATGCGGACGCCGTAGTCGACTACGAAGTGTTTGTGATACTCCGCCAGTTCCTCCGGCGACAATTTGTACACCGCATGTCCGCCGACGTTCTGGGGCAACCCCGCATTCGGCAGGACCGAAACTTCCTTGGTGGAATTCAACGCCAGATAGCGGACGGCATCATTCATCTCTTTCGGACCGGTCGCACAATTCAACCCAATCGCGTCCACGTCGAAGGGTTCGAGTGCAGTCAGGGCCGCACCGATCTCCGTGCCCAGCAGCATGGTTCCGGATTCCTGCAGCGTGACCTGCACCGTTACGGGCAATCGCTTGCCCGACTTGCGCATTGCCTCCAGCACGCCGATCGTGGCCAGCTTGGCTTGCAACAAATCCTGCGCCGTCTCGATGAGCAGCACGTCAACCCCGCCTTCGATCAGCGCGGCGGCCTGCTCCTCGTAAGACTCCACCATGGCGTCGGAGCTGATGTGCCCCAGTGACGGCAGTTTGGTGGTCGGTCCCATGGACCCCGCCACGAATCGCGGCCTGTCCTTTGTCGAGAACTGCTGCGCCACTTCCTTGGCCAGTTGCGCGGCCTTGAAGTTGATCTCGTGTACCCGGTCGCGGAGCTCAAACTCTCCCAGCACGATTCCAGATCCGCCGAATGTGTTTGTTTCGACGATGTCGCAGCCCACTCGGAAGAAATCCGCATGAATCTCGCGAATGATGTCGGGACGGCTCAACACCAGCACTTCGCTGCAGTTCTCCTTGCCCCAGTAATCGTCCAGGGTGGGATTGCGGAACTGAATGTTAGTCCCCATCGCGCCGTCATAAACCACGACGCGCTTTTTCACGGTTTGTAGAAAATCAGCCATCAATTCCTCACTCCCTCAGCCGCTCCCCATGTGCGTTCCCAGCGGTTTGCCCTATCCGCGTTGATCTGTGTAAATCCGTGGCCGGGAAGTTTGCCTGCCCGCACATGCACAAACGCCGGTCTCGGATGGACCGGCGTGTCGTTGAAATCGGAACTCGTTTCGAAGGTTAACTCCCCGGAACCATTTGCACCGGAGCTCCACCGTCCACGTCGGCCTGGTTGAACACCACGTTGGCTCCCATGTGTGCTGGCCGGGGGGCCAGCATTTGCTCCTTGCGGTAGACCAGGTTGCTGGCGTTGAACGTCGCCAGCTCAAATCCATGCCCGTGGGTGATCGCATCGGTCGGGCATGCTTCCACGCAATACCCGCAGAAAATGCAGCGGTTGTAATCGATGTTGTACACCTTGGCGTAACGCTCGGCGCCGCTGACGCGGTTTTCCGCCGTGTTCTCGGCGGCCTCGATATAAATGCAATTCGAGGGACAGGCGGCGGCACACAGGAAGCAAGCTACGCACTTCTCCAGGCCGTTTTCGTCGCGCTGCAGCACGTGGGCGCCGCGGAAACGGGCTTCAAAGCGTGCCCCTTTCAGCGGTCCCTTGCCGTCGGGATAATTCTCGACCGTCGTCGGCTGGAACATCTCCATAAAGGTGATGCTCATGCCCTTGGCGATGGCGGCGATATTCTTCAGAACCGGCATACGTCATCCAGTATACCGAAACCGCGCGGGACCGTCCCCTACGCAGCGGGGCAACGCGCAAAAACACGGGCGACCCAGGCTGGCATTTGCGGGCCGCCCGGGGGCTCGATCGGGCGAGGAGCTATTCTGTAGTCGTGAGTCGTGAACAGAGCGCGCCCGCGGGCTTGTGCGGAGACTGCCGGTTCGTCCGGCTGATGAAGTCGGACCGGGGATCGGTTTTTTACATGTGCGAACGGTCCGCGACCGACTCACGCTACCCGAAGTATCCGCGCCTTCCCGTGCTCCAATGTGCGGGCTATGAGCCGTCGAGCGCGGACGAAGAGCCCACTCACGATTAGCTCGCGGCTGAGCCGGCACGACATGCTCTGGGTTAGTCATCCACGAACGACCGTGACTCGAATCACTGCGCAGGCCGCGAAATTGCAGCAGTATCGATTTCGGTTAGTCCCCTGTGATGGATGTGCGTTGCCGCTGCGTGGGGAGCGCGAACGCTGTTTGGGCTGTGGCGCTGAAATCGAATTACCGGGATTCAAGAGGACAGGACGATGCTACCGAACGCTTTCATAGGTCATGCCAAGCAGCCCACGAAGAAGGAACTGGCTGCAGTTTTAGGGCAGACAGACGTCTTGTGGCAAGCGCTGGTCTCCGATCTGAAGCGCGACCTGAAGTTGGACCGACAAGAGTGGAATAGCTATTCCGTCAAAGCCGGATGGTCACTGCGTCTGCAATTGAAGAAACGCAACATCGTGTATCTGGGGCCTCGTGCGGGATGTTTTATGGCTGCATTCGTTTTGGGAGATAAGGCGGTCGCAGCGGCTCGGAACAGCAAACTTCCGCCCGGCATTCTAAAGATCATCAACGAAGCTAAGCGCTACGCTGAGGGAACGGCGGTACGGCTTGAAGTGCGCGACGCCAAGGATGCCAACGTGGTCAAGATGTTGGCGATGATCAAGATAGAGAACTAATCCTGAGGGAGCGCCAACCGGGTAACAAAGTCTTTCCCTAAGTCCGGATTACCCTATTCCAAGTTCTTTGGCTAGCGTTTTCCACTTGCGGTCGACTAGCGCCTTCGTCTTCGAATCCATGACAATTTCGTCGGGCCACGGGCGCGTGAAGCCTTCGCTGGCCCACTTGCGTGTGGCGTCGATGCCCATCTTGGACCCGTAATTCGGTAACCGCGAGGCGTGATCGAGTGAGTCCACCGGACCAAGCGTGTACTGAATGTCGCGCTCGGGATCGATGTGATTCAAGACTTTCAGCGTCACGTCACCGAGATCCTGCACGTCCACATCTTCATCGACCACGACAACACATTTGGTGAACATCGCCTGCCCCAGCGACCAGATCGCATTCATCACTTTGCGCGCCTGGCCCGGATAAGACTTCTTGATCGAGACGATCATCAGGTTGTGGAAGACGCCTTCGATCGGCAGGTTGATGTCCACCAACTCGGGAATTGTCAGCTTCATCAGTGGCAAAAAGATGCGCTCCACGGCCTTGCCCATGTATGCGTCCTCTTGCGGAGGCTTGCCTACGATGGTGGTTGCATAGATCGGATCCTTGCGGTGTGTGACGCAGGTAACGTGGAAGACAGGGTAGAGATCCTCGAGCGAGTAAAAGCCGGTGTGGTCGCCAAAGGGGCCTTCAGAGCGGAGTTCATCAAGGTTCACGTAGCCTTCAAGCACGAGCTCACTCGACGCCGGAACTTCGAGGTCGACGGTTTCGCATTTCACCAGATCGACCGGAGCCCCGCGCAAGAACCCGGCGATCAGGTATTCCTCGATCTCAGGCGGCGCGGGAACGATGGCGGAGAAAGTCACTGCGGGATCGGTGCCGATTGCGACCGCGACCTCCATCTTTCCCGAAGGGCGATCGCCTTCAGCCAGAACCGAGCCGCCGGACGAACGCGCCATGATGTCGACCGCCGCCGACTTGCCCTCGACCGCGGCCCGCATTCTCTCGCGTGCATGCTCAGCCGCGACTTTCTGGCGTTGCCAATGCATTCCCGTCGTCCGTTCGTCGTAGACCTGCATGCGATACATGCCGAGGTTGCGCTTGCCGGAGTTGGGGTCACGCGTAGTGACGCACGGCAGAGTAATGAATCGTCCGCCATCTTTCGGCCAGCATTGCAGAATAGGCAAGTCGAGGAGCGAAAAATTGTCGCGCTGAATGATCTCTTTGCAAGGCCCCGTGGAGACCGTGCGGGGGAAAAACTTGCCCGCTTCCGCCAGCAGAGGAAGCATCTTGAGCTTGTCGAGGAATCCCTGGGGCGACTTGACATCCATGAAAATGCGGATGCGGTCGGCGATTTCGCCAAAGGAATTCACGCCGACGGCGAGCTTCATGCGGGCTTCGGAGCCGAACTGATTGATCAGGAGTTGTGAGCCCGGGTGGCCTTTGAGATTTTGGAAGAGGAGAGCCGGTCCACCGCGGGATCCCTTCGCATCGCGGCTCTTGGAAACGCGGTCGGTGATTTCGGCAATCTCGAGGATCGGGTCGGCTTCGGTCTGGATACGCTTGAGTTCGCCAGCACGGTCGAGCGCTGCGATCCACTGGCGGAGGTCGTCGAAGGGCAAGGGATTCCTCTCTGTGACCGACGATTATAAGGGATTGAAGTTTGCGGAAGGGGCGATGTGGGACAGCCGCCTCGGCTGTCCGTCGAAGCGCAACTCGACGTCCTGTCGTTGTCAACGTGAGACACACCAAGAAAGCGTTGCGCGGACTACGTCGCCAGACTGGTTCCGGCGGAAGTGTCTATTTGCGTTGCTCCAGCTTTACGCTGGCCGTGACCGGCTGTCCATCCCGCAGGACTTTCACTTCCACCACATCCCCTACCTTGCTGCGGCGCAGGGCGTCGGTGAAGTCGTAGAGATTCATGATGGGCTTGTCGCCGAATTGGACCAGAATATCTCCCGCCTTCAACCCCGCCTTGGCCGCCGGTGAGTTCGGTTTTACGTCGGAGAACTTTACACCGTTTTCCGTCTGGCCAAAGTCCGGGATCGAGCCGAAGTAAGGGCCATAGCCGCCGCCTCCACCTCCCGCGGCCGGCTTGTCTTCGGCGACCACTTGGAATGTAGGCGCGTCTGATGCATTCGCCAGTTGCACCACGACGTTACCGACCATGTCGAGCAGGCGCGCAGCCGACGGGGCATTGATCTTGTCCCAAGTATCGGACGGCTTGTGGTAATCGCTGTGGAGCCCGGAAAAAAAGAACAGCACCGGAATCTTCTTCGACACAAATGAAGTGTGGTCGCTCGACGAGTAGCCCCCGGCTGAATACTCGATCTTGAATGGCGTCTCTTTCTGCGCCTGTTCGAGCACAGACTTGAGAGTCGAGCCGGTGCCGACGCCACCGATGTACACCTTATCGTCTTTGATACGGCCAATCATGTCCATGTTGAGCATGGCCACCGCTTTGGCGAGAGGGCGCGTGGGATCTTTTACCCAAGCGGCTGAACCCAGCAGCCCGAGTTCTTCGCCAGCAAAATCCATAAACAGGATGCTGCGCTTCAGTTGCCCACGCTGAGGGGCTAGCAACCGCGCCAGTTCGAGAACCCCAGCCGTGCCGCTGGCGTTATCGTCGGCGCCGGGATGGATTTGTCCAATTTGTGAAGGAGCCAGCGAATCGAAGTTGCCCCGGCCAAGGTGATCGTAGTGCGCGCCTACGATGACGTACTCATCGGTCTGTCCGGGCAGCCACGCGAGAACATTGTTGACCGTAGCACGCGTGGTTTCGATGTCGATATGCAGCGACAGGTGAAGTGTGTCGGGGAAGTCGAACGACGCAGGTTTCGTGCCCGAGTTGATCTGGTCCTGGACGTCCTTCAGCGATTTTCCGGCGGATTGAAACCAAGACTCGGCAACCGCGTTCTTCACCTGCACGAAGACAGTGCCGATATTCTCCGGGCCGCTGACGCTACCGAAGCGCGTGAGCATATCCTCTTCGCCGTCGCCTAGTTTTCCATTGAGGACGACGACCGCCTTCGCTCCGTGGTTACGGGCATTGATGGCTTTGGTGATGAGTTGCGAGTGCCGGGTGAGCCCGTGGTTGCCGCTCTTCTCGACGAATCCGGAGGGCTCGTAACGCAGGACGACCACGATCTTGTCTTTAACGTCAACGCCTGCATAGTCGTCGTAGTGGAACTCATCGGCGCTGGCGCCATATCCCGCAAACACGAGCGGCCCCGCGACCTGACCAGAGGAAGAAAAACTGAAAGGGACAAAGTCCTGATCGATCTTCAGCTCTTTCTTGGAGTCAGTCACTTGCACGGAGAAATGATTGTCAGACTTCAAGCGCGCGCCGGTGATGACGGTGAAAGGCTGGGCATAGTTGTTGACGCCCGCAGGTTGAAGTCCGAGCTCTTTGTAACGCTTCTCAATCAAGTGCTCAGCACGCGTCAGGCCTTTAGTGCCGGCACCACGGCCTTCCATCTCCGGCGCGGCCAGCGACTTTATGTCATTAAGATATCGGCCGGGATCGGCCTGCTGAACCGGAGTCGAGGCGGCAGTAAGGAATACAGCAGCGGCGAGTACGAGCAGAAAGCGATGCAGGCTTCGAAGATTCGGCATAATGACCATTCCATGAACCGAGAATCGTATGAGGTGGGGCGGGAGGTGTCAATGACACCGCATCGTTAATACCGCTTCGTTACAGTACTCGCGATCGTTCCCGAACGACAATCGTCTCGGCGATCCGGTCGTGAACGCAATCCGGCCCACGCCTTATGCTGATAGTCGGAGTACGACTTCCTCGATCCGTTTCCAGGCCGGGGTGCGGGGATCGATGACGTCGAAGTGCCCTGCGCCGGGAATCTCGAGCAAGTGCGCGTCCTCCTTTTCTTTGCCTGAGCGTTTCTGCTTGGCAGAAACGTAATCGCGGCTGAAATCAGGAGGAACCACGTCATCGGCGGAGCCGTGAACCAGCCACTGGCGGGCTTGGGGAATAGATAGCTGCGTGG
>JADGNQ010000065.1 GCA_017883385.1 Candidatus Sulfotelmatobacter sp.
TGACCGACGGTCCGCCGAGCTTCGCTCGACGGACAGCCGAAGGCGGCTGTCTCCACATTCAGATTCCGCTCTCCGCCCGTCTTCAGCGGCTGGCGAACTTCCGGAGCCGGCCGGGATAGGCGGCACCTGCTCGTCCTAACTGGTCCGCCACGGTTGTGGTGATCGGCTGCACGTTGTCCGACCGGAAACGAAGCAGCGCGGCAATGTTACCCACCTTGTCGAATTCGGGATCGTCTTTCACGTAGAACATTTCGATGTCGCGGCGAATCACCCAGGGCAGAATGGCTTCGCCGACGTCGACGACTTCCTGCGTGGCCCGGCCGCACGCCGGACAAAAGCTCACGAGATGGGCATCCAGGTGGCCGCATCCGGAACATTCGACGGCGTGCGCCTGAAAGTTTTCGCCGATCAGCAAGGTTTGCACTTCGCCCAGTTCCAGCGAACGCAGAACGCGGCGCAGTCCGGTAACGCCTCGCGCGTTGCTGCGCGCCCGGCTCACGGCTTGCGTGGCCAGGTCGCGGCGGCGATCGCTCTGCCACTGCTCCACAATCTGCTCCGCGTGGGTGCGAATCTGGTCGTCGGTAATACGGCCGAGGTCGGCCTGGAAGCGGCCCAGCAGGGCTTGACTCACGTAAGCGTGCAGTTGCGGCTCGAGTTGCGAGCGGTGAATATCCTGACAACCGAGAATCCATTTCTCGAATACACCTTTTTCCAGGGATTCTTTCAGTATCCCGGCGACCGCCTTGAAGTGCTGGCGGGCCTCGTCGTCGACGCGGCGCTGGGCACGGCCACCGTCGTATCCGGCATAGCCATCGCTCCGCCCTTTGCGGGAAAGGGTCTGGAACAGGCCTTCGCGCTCGGTCAACTCGCCGAGGCGAAGATCGAAGATGCGGGCCCGGTGCCGGTCCACCAGCACCACGCCCAGACGCGGGAACGCTCCCAGCAGGTGCGCGATCGGCTTGAGATGGAAATAGCGGTCCACGACGAGCTGCGTCACGGGTAAGCTGGCGGGCAAATCATATTCGTGCCAGATGTTCTGGGCTGCGCAGGCGAAGACAGCCTTGGCGTGTGTGCCATTGCTGCGCAGTTCGCCTGACAGGCGCACGATGCGGTCTATATCGGCGCGGGCAGAGTCCTTCTTGCCTTTGCTCTCTGTGCCTTTACTTTCCAGGCCCTGGCTTTCCATGCTGTGCATGGCCTCGCGCGCCAGGTCTTTGATGAGAATCGTGTCTTCCTTGTGTGCCTTGTTACGGGGTGTGGACGGCTGGAAATAAAAACTGACCGCGCAGGATTTTGCGCTATGAAATTCAGCTAACTCTCGGATTTGTTCGCGAGTAATACTCATGGATCATCTCCCCAGAAATTGAGAATGGATTTAAGCGGCACCGGTCGGAGCGAGCCTGCCCTGAAACTCTTTGGTCAGACCCGGCGCTTTGCGCAGGTGGTCGCGCGCGGCAGAAATGAAAGTGAGCACGAGGTCGGGAGGATGGCCGGTAATCGCCACGATCTCGTCGACGGTGAAGCCTTCGATGGCGTGGAGAATAAAAGCCTCGCGCGGGCCAGAACCCAGATCGCGCAAGGCGGAGGCGATCAGGCGCAGCATCTCGTCGGAGGCCAGGATTTGCTCCGGCGTGGCCACGCGGAAGTCGGGGATCACGGTCGCGCCGGTGATCGATTCGTCGGGCTGATGGAATTGCAGTTCCGATTCGTCACTACCCTTGACGTTGCGCGGGCGCGCGGAGTCTTCCAGAGGCATGGCATGGCCATTGCTTTCCTCCGGGCGCGAAAGGTCGTCCAGGGCTCGCAGCGCCAACCGGTAGAGCCAGGGCTCAAGGGCCAGCCGTTCCGGCTTCTCCTGTCCGTTACCAAGGGCGACGGCGATGGTTTCATCGATAACTTCTTCCTTGGTCAAGGTGTCGGGAGGGATGGCGTCCTGGGCCTCGCGGAAGTAGATTTCGCGCTCCACGAAGCGCTCCAGGCGCGCCAGATTGATGTTCACGTACGAACGAATATCGTCGGCAGAAATGGTCGGCGGAAAAACCGCAGCCAGCGTCTGCTCGAACGGGACCTCATGCACAATGGCCCCGGGCCGGGCGCTGTCCCCGCGCTTTCCGCGCTGCCATTTGTGCGACGCACGCAGAACATCCTTGTGCTTGTTGACCTGCTGCAGCAGATCCTCAAAAGCGCTCTTCACCGCGGCGGCCGCCGTCGGAGCCGATGCCTGTACCGCCATTTGGCCCGAAGGCAGGCGCAGGTTCAGTGAAACGCTGGTGCCCTCGCGGGGCGAGATCTCCTCGACTACCCCCTTTAAGTGGATCAGTTCGGGCCGGAAAACCTGCAGGCGTTTTTGCAGTTTTTCGATCTGATGTTGGATGTCTTTTTCTACGGCGGGAATCTTATGAAGACGGTAACTGACGTGCACGTTCATGAGCGCCTCGGCCTTGCTTGACGAAGTCGCGCAACCAAGTGCTGTCTTACAGGACGATCTAAGCCAAATTGTACACCCGGCAGAAAAAAGGCAAGCGGGGAATTGCGGGGTGCGTGGAGTGCTTTGGGCGCCTTCGGGAATGGATTGCAGGAGGCCCGTTTGCAGGCAACAGAATGAGAAGGGTATTATCCCGGAACCATGAAATGGTCAAAATCCCTGATGTCATTCCTGCTGTTCGGTTCGCTCACTGCGCTTGCCTATCCCCAGGCTCCCACTTCGAAAGAAGTCGACAGCGTCTATCCTGACGCGCATGCGCTCTATCTCGATCTGCACCAGAATCCCGAGCTCTCCGGCCACGAAACGCAAACCGCGGAGAAGTTGGCCACGCGCCTGCGCACCGCCGGCTATGACGTCACCGAACATGTCGGCGGTACCGGAGTGGTGGCGATCCTCAAGAACGGTGTGGGACCCACCATCATGCTGCGCACCGAACTGGACGCGCTGCCGGTAGAGGAAAAGACCGACCTGCCCTACGCCAGCAAGGTACACGCCAAGGACAGCGCCGGACGCGACGTCCCGGTGATGCATGCCTGCGGGCACGACGTACACATGGCGGCGATTTTGGGCACGGCCGAAATCATGGCGCGCAGCAAGAGCACATGGCACGGCACACTCATGCTGATTGGCCAGCCCGCCGAGGAAACCATTGGCGGAGCCGACGGGATGATCCACGATGGCCTGTTTACCCGCTTCTCCAAGCCGGACGTGGCCGTGGCCTTGCACGTGGGCAACGAACTTCCCGCGGGAATGGCGTCGATCACCCCCGGCATTTACAACACGAATTCGGATTCCATACGCATCACGATTTATGGCAAGGGTGGGCACGGTGCAGCGCCGCACACGACCGTCGATCCTATCGTGATCGCCGCGCGAACGATTCTGACGCTGCAGACCATCGTGTCGCGCGAAGTGAAGCCCGGCGAAATGGGGGTGGTCACGGTCGGCTACATTCAGGCCGGAACGAAGAACAACATCATCCCTGACCACGCGGAAATGGGGCTGACGGTGCGGACGTACAAGCAGGAAGTGCGCAAACCGATTCTGGCGGCGATCACGCGCATCGCCAAGGCGGAAGCCGCTGCGGCCGGGGCGCCGCGCGAACCCTTGGTCGAGCGCTATGAAGGCACGGACGCGGTATACAATGATCCCGCTCTGGCCGAGCGCATGCGGGCACCACTGGAAGCGGCGCTGGGCAAGAAGAATGTGATCACGGAAGGACCGATCGCGCCCTCGGAAGATTTCTCGTACTTCATCGAGCAGGGCGTCCCGGGATTCTATTTTAGTCTGGGCGGGGCCGACCCGGAAAAGTACGCGCAGGCAAAGGCATCCGGGATACATCTACCCTCGAATCACTCGCCACTGTTCGCTCCCGATGTGGATCCCGCGCTGCACGCGGGAATCGCAGCGGAAGTGGCAGTGTTGCGGAATCTGCTAAATACTTCGGCCGACGAACTACACAAATTGACCACGGAGCAGGCGACTCAGTAGCGAATATCGATTCGGAGACGCAACAGACTGTCCCTCTACTGCCCTTTGGCGTGTGGGAACTCGATCCCGTCGGGATGATCTTCCATGTATTTCGCGATCGCATTCGCGACCAGTTCGTTTCCTTGCGGCCCCACATGCACTTCGTCGACATAAATCGGCGCCGAGATGTTGTCGAACAGGTTCGCCAGATCTACAAAGGCTGCACCCGCACCCGAACGGCGGGCTGCCTCTTCGTATACGGCAGCCGTCGCCCGGACATTGAGCCTGTCGCTTCGGGAATCGAACTCGTCTAGCTGCTTCTCATACGGAACCAGCGGTTTGTGGCCGTAGAGAAGGGTCGGCTCCAGGAAGCAGTACAGCTTGAAGTTGTAAGCCCCGCTTAACGCTCGGACGAGCGCCAGATTCGCCTCGTAGTTGTCGAGAGTTGCGGCCGCTCTGGCGGTGCGATCCACAACCGCGTACGAAGGACTTCGGCGAAAGAATGCATAGATGAGGCGAGCTGTGCGGACGGAATATGATTTTCCGAGGAAGTCGAACCTTCCTCGAAAAGAGCCTTCCACGCGGTCTCGAATAGTGTCAAAGTAGTGGTGTGCTGCCCGTGGGTCGGAAGCATTCATGCCCAGGAGAGCGTCGTTGAATCCTTCATAAAAGATCACGATCGAGGGATGACGTCCCTGCTTGAGCTGCTCGGTCAGTAGAATTACTTCCTGCGTTGAGACATATCCCTCCATCCCAAAGTTAGTCACCACTACACAACTGGATGCACCCCCATTGAGTGATCGAGAAAGGTAGGAGGGCATTGTCTCCCAATCGGGGACGCCAGTGCCGAAAACGGCGGAGCTTCCGAAGACCCAGACGCTCGTCTCGGGATGAGTCCTGCATTGCTCCTTTGACGGGCTCAGGCTTCTCCGCCAGATTCCTGCGGCGCTGCTATCGATGTTTACGTATTTTCCGTGCCACTCCGCGGGGCCCCACAGCCGGAACGGGACATAGACAAGGTGCGACTTTAAGCGCACCGACTCTTCTCGATAAAAATCGCGCAGCCAGGGAGCGCTGCCGTAGGCAGGACTCGAGATCAGCGGTTGAATCGGACTTGGAGAAACCAGGTGATAGCCAGACCAAGCCAGCCAGCAGCAAAGCTCCAACAGGATCAGAAATGCCAACAGATTGACAGTTACAAATCCTGCGAGAGTAAACAACCACCGAACACGGGTAGGCGCAAATTTCATCCATCTTCTCCAGGCAGGCTCAAACAGGAGTACGCCGGTTGAGGCGATTCGTGCACGATCCTGCAGGAAGAATACTCCGCGGCGGGTTCGGGAAGGGAGGGGCGAGTTCGTGTTGCAAAACTTAAACGGCCACCGTCACCGACGTCTCCGTCCGCGTGACCGGCCGGTACAGCGTGTCACGCTCGATCGGTTCGCGGCCAGCGGCTCGGATCAGGCGCTCCAACTCCTCGCGGCGCATGCCCTGGGGAGTCGTCGCGCCGGCATCGTGGTAGATCTTCTCTTCGATCACCGTGCCATCCATGTCGTCGGCGCCGAAGCGCAGGGAAATCTGCGCCATCTTGGCGCTCACCATCTGCCAGTACGACTTGATGTGTGGAAAATTATCAAGCACGAGGCGGCTGACCGCGATCTGCTTGATGTCGAGCATGCCTGTGGTCTTGGGCAGATGCTGCAGCGGCGTGTTATCGGGATGGAAGGCCAGCGGGATGAACGTCTGGAAGCCGCCGGTTTCATCCTGTAGCGCGCGCAGCTTGAGCAGGTGGTCGACGCGGTCTTCGCCGTTTTCAACATGGCCGTAGAGCATGGTCGCGTTCGATTTCAGTCCGATCTGGTGGGCAATTTTGGCGGTGTCGAGCCACTGGTCGCCGTCAATCTTGTGGTCGCAGATGATGTGGCGCACGCGGTCGGCGAAAATTTCGGCGCCACCGCCGGGCAGCGAGTCCACACCCGAGGCTTTCAGTTGTTCCAAGGTCTCGCGAATCGAGAGCTTGGCACGCTTCGACAGATACGCAACCTCAACCATGGTGAAGGCTTTGAGATGCACCTGCGGAAAGCGCTGCTTCAGCCCGGAGCACAGATCCAGAAAGTATTGAAACGGCAGGTCAGGATGCAGTCCGCCAACGATGTGGAATTCGGTGACCGCCTCGGTGTACCCAGACGCGGCGGTTTCGAAAGCCTCTTCCAGCGCCATGGTGTAGGCGCCGGGCGTGTCCTTCTTACGGCCGAACGCGCACAGTCGGCACGCCGCTACGCAGACGTTCGTGGGATTGATATGGCGGTTGACGTTGAAGTACGTCTTGTCGCCATGCATGCGCTCGCGGACCGAGTTGGCCATCCACCCCACGGCGAGAATGTCGCCGGTGCGATAAAGCGTGAGAGCGTCGTCGGCGTTCAGGCGCTCACGAGCCAGCACTTTGGCATGGATAGGCGCCAGGCGCGGGTCGTCGGTCTGGAATGAATGGAACCGTGGCGAAGCAGACATCCCTCTGATGATAGCGCAGGATCGCCCGAGAAGTCACAGAATGGCCGCGCTAGTGATCCGCTATGACACGGTCGCGAACCTTGGCGTACTGCGCTTCCGACAGCACGTGGCGCGTGACCAGGTCATGGGCCTTGTCAAATGGGCGGCCGGCGATGATGCGGTCTGCCTGACGCTCGGTCACTCCCGGCAATCCCACCAGGTCTTCGCGTGAGGCCTGATTGATGTTTATTGTCTTGTCGCGACCTATGCCTTCTTTCACTCCTTCCGCAATGGCCTTGGCGTCACGCTTAACCGTCGCGGTTGCCTCGGCCGTACGCTGGCGGATTTCATCGGGATTGTCTTTGTTCACGCAGGCGGTTAAGCCAGCAAATAGCAAAGCGAGCCCAAAAAGGCGTACGGTGCGGAGAGGTGGAAACTGCATGCGCTTCTGATGCGGCGACAGGCCTTGCGGTTGGCGGCATCGTTCGAATTCGGAGATTTTTAGCCCGGTGCCGGAAGATTTGGGGGGCCAGCGGCGCACGATGATTCTCGCGTCCTGTACAATTTTGCTTCCGATGAGTTCGTGCACAAAACGATGGCTGGGTGTGTTCGGTGTGCTCGTGCTGGTTCTGGCGGCGCAGGCCGAATCTGTCCCCCAACTCAAGGCCACCGACTACGTCAACGACTTTGCCCACGTTCTGGATCAACGCACGATCGCGCAGATGGACGACATTTGCCGGCAGATCGACGAAAAGGCTCATGCCCAGATTGCGGTAGTAACGGTCCGGACGCTTGACGGCTCCGACGTCGAGAGCTACGCGGTCGATCTTTTCAAGCAGTGGGGGATTGGAGGCAAGTCCTCCAACCGCGGCGTGCTGATCCTGTACGCCATTGACGATCATCGTGCCCGCGTGGAAGTCGGCTATGGGCTCGAGCCGATCTTGCCGGATGGAAAGGTGGGTGGGTTTCAGCGAGAAGCCATCCCGCTGATGCACAGCGGCCAGTACAGCCAGGCCCTGCTGCTGGTCACCTCCCGCGTGGCGCAGGTGATCGCTGACGATGCGAAGATTGAATTCAGCGGTCCCGATCTGCCGCCGACTCCAGCGCAACCGACACAACGGCCCAGCGCGGGGATGTCGCTGGGCGGAATCATATTGCTGATCATCGTTGTCGTCATCATTCTGGCGACGCCGCTGCGCGGCATCCTGTTCTGGATGCTTTTTTCTGGAATCTTCGGCGGCGGCGGTCGAGGCGGAGGCTGGGGTGGCGGAGGCGGTGGTGGTTTCGGCGGCGGTGGGGGGTTCGGCGGGTTTGGCGGTGGGAGTTCGGGTGGTGGCGGAGCCAGCAGTAGCTGGTAGCAAGCGAGGAAGCGATGGTTCCTGAGAACAAAATTGGCGAAAGCAAGATTGACGAATTTGTGAGCCGGATTCGCGAGGCAGCGAAGACCAACCTGGTAAGCGTGATTGTTTTTGGATCAGCCGCAGCGGGAGATTTTCATCCTGAGTTTTCCAACCTGAACTTGTTTTGCGTGGTGCGCGACAGCTCGTTCGCGTCGCTGCAGGCGTTGGCGCCGGTTGCGAAGTGGTGGGATAAGCAGAAGCAGCCGCCTCCGCTGTTCATGACGCGCGACGAGATGGAACGCTCGGCCGATGTGTTTTCCATCGAGTTGATGGACATGAAGCACCGTCACCGTCTGGTGTTCGGCGAAGATGTGCTGAAGGATCTCGTGATCCCGGAGACTCTGCACCGCATCCAGGTGGAATACGAATTGCGCGAGAAGCTGTCGCTGCTGCGCCAGCACCTGCTGTTGGCCTCGGGCAACGACTCGCGCATGTGGGTGTTGCTGACGCGGTCCGTATCTTCGTTCGTCACGCTTTTCCGGCACGCGCTGTTGGTGCAGGGGCACGATGCGCCAGTGGCGAAACGTGAAGCCGTGCAGACACTGGCAACGCAAATCGGGTTTGACGCCTCGGGCGTCCTGCACGTGCTGGATGTGAGAGAGGGCAAGGCGGAGCGCAGAAAGTTCGACGTGACCGAGGTCTTCTCGCGATATCTGGCGGCGCTGGAGCAGGTGACTGCCGCAGTTGATAGAATGCTGGACTCGGGCAACGCGGGTCCTTCGTAAGTTCGTGATATTGGCTTTCAGGAGAGTCCCATGAGCAAAGCACTCATTGTGATCATAGTTTTGCTGGTAGTTGTGTTGCTGATCGGCCTGGTTGGGTTCGGTCAGTACGTGAGCGTAAAAAACACGCTGGTCAGCAAGAACGAAGGCGTTAAGGCAGCGTGGTCGCAAGTCGATATCGTGCTGCAGCGCCGCGCTGACCTGATTCCGAACCTGGTGGAAACGGTAAAGGGATACGCCCAGCAGGAAGTGACCGTTTTCGGAGACATCGCGAAGGCGCGATCCGCATTGCTTTCGGCGGGCACACCGCAGCAGAAGATAGCAGCCAACGGGCAGCTCGATGGAGCGCTGGGGCGGCTGCTGGTGGTGGTTGAGAACTATCCGCAGCTCCGGTCGAACGAGAATTTCCTGCGTCTGCAGGACGAACTCGCCGGCACCGAGAATCGGATCGCAGTAGAACGCAAGCGCTACAACGATACTCTGCGCGACTACAACACCTACGTGCTGCAGTTCCCCAACAGCTTGTTCGCCGGATTTGCAGGGTTCAAGGCGAACGAGGCTTACTTTGAGGCGTCGGAAGGATCGCGCGTGGCTCCGAAGGTTAACTTTGCGAATCCGGCGACTGCTCCACAAGGGACTCCGCAACCTGCGCCGGCACACTAGCTCGCTTAGCCGGGCGCAAGCAGACGGCATCTGAACTAGGCATTAAGAAGTGCTTAGGCTGTCGCGGCGGCCGCCCGGGCATTCACGCTTAGCCGTTGTGGCGGTTACAAGAGTAATCCGCCCCATTCGGCCACAAGCAGAGCTCCTCCCGCGAGGACGGACCTAGGCTCCGCCTTCCAGCTTCTTCTTCGCCAACGGCCGGGCGAACGCGTTGTTGAGATTGTGGACGTTCAACTCCAGGACCTTTCCGTAGTAATTCTTGGACTGGACCGCGTCGCCGGATTTCTCATACGCCTGGCCGAGCAATGCCAGGATCAATGGATCGTGCTGGTCTGCCTTCTGCAACTCCGCGATTGCGCTCTTGTAGTCGCCCGTATAAAACGCGACATAGCCGGTGAGGTAGGGATAGAACGGCGCTTGATAGGGGTTGTTGGCCTTGTCGAGCGCAGCCTTCGCAGCGGCGACATGTTGCTGCGCGTCCTGGGCCTTGCCGTTGCGAGCTGCGACGCGGGCCTGCGCGCTCTCCCAGCGAAACAGCCATAGATTCTTGTCGGCATCAGACAAATCCGGCTTGTGCGCGACCGTCTCGTAGCCCATCTTGTACCACTTGTAGGCATGATCGGGATCGCCCGATTCGAGATAGATGCGGGCGAGTTCGTTGCAAGTCTCGGCTGCGCCGACGGAGTCACTCTTCGCCAGGCGCGTATTGAAAACTTCCATCTCGGGCTCCGCAGCCTTGAACGCATTCCCTTCGAAAGCGTAGGAAACTGCCATGGATCGCAGAGCCTGCGGCTTGGAGTCCGCGGGCGCTAACTCAATGGCCTTGCTGAGATGCTCGCGTGCTTCCGCGTACTCGCCCTTCAGATCGAGCGCCTGCCCCATTGCCAGATGCGCCTCGTACAGACGCGGCGCCTTGTCGATCGCCTGACGGTAAAGCGCAAGAGCCTCATCCTGCTTGCCCTCGCGGCTCAGCTTTTCGCCCTGCTGCAACAGATCCGCTGGGCTGCCGGGAGCGGGGGCCTTCGACGGAGCCGGTTGTTGCGCGACGGATATAGTGGCGAGCAGGAATGAAGTACAGATCGTCCGAAACATGAATCCTCCAATGGCGATAGCGATTATGGCATGTTATGCAGAAGTGAGGTAAGCGCGGGGCGCGCCGTCTCTCAGTTCGCCGGCTCCAAGCTACACAGTCGTCGAGCTTCGCTCGACGGACAGCCGAAGGCGGCTGTCCCACATGGGGCTACTTCCGCAGCAGCAAATCTCCCGCAATAAAAGCAAAGAACAGCACCGAGATCACACCGTTCATGGTGAAGAAGGCGGCATTCAGCTTGCTCAGATCGTCGGCCGACACCAGGGAATGTTCGTATCCCAGCAGCGCGGCCACCACGGCGACTCCTGCGATTGCGAGCTTGCCTAGACCGAAGGACCACAGCAACGCGATGAGCAACGCCAGCATGATCATGTGAAAGGCGCGGGCCACCCAAAGCGCGCGCAGGATGCCAAAATGCCGCGGGATCGAATGCAGTCCGGTCTGGCGGTCGAAGTCGAAATCCTGGCAAGCGTAGAGGACGTCGAAACCACCGACCCAGAACGTCACCGCGCCGGTGAGCAGCAGAATCCGCAGATCGAGCGAGCCACGCACTGCAATCCATGCCGCAGCGGGCGCAATTCCAAGCGCAAAGCCGAGCATCAGATGCGACCAGCGGGTAAAGCGCTTGGTGTAGGAATAGAGCAGCAACACCGCCAGAGCCACCGGCGAAAGCCACAACGCGAGACGGTTCAACTGAGCGGCAGCAACAATGAAGATGGCACTCGAGACCAGAACGAACGTGGCTACGAATACGGGCGTGAGATGGCCTGAGGGCAGTGCACGGGTGCTCGTGCGCGGGTTGGCAGCGTCAATGGACGCGTCGGCCAGGCGATTGAAAGCCATCGCAGCCGAGCGCGCCGCTACCATGGCGATGACGATCCAGATAAGTTGGTGTGCAGTCGGAAATCCTCCCGCTGCCAGCATGGCTCCGCAGAGTGCAAACGGGAGCGCGAAGATGGAGTGCTCCCACTTGATCATCTCCAGTGTCACGCGCAGGTTGTGCAGGACAGGCACGAGGTAGATTGTAATGCAGGGTGTCGGGTGTTGCGTCTGAGGTTTCCCGACACCCGGGACCCAAGATCCCACAGCTAAGACGTAAGACCCACCCCCGGAAGCAACGGAACAAACCGGCAAGTCTCGCGCAACGTAGTCTGCGGCTGGCCATTTCGCATCTGGATCAATTGCAGCTGCTGCGAATCCGCAGGGCCGACGGGGATGATCATTCGTCCAGCTTCGGCCAGTTGCGCGAGAAGCGCGCGCGGCACTTCTGCAGCCGCCGCTGAGACAATAATCACATCGTAAGGAGCGGCCGCCGGAAAGCCCTCACCGCCGTCGCCCTTAATCACCTTCGCGTTCGCGTAGCCCAGGCGGGCAAGCAACTCTCTGGCCTCATCCGCCAGCACAGCATGACGCTCCAGCGAGACCACTTGCGCCACCAGTTCGGCGAGCAAAGCCGTCACGTAGCCCGACCCGGTGCCGACCTCGAGCACCTTATCACTGGACGCGAGCGTCAGCGCTTCCAACATGAGGGCCACGATGTAGGGCTGGGAAATCGTCTGTCCTTCGCCAATCGGCAAAGGATGATCTTCATAGGCCTGGTTGCGATAGCCCTGGAGCGTGAACTCGTGACGCGGAACCCGCGACATGGCGCTCAGCACGCGCTCGTCCTTAATGCCGCGCTCCCGCAGTTGGGCCTCGACCATGCGCAATCGCAAGATCGAGAATAAGGCGGCCTCGGCAGACAAATTCATCTGGCCTCGTTCGGCGTGGAAGTGGGACACGCGCTCCCGCCCGATTGATTCTATTTCTTGCGGCGGCGGATGCGGACATCAAAGCTGACCACGCCGTTCTGATCGCGCGTGCCTGTCACTGAAACATTGCGAGTGAAATAGTATTCGCCCTGGATGATCTGCTGCGAGCTCTGGGAAACGTTGGTGCTGTAGGTAAGAGAGATATTGTTGGCGAACTGCTGTTCGATGGTGACCTGCGGTCCCCGCGCCGTGGGGTTGGTCTCTGTGGTCAGGCCCTGCGGATCGATCTTGATCCGGCTGACTCCGAAGAGCTTTTGCATACGGCTGCTCACGGTCGCGTTGATCGCCTGGTTGATGATCAGGTTGGTGGCTTCGTCGGTGAACAGGCCCTGGCCCGATTGTTGCTGCAGTTGCTCCGATTCCTGGCTGGTGCGGCCTAGCGCCAGCAGCGCGATGATGTCCGACTTGGGCAGCGGCGGCTCGGAGCGATAGTTCACGTTCAGGTGATCGGGCGTGCCGGTCACTGTAACGTCGAGATCATAGTTGCGGACATGAGTCGTAGCCTGTAAGTTCACCTGCGGCTCAATCGCGACGGGATTGGCAAACGTGATATCGCCGCGCTCCAGGCGGAACTTGATGCCGTTGAAGGTAGCGTCGCCTTCCAGAATGTCGGCGCGCCCGAGAACGCTGGGGCGCGCGATCGAGCCGCGCAGGCGCAGGTCGGCATCGCCCGAGAGCCGCGCCACAGCGGTCTTCATCTGAAGTTCGGGAGCGGTGCGCACCCCGACGTCGAGCTTGACGTTGTACAGCGGCGAATTGGCCGCCGTGATCGCAGCCGACTGCCGGCTGCGTTCGAGATACGACCCGAAATCAAAACCGGGCGTCACCGCCAGCTTCGTGACCAGAACATCGCCCGAGACTGTCGATGTCGAGCGGTTCCCTACCCAGTGCAACTCGGCGGTCGCCGTGGAACTGACGCCGGGCGGATACCGCAGCCGTACCTCTTTTCCCACTGCCGTGAAGTTGAAGTTGAGCTCCCGGTTGTAGTTGGTGGCATCGCCTTTCAAGTCGAGCACGCCGCCGCCCGTGCGGGCTGTGAACTGCTCGATATGAATGCGGTCCTTCGTAAAAACCAGCGAGCCATTCATCTCGCCCAGACCGCTGGGGAGCCCGGCGTAGCTGGCGGATCCGTTCTTGACCTCAATGCGGCCCTGGGGAAGAGGTTCGTCCAGCGTTCCACCCAGCGTTACGTGAACCGACATCACCCCGGAAGCCGCAAGGTCCGGGTCGAAGCTGCCGAGCAGTTTGAGATCGATCTGCCCGTCGGCTGCGAGATCGATATCCTGTGGGTTGGCCCAACTAATGGAACCGTGCCCGGTGATGTCCGTTCCCTCCCCAACCATGTGCGTCGGCTCGATGTGGATGGTCTGCTGGGCAAACGTGAAACGGGCTGGGCCGACGTTGTGCAGCTTGGCGTTTTCCAGTTCTATGGAAATGTCGCTCGCGTCGCCCTTCAACGTCCATTGCCGGGGATAACGCAATGGCCCCTGCATGGTCACCGTGCCGCTGGCCGAGGAATGCCCGGTCAGTTGCCCACCCAGATAAGCGCGCCACAGGGCGTCCAGGTCCACATGATCGGTGCGCGCGGTAATCGTCGCCGGATAGTCGTCCCGCATCTGGACGTTGCCCTCCACCGACACACTGCCATGCGGAAGATCGGAGTGTCCGGTAAGACGGAGTTCGCCGCCCTTGGTGTCAGCTTCCAGATAGAGTCCGCCGGCGAGTTCGTGGTCCAGAGTTAAATCGCGCACGTGGACGCCGGCGTTGACCACCGGCGCGTCGAGGCTACCCGAACCCTTCAAAGTAAAGTCGGCGCGCCCCTCCACCAGCAAATTGTCCAGATGAATCTGGCGGACCCGGGACACGTCAAAATTCTTTCCGCTCAGATCCAGCCGGAAGCCACGCGTCGATGGTGTAAAAGCGGCACTACCATCGACGAACGCGTCCTGGTGGGTGAGATGAATATTGTTGAGGGCAGTCTCGACCTCGGCAATGTGCAGATCGGCATCGAACTTCTCGATCGCTTCCCCGTACGCCGAAGCATTCGTAGCGTGAATGTGTCCCTGCGCCTGGGGATGCGCCCGGGTTCCACTGATTTGCAGCGATACATCCGCCGTCCCCGACACCGGATAGTCCAAGCCGGCGAGCGTCGCGGTCGAGGCTACGTCCACGTTGTGCAGGTTTACTCGTGCGGTGTAGGGACTGTATTCGCTGAACTGTCCGTTTTGCAGAACAGCGCTGACCTCAAAATCGGCGCTCGTCTCGCCACGCCGCAAGGTGCCGCCGCGGAGGGACAGATCATGGGAAGAAAACTGAATGCTGGCCGCCAGCGCATCCCAGTGCACCTGTTGCTCAGCAGTACGCGACGTGGCCGGAAGGGTGAATTCGAAGTCTTGCGCAACCAGAGTCCCGGCCAGCGTTGGAGCCGAAAAATTGCCCCCCGCCACGCCGTTGAATGTGGCATTGCCATTCACGCGAAACGGCACATTGGTCGGCCCACCCAGCACCGTCACCAGCGGACGCCATTCTTCAAGATTGGAAGTGAAAATCGAAAGATGCAACGTGGACGATCCCGAAAGCGTTCCCGACGCCTGCACCCGCGACGCCGGTGTAGACACGTTGAACTGCGCCAGTTCCAGGGCATCACTCCCGGCGCGATACGTGCCTTGCAGATGAGCCGTCACCGGCAATTCGCGGGGAGCGAGATGGGACGGTGGGGTCACCTCAAGAGCGAATGTCACGTCGGCATCCTTGGCCGATCCCTTCCACGCAGCGTCCACGGTGCCGGCGGCAAGTCCCGCCGGGTGAAAGTGACCCAGGGGATGCGCGGGCACGTCCAGGGCTGCGGCCATCTCCCCGGCGGAAACGTCGCGCAGTCGAAGATGTACCGCGCCGGTTTGCACGCCCGGCACCTTTGTTTTCTCGCCCTTTTTGGCTGGAGGCCGCGCCGCCGTAATCACGGCAAGGTTTTCCGCGCCCTTCTTCACCTTGCCCACTGGCAGAGGCGGGACGCTGTGCAGCCAGTTCTCGATCTGCGCGTCACCCGCGACACTCCCGCCGAACAGTTTTCCCTGTAACTTCGACAACTTGATTTGCTGATCCGTCACTGAGTAATCGGTCGTAGCGTTGGCCTTCTTAAACGCAATCTGGTCGTCCTGCCAGCCCAGGTTGTGCAGCGCAAGGGCACCCGAGGTAGCAAACTCCTCGATCGACCAGCGGCCGCTGCCCTTGAATTCTGCGACACCTTCACGAAGATCGCTCCGGCGGGCAATTGCGCCCGCTTCTGCCAGATCGATATACGCATCGTAATTCGCATCGACGCGAGGATTTTGAAAGTTGCTGATGCGCCCACTCGCCGCCAGGTGTGACCGTCCGGAGTTCCATTGCAGCGACTTGACCTCCGCAAAGGTCGTTCCCAGGCTGAACTCGACCGTGGTCATCCAGGCGAACGGCCGCAGATTCTCGAGCGACGTATCCACCTTGCCGAGCGAGAGATGGCTCTCGTAGCGCCCGCGCAGAAACGAGTAGTCCATCTGCAAGCCTGCGCCATGGACCGCAAGGTCCAGCGGAATCTTTCGATCTCCCCAGATCAGCTCGCCGTTCCTCATGGAAAGATGATCAATGGAAAGCGCGAACAGCTTCTCCACCGGGGCGGTCTCCGACGTGCGGAGCGGAACTTTGGGGGCGGGGATGTTGGTGGAGCCGTCAGCAGCGATGGCGATGTGTACGACCGGATGTTCGAGAGTTAACGAGTGAAAGCCGATCTCGGTACGCAGGAAGGAGTTCACCTTCATTTGCGCAACCAGGTGATCGGCATGAGCCAACGGAACGTCGGTCGGAGCCTCACTCCCGTGTACCGTGATGTTTCGCACTTCGACCTGCATGTGGAAGGGAACCACATGGAAGCTGCCGATTTCCGCCCGGCCGCCAGTGATCCGCTCCACTTCGGCGACCAACCGCCGGCGCACATAGGCCTGAAAAGAATCGGTCGTGGTGTACCAGAGGCCCGCCAGCACCAAGAGAACACCGGTGCCGGTAACTATGAGCAGATACTTCCACCGGCGTCGAGGCCTTACGGCGGGCTCGGTCACCGGGTCTGCTCTCCCTCCCCGGTGGAGCCGAGCGCGATGGGAACGCTCACCTTGCTCTCCGATCGCAGGGTCTGCAACCAGGAAGCCATCAGCTCGTTGACTTTTTCTTCCGTGAGGAGCTCGCGGATCTTCCCTGAGACATCGGCCAGGGAAACCTCCCCCGCACCGCTCTGCTTCAACTGCGGGACGAATTTTTCCCGGTAATACGCTTCGATAGTCTTGGAATCGATCTGCACTGCAGGCCGGAGGTGCGCATCGACCAGCCGCATCAGATCGATCTGCTGCAGTACGTGCGCGACCACATCCTTCTCTTCCAACCGGAACCGGCCCAGTACTGATTGCCAGCCCCGGGCGGTCACCGCTTCCGGGTATAACTTGCGCGCCTCGGCAATGCGCGCGCCAGCCTCGGCCTCGGACGCATGCTGGAAAGAGGCAGCCTTCATCTGCTCCCCGAGCAGTTCCTGATCAATGAGGCGGTCGAGCACGGCCCGGCGTTCGTCGTCGGTGAACTGGCCTGGCGTCCGGCCGTTCAGCAGAGCTTCGTAACCCAGGGCGTCGTCCCAGTCGCTCTGCAGAATGATGTGCCCGTTGACTGTGGCGACGATACGATCGATCACCTCAGCCCTCGCCGCTGGCAAAAATGCCAGGAGCATTGCGAGCGCCGCCGTCACCATCGCCGTCGTCTTGGTGCGAACTTTGTTCATTAAAATGGCTGGCCTATGCTGAAAAACACATTGAAATGCCGGAGCTGCTGCGTCTCCAGCACGCTCTTGAACGGATTCGCGAGTTTGACGGTCTGAAAGTAACTGGTTGGATTCAGATTGTATCCAAAGTCGAAGCGCAAGGGTCCGATTGGGGTCTTGTAACGCACACCAACCCCTACCGCATGTGATGTGTAATCATATCCGGAGTTGTTGAATTGGGTATAGCACTGTGAGTTCGTTGTACCTCCGGACAGGCACTGATGGGGATCGGGCTGGTGCCAGCGCATCAATCCCTTCAACATGTCGTGCTGCGCCGTGAACACGTTCCCCATATCGTGAAAAATCGCAAAGCCGAATCCCTCCCCCAGGTATGGCAAGGTGAGCGGCGGAAGGCGCAGCTCCACATTATTGACAAATAGCGCCGTCCCGCCAACGGGGAAACCGGAGGACGGATCGCGAGGTCCTGCCTGATTTAACCCAAATCCGCGATGCGAGTTGCCGCCGCCCGCAAAAAACTGCTCCGGCAGAGGGATGAGTGTGATCCCCTGGCATAGCGACTCATTCGTATTTGGATTAATGGGACAGGCCCCCGGCGGCCTGACCGTGGTTCCGCGCACCGGCTGTTGCAGGCCGATTGTCGTAGAGCGCGCGAACACGAACTGATGTCCCGCCTTGCCCTTGCCCCCAAAAGCCTGGTAGGTGGAATTCTGCGCCAGCAAGCGCCCAAAATCAGCTTCTGAACCAAAATAGCTGGAGGCGGCAAAACCATCCAGCGTGAAAAAGTTTCCCTTGGTACTTTCCAACGGGTTGTCGCGCTTGTCGCGAATGTAGGTGAACCCGGGACCGCCCACGCGGGCGGGCAGGGAGAGCGTTGCAATTTCGCCGGGAGAGAACCCCGTCGCGAAGTTACTCGCCCTCACCCGGCGGAAATCAAAACGATACGTAATTGAGCTGGGCCCGGGGCGCGTTCCCGGTTCCGTTCCCGCATTCCCGATCTGTTGCCGCAGGTCAATCTTCCCCTCCAGCCGCTGCGAAGTGAACGTGGACACGTCCAGACTGTTGTCGTAGAAGATGGTGAAGATCAGCTTGAACTTGTCGCTGTCGAACAGCTTCGGGACCTCATAGCTGATCAATCCCCGCTGCTGCAGCCGCCCGACGTGTGACTGGAACGTCAATGTCTGATTCCTTCCCAGGAAGTTCAGCCGCGTCACGTCGAGCCCCACTCTGGGGCTCACTCCGGTCGCACCTTGCGGCGCGTTCGCTCCCGCCGGCTGGCCAGTTTGGAATTCCAATCCCAGTCCGTAGGTGAAGGTGTAGCGCTTCGCCTCCTGCACCTGCACCAGAACATTCTTTTGCGGATCGGCGCCCTCGGGGTTCTGCACTGCCGCGTCCACCTGGCCGAAGATACCCAGATCATAGAGCCGGGTTTGAGTGTCGAGCATCCCTTTCTGGCTCAAGGGCTGCCCCTCGTGTACCTGGAATTCGCGCTGTACAACGTAATCGCGGGTGTGCTCGGTCCCGCCCAGCATTACGCGGTTCACCGTGAACCGTTCGCCCTCCTGGATCGTATAGGTTACGTCTTCGCGACTGGGCTCGCTGCCGGAGGGTTTGGTGGTGATGTCGAGCGTGGCATTCGGATATCCATGATTGAAGTAATAGTTGATGATCCTGTCCCTATCGGCCGCCAATTCCTGCTCGGAGTATGGCTGGCCCGCTTGCGTGCTCAACTCGGGGAGTTCACTGGTTGCGATCTTCTGGTTCCCCAACACGTACAACTGGCCGACCCTCGTTTGCGGCCCTTCTTCAATGTGCAGATGGACCGCGAGCTGGTTGTCCGAGCCACGGTAGTTGTCGTCTACGTTGGTTTGGATCTTCACCTGGCGGAAGCCGTTCGAGCGATACAGCGCCTCCAGCGTGGCCACATCGCTTTTCAGCAGGATCCCGCTATAACGCCCGTGGGCTAGAAAACGGGCTGTGGGCTGAATCTCCATGCGCGACAGCAGCGCCTTCGTATCCATGAAATCCTTGTTGCCCGTGATGTCGACCAGCACCAGCTTGTGTACCGGCCCCGGATCGATCTGGTAGATCACGCGCATCGTCTTGGCATCGGTTTCCTTTTGGATGTCAACTTTGGCGTCGAAGTGGCCCCGCGTCTGCAGGTAGTCGAGCAGGTTGCGCTTGCCTTCGTTCAGCAGGTCGTCGTCGACGGCGTTTTCTTCGTAGACCGGAATCTCTCTCTTCAGGAGTCCGTGGCCGATGTGGTAACCCCGCGCGAAAATCACGACTACCGGGCCGGGATCGATCTGAAAACTGAAATCGACGGCATTCGTCTCCGGGAGATATTTCTGTTCGGCGACGGAAACCTGGGCCAGGGCACGGCTCTGCTTTTGAAATCGCTTGCGCAGCCGTTGCAGCGAGCCACTCACCCGGGCGGCCGTCACGCGGTCTCCGCGAGTCAGGTGCGCGATCCTCTGCACATCCCCGGACAACAGGCCGGAGGTGCCCGACACCTTCACCTCGCCTACACGCGCCTGCGCTCCCGGCGTGATGTGGAAGAGGATGTCGACCTGCTGCGTGGCCGCATTTGAGGCGCTCTCCGCGGTAACGCGCGCCCGGTAGTAGCCGTCTTCCTGCATCAGTTGCCGGATGTTCTCGAGCGCGTGGTCCAGCTTGTCGTGGGTGTAGAGTTCCCCCAACTGAAACTTGGATGCGTTGATGATCTGGTTCCTGGTCGGACGGTTGGGAGCGCCTTCGACGTCGACTGCACCCATAAAGTAATTGGCCGAACTCGTGAAGGTAAGCGTGACTCCTTCTCCGGAAGGCACGGCTTCCGCCTGGATGTCGGCAAAGCGGCCTGTGGCGTATAGAGCACGCAGGCTTTCGCGGACGCGGCCGCGATCCAGCGGTTCTCCGGTCTTTTGCGGCAGCAACTGCAGGAAGTGCTCACGGTCGCGCTCGTTCACGCCGGGAAGCTGGATCGATTGCACGGCCTTGCCCTCGTACGCGGAAATCGCTCCGATCGACAGCGACTGCTGGGGAACGGAAGCCCTCGGCGTGGCGTCAGGGGCGCCGGGAGTCGCGGACGCTGGATTCTGCCGCTGGACCTGCCCAGCCGCAGCACTACCCGCCTGAGATCCCGTGGATCCCGAAGCCTGCGCTCCCGACGCCAGAGACGCAGACAGCAGCACGATCATTGCGGTCAGGAATGGCGAGTACCGTCTCAGCAAACAGTATCCTTGGGCCCGGGCGCTATTGGCTTTGATGGAAATGTGCCTGGCTGCTGTTGCACAAACTGTTGCGCCCTGGTTTTCATCATCGTGAATAGCCGGGAATGGCAAACATCCTCTGTCAATCATCCTCCGGCAATCCCGCCACTTATAATAAAGGTTTTGCAGCACGGAACTGGTGACCTCTTTGGCACAGGAAAAACAAGCCGGCAAATCTTCGGAAGGGGAGTCTCTGGCAAGCGACCGCTACTCGCGGCAAATCCTGTTCCCCGGCATCGGCGCACCAGGCCAGCGCAAATTGGCCGCGGCCCGCATCGCGATCGTCGGCTGCGGCGCTACTGGCTCCGCATTGGCTGGCCTGCTGGCGCGTGCGGGGGTCGGCACCATACGCATCATTGACCGCGACTACGTCGAGCCCAGCAACCTGCAACGCCAGTCGCTGTTTGATGAAAAGGACGCGGCAGAATCTCTCCCCAAGGCGATCGCCGCGGCGCGAAAAATATCCGCCTTCAATTCGCAAATCGTAGTCGAACCAAAAGTCGACGACCTGGTCCCGGCAAACATTGAAGCCTTGCTTGAAGGAATGTCGCTGATCCTCGACGGCACCGACAATTTCGAAACCCGTTACTTGATCAACGACTATGCCGTTGACCGCAAGCTTCCGTGGATCTATTCGGCCGCAGTAGGCAGCTACGCCGTGACCCTAAACGTGCTGCCCGGCCAAACCGCCTGCCTGGCTTGTATTTTCCCGGACTCGCCCCGCGGCATGGTCGAGACCTGCGAGACTTCCGGCATTCTCAATTCGGCGGTGAACCTGGTCGCATCGATCGCTGCGACCGAAGCCCTAAAGTTGCTGGTCGGTGGCCCCGGCGCTCCCCAACTGCGACGGACTCTGCTTTCATTCGACGTCTGGACGAACGAACACGCGGAAATCTCCGCCGCCAAGCCCCGCCCCGGATGTCGCGCCTGCGGTGAACGCGACTTCATTCATCTCGCCGGCGAAGGCCGCCCGCACATCACGTTATGCGGCAGGAATTCCGTGCAAATCCATGAGTGCCAACGCCCCATCGACTTCGCCGAAATGGACCGTCGCCTCCAATCTCACGGCGTGGTCCGCCACAACGATTTCGTCCTGAAATTCTGGCACGACCCCTACGAAATGACCCTGTTCCCCGACGGCCGCGCCATCATCAAGGGCACGACGGACACAGCAGTGGCGCGGAGTTTGTATGCGCGCTATGTGGGAAGTTAGCTTTTGCTTGTCATGCTGAGCGGAGCATTGCGGATCGCGAAGGCGATCCGCAGTGCGAAGTCGAAGCATCCCTACCATTGTCCATCCGCGTGCGTGGAAGGATTTTGGTTGGGCTAAGGATGCTTCGACTTCGCGGGAGGATCGCTTCGCGATTCTCCCGCTCCGCTCCGCATGACAACACTGTAGATGTTGGTGTCCAGCCGCCGACTTCTGCTAATCTTCTCTGCTCGTGAATCGCATTACTCTGATCCGCTCGAGAAAGAGCACTAATGCCTGACAACATACGTCCACAGCCTTCGGCCCTTTATCGGTGGTCGGTCCTCATTTTTATCAGTTTGGCGATGGGTGGGAATTACTACATCTATGACAGCATCAACCCGCTGGAACGAATCTTCATTGACCACCTGGGATTCTCAGCCACCCAGTTTGGCTGGCTGAACGCCAGCTACAGCGTGGCCGCGGTCGCAACGCTGCTGATCGGCGGCATCATCATCGACCGCATAGGCACAAAAAAGGCGATTACCATGTTCTCCTTCGTCTGCCTGCTAGGCGCGGTATTAACAGCGTCTAGGGGACGAGCCCCGGTGATGATCGCCGGAAGGACGGTCCTGGGCCTGGGCGCGGAGTCGATGATCGTCGCCGTCACGACGGCCCTGGCAAAGTGGTTCAAAGGCAAAGAGCTCAGCTTCGCCTTCGGGATCAATCTTACGATCGCGCGTCTGGCTTCGGTGGCGGCCGATAACTCCCCCACCTGGGCAAACCGTGTGTTCTACCCGCAGGGACCTGGCGGTCCCGCGAGTTGGCAGGGACCTCTGCTAATCGCAGTTGGAGCAGGAGTCCTGGCCGTGATCACCGCCGTGATCTATTGGTTCCTCGAAAGCCATGCAGAAGCGAACTATGAATTAGGGAAAGCAAGCGACATCGACAAGCTCGAGTTTCGCGGGATATTTCGGTTCAACGGGTCCTACTGGCTCGTGGTTGGCCTTTGCTTCACGTTTTATTCGGCCATTTTCCCTTTCCGCACATTCGCCATTGACTTTTTCACCAACAAGATTCTCGCTGCCCATGGCGGGATCTCGGCTTCCGAAGCGATCCGCGTGCTGGCTCATGAGCAAGCCGGGTTCTTTAATAGCCTGCTGCCCTTCTCGGCTATGATCGCCACCCCCCTGTTCGGCCTACTGGTCGACCGCGTGGGCAAGCGCGCCTGGTTCATGATGTTCGGGTCTCTCTTGCTGATGCCCGTGTACCTGATGATGGCCTACAGCAACATCTCGCTGCTGGTTCCCGTGTCGCTGATGGGCATCGCGTTCTCGCTGATTCCGGCGGTGATGTGGCCATCGGTAGCCTACATCGTCGACCAATCCCGTCTAGGCACGGCTTACGCTCTGATGACCCTCATCCAGCAGATTGGATTCTTCCTGTTGAATCTGTTGATCGGAAATGCCAACGACTATGCCCACGCCGGTTTGGAAAACCCCGGCGGGTACGCCTTGGGTATGTGGATTTTCTCGGTCCTTGGATTCGTCGGGATGGCGCTCGCGATTCTTCTTCGCGTCCGCGAAACCGGGCCCCATGCACACGGGTTGGAGACGATTACCACGGCCAAGAACGGCGCTTGACGAGTCGCAAATTTACCAATTTCCGAAGATTGCGACTCCAAATTCGGGATCGGGTTAGAGGACGTAACGCCTGCCGCGTTCAACCCCGAGCAGGCAAAGGATTTCCGACAGCGAAGTGGCTGAACGGCGAATCCCAAGATCGGTAGAATGGCTCTTATATTCTGAATATGGAAATTACTTTCGTGCGCGAGCGACCGCCCGCAAGCCATACAACATAAAGATAGTTAGCCGCATCTCACATGGTGCGGCCGGAAAAGGCAACTTTGACCGACCGAGATCCACAAGAACGACAGCGACAAGGCAGCGAGCTTAACGAAGCCGAGGCTATCGAACGAGCCAAGCAAGGAGACGCCCAGGCGTTTCAGGCTCTTTACGACAAGCACAAACGGCGTGTGTACTCACTTTGTTTGCGCATGACGGCGAACACCGCTGAGGCCGAGGATCTGACGCAGGAAGCATTCCTGCAGCTCTATCGCAAGATTGCGACATTCCGCGGCGAGTCGGCGTTTTCGACCTGGCTGCACCGGCTGTCGGTGAACGTGGTGTTGATGCACCTGAGAAAGAAGAGCCTCCCGGTGGTTTCGCTGGAAGAGACCACGCAGGGCGGCGAAGAGGATACTCCGAAGAAAGATTTCGGGGCGGAAGACCTGGCGTTGGCCGGATCCATTGACCGGTTGCACTTGCAGAAGGCAGTGGACGATCTCCCTCCCGGCTACCGTACGATCTTTGTCCTGCACGACGTCGAAGGTTACGAACATAATGAAATTGCGACCATCGTCGGGTGCTCTATCGGAAACAGCAAGTCGCAGTTGCACAAAGCGCGCATGAAACTGCGCGATCTGCTCAAGCTCAACCGGGCCGAAAAGGCCGGAAAATCCTGAGCATCGATGTTAGAGCACTGAAGCTAGAAGTGGAGAAGAGAGCCAGCGAAGACTGGACACAGCAGGGCAAGCTGACTGAGAACGGCAGTAAACAGATTTAGCAGAGGCTTGGGGAGTGAGCAGTATGAATTGCGTTGAGCTGCAAGAGAGCCTGGCCGAGATCGAAGACGGCAGCAGGGCCGACCAGCGGGCCCATTTGAAAACCTGCGCGGAGTGCTCGGCTCTGGTCGCGGACTTGAACTTGATCGCCTCCTCGGCAATCGATCTACGAGAGGCGGAAGAACCCAGTCCCCGCGTTTGGAATTCCATCGAAATTGCCGTGCGGCAACTGGAGGCAGAACTGAACCTGATTGCCTCCTCGGCAATCGAACTGCGCGAGGCAGAGGAACCCAGTCCCCGCGTTTGGAATTCCATCGAAATTGCCTTGCGGCAGGAGGGGCTGATTCGTCCGCCGCGTTCGAGCCGTTCCCTTCTGCCCTCGCTCAGCAGCCGCTGGGCATGGGCGCGCTGGATGGTCCCGGCTGCGGCCGTGTTGCTGATCGCAGTGGGCGTTTATGTTCGCCAGCATTCCCTGGCCCAGCAACTGGCCACGGATCTGGCAACGCATCCCGCTTCAGCCGCTGTCTCCGACGTGGCGATTGCCGGCCTGAACGACGACGACCTTTTGCAGGAAGTTTCCGAACAGACTCCCGCCATGAAGGCGCAGTACGCCGACAATCTCCGCAGCGTCAACGAGTACATTCAGGACGCGAAGGGCAATGTCGACGCCAATCCGAACGACGAGGAAGCCCGGCGCTCGCTGCTGGAGGCTTATCAGGAAAAGGCCATGCTCTTCGAGTTGGCCATGGATCGTACTCAGCCATGATCGTTCTCTGCCATAATGTAGGGCATTCTCGGACCCTCCCACCGTGCGTTGGAGGAGAGACAGGACTTGGGGAATCACAATGAGCGGGCGCACAATCAAGCTTGTAGTAGTCGGCGCGATGGTCGGCGCAATGTCAGCGGGGACGCTGCTTGCCGAGACGCACAAGGAATTTCATTTCAACGTAGGGACCAAGGCCGGAGTCTCAGTCAACAATCCCTACGGATCGATCTCGGTCAAACCTTCCGCCGGCAACACCGTGACGATCAACGCCGTGCTGTATTCCGACAAGGTTGAAGTCGACAGCAGCCAGACCGGCAACCGCGTGGAAATCCAGTCGCACTTGTTGCCGGGAGCTACCGCGGAATCGGGACGCGTCGACTACGAAGTCCTGGTACCCGCCGATGCCAGCCTTACGCTGCATTCCAACACCGGCTCGCTGCATGCCGAAAAGCTGCACGGTGACGTAACCCTGGAAGGTGCAGCCTCAACCGTCGATATTCGAGACATCACCAGCGCTCACGTCCACGTGAAAACCCTGAACGGTCCCGTCACTCTCACCAATGTGCAGGACGGGCATGTCGAAGTCGACTCGCTCAGCGGTGAAGTCACTCTCATCCGCGTCACCGGACCGCTGGTGCAGGTGATTTCGACCAGTGGCGGGATCAACTATACCGGCGACTTTGGCGATAGCGGTGAATATCGCCTGACCAGCCACAGCGGCAATATTGAAGCGACGGTTCCCGACTCCACCTCAGCCGATGTAACGGCGAGCTCCGTGCGCGGTGAAGTTCACGATGACATTCCTCTCCAACCCAAAACCCACACCTCGTTCATCGTGAGGCAGGGAAGTGCCTTCGTGGGTACCATGGGTCGCGCTGCGGTCTCATCGACCGTGGTGCTGCGCAGCTTCAGTGGTAAAATCCACCTCAGAAAACGCACCGCAAAATAGCAAGGAATCTAACTAGCTCCTGGCTTCCGGCCAAACAGCCGGGTGGCCGGGAGATAGCCGCTAGAAGCTAACTTTTGAAGAAGCGTTCTGGCAAGCAGGTTGACGCTCGGAAACGCACCCGTGCGCGGCGAAAGCCGCCGTCCACGCCGGTTGCCGCTCCTGCGCGTAACGCTGTTTTCCTGGTCGGCTTCATGGGTGCCGGGAAGAGCAGCGTCGGTCGAGCCTTGGGACAGCGGCTAAACTGGGTGTTTGAAGACCTCGACGATCGTATCGAGCAGCGCGAAGGGCGCACCGTGGCCCAGATTTTCCGCGACTCGGGAGAGCCTGCATTCCGCCAGGCTGAGCAGTCGGCCCTGCGGCAGGCCCTCGAAGAACTCCGCGGCGGGGTGGCCCGGATCGTGGCCCTTGGCGGCGGCGCATTCGTGCAACCCGGCAACGCCGTGCTGCTAAAGTCGGCCGGCGTGCCAACGGTCTTCTTGGACGCTCCGGTCGAAGAATTGTGGCGGCGCTGCTGCCAGCAGGCGAGCGCTGCAGGCACGGAACGACCATTGCTCAAGAATATCGAGGGGTTTCGCAAGCTCCACGGGAATCGGCGCAGGGGTTACTCACAAGCGTCGCTGAAGATTGGAACCGCGGACCGCACCGTCGACGAGATCGCCGCCGAGATCGCGGAAACACTGGGCCTGAGGATGATCGCGATTCGTACCGAACAAGGAGACGCCGAGTGAAGCTTCGCACCGCAACGCGCTGGACCATAGTTTGCACCGCAGTCTGGATCCCGGCCTGTGTGATCGGAATCGTGCTGGTCACTTCCCTGTTGGCTCTGGCGGCGGGCCCGGCCCCGGACAAGAAGCCCGAACCCGCGCTGGCGATCGACTCCGGATCGTTTGGCATCTTCATCAGGAACCAGCGAGTCGCCACCGAAACCTTCCGCATCGAACAGCAAAATGGCGCCAGCATTATTAAGTCGCAGCTCAAGGAAGCGCCCGGGGTCGAACCCACCAATCAGAAATCCGACCTGGAAATCACCCCCAAGGGTGAATTGCTCCACTACGAATGGAGCCAGGCCTCCGGTGGTTCCCTGACTGTGTTTCCCGAGAACGAATTCCTGAAGGAGAGGATCACCACTGCGTCTTCCACCAAGGCCGCCGAGCAGTCGTTTCTCATGCCCAGCACTTCTGCCATTCTCGACAATAATTTCTTCATCCATCGTGAGGTGCTGGCCTGGCGCTACCTGTCCTCCGCCTGCAAACCTGAAGGCGGAAACATGAAATGCCAGAAGAATCCCGCAGAGTTCGGCACGCTTGTACCTCAGGATCGAACTTCGCTGCCCGTTCGCATGGAAGTCGTAGGAAAAGAAAAGATAACCATTCACGGCGCACAGCGCGAACTGTTACACCTGAAGCTGACCGGTGAAAGCTTCGAGTGGGGTTTATGGCTGGACGATCAAGATCACTACAAACTAATACGGGTGGCGATTCCTGCCGATGACACCGAAGTAGTCCGGGACTAGGCTGTGCCAGCCCGGCGGCAGAATCGAGATCGCCCTGGAAAACTTATTGCTGCTGGCTGACTCACGCACGGCGCGAGCTCTGATCACAGTGCTGCTGTTCGCGCTGGGGTTGGGCTTTCTCTATGTGGCGCGGGCCACGCTGATTGCCTTTCTGTTCGCCATCTTCTTTGCTTACTTGATGAGCCCCCTGGTCAACCGCCTGGAAAAGTTGCTGCGCGGGCGCGACCGGGCTATCGCGGTAATCTACACCTTGCTGCTCGCCCTAGTCGTGGTGTTTTTTGTGGTGGTGGGTCCAAAGGTGACGCGGGAAGGCGCGCGGCTAGGACAGTCCCTGCCGATCCTGCTGACCAAACTCAGTTCCGGTGAAATCGCGGAGCAACTCGGCAAAGACCACGGCTGGAGCAAGCCAAGCACGGATATCATTCAGTCGTTCCTGGTCAGCCATAGCGACGAAATCACGCAACTGGCGCAGCGCATCGGCCTGCGCATCGCCGACGTTGCAAAACAGGCTTGGTTGTTCTTAGTCGTACCCCTTTTGTCGATCTTTTTCCTGAGGGATGGCCGGTCCTTCAGCGACTTCCTGCTGTCCGCCATCAACTCGCGGCCGCAGCGTGAATTTCTGGAAAATGTGCTCAACGATCTCAACCAGATGCTGGCCCACTTCATCCGCGCCCAGCTCACCCTGGCTGCGCTGACGCTCGTCATGTATTCCTCCTTTCTGGGCGTGATGCGAGTCCCTTACGCTCTGGTTCTCGGTACGATTGGCGGAGTTCTGGAATTCGTTCCTGTGGTCGGCCCGCTGGCTGGCGGGTTGACGATCGTCAGCGTAGCCCTGCTGATGGGCTACCAGCACTGGCTGGTACTCGTGATCTTTCTCGGAATCTGGCGCCTGCTCCAGGACTACGTTTCTTCTCCCCGCATCATGGGCGAAAGCATGGAACTGCATCCTTTGGCCGCGATCTTCGGCGTGATGGCCGGGGCCGAGGTCGCCGGCATCCTGGGCATCTATCTATCCATCCCCGTCATGGCCAGCCTGCGCATCGTCTTCCGGCGCTGGCGGCTGTACACCGAGAAGAAGAAGTTTGGCCCCCTCACCGACTACGCCTTCGGAGCTCAGCAGCCGCAACGGAAGTAGGGAGCAGTTCTCAGTTCTCAGTGTCGGTTGTCTAGTGGCCTTGGCTCCGGACTCACGATTTCGAATCCAGCCGCGGAGCGGCGAAAGAGTCCAGCCCACAGCCTGCCCTGAGCTTGCCGAAGGGTCGCAGGACGTGGGTAGGCGAGAGGGAAAGCATCAAGCCCCGGAGAGGCGAAAAAGGAGTTACGACCAAACTCCCAACAGACGCCACGGCCTCGGCCGCAAGATCGCGGTAGGGACACTCGTTGCTGAGTGCCCCCCGCACAGACCCGGACGGGCGCTCATTAGCGCATCCGGTTCTTATCTCGGATGAATAACGGCCAA
>JADGNQ010000426.1 GCA_017883385.1 Candidatus Sulfotelmatobacter sp.
GTCACTGGAGGCGTGGAAGAAGACCACTCAGCCGCTCCGCAACTATATTTGGGAAGAGGTTATCGGACGGCTTCCCGATCCCAGCGTGGCGGCCAACCCGCAAACCCGCCTGATCTACGACGAGCCGAAATTTCGCGGCTACGAGGTGATGTTGGATGTCTGGCCCGGGATCTTCGCCTACGGAATTCTGCTTGTGCCCAAGAATATGCAGCCCGGTGAGCGGCGGCCCGTGGTGGTCTGCCAGCACGGGTTGGAAGGCCACGCGCGGGACGTGGCCGATCCGAAAACCGATTCCGGGTATTACCATCGATTCGCCGTCCGGCTGGCCGAAGAGGGATTCATCACGTTTGCGCCGCAGAATCCCTACATCGGCGAGGACCGCTTCCGACTCATCCAGCGCCAGGGCCATCCACTGAAGCTTTCGCTATTCTCGTTCATCCTGGGGCAGCACCAGCGCCTGTTGGAGTGGCTTGGCGGTTTGCCCTTCGTCGACCGCGAGCGTATCGGCTTCTATGGACTGTCGTACGGCGGTAAGACTGCCATGCGCGTGCCGCCGCTGCTCGATGGCTATGCGCTCTCAATCTGTTCGGCCGATTTCAACGAGTGGGTCTGGAAGACCACCAGCGTGGAGTCACGCTACAGCTATATGCTGACGGGAGAATACGACATGCTCGAGTTCGATTTCGCCAATGTGGTGAACTATTCCGACCTGGCGAACCTCATGGCGGGCCGGCCCTTCATGGTGGAGCGCGGGCACGAAGATGGCGTGGCGCCGGACGAATGGGTGGCTTACGAGTATGCCAAAGTGCGCCGTTTCTATACGCGCCTCGGCATTCCGGAACGGACTGAAATCGAATTCTTCAACGGTCCGCACACGATTCACGGCGTCGGCACTTTTTCCTTTCTGCGGAGACAGCTCCGGTGGCCACAGTAACTACGTACTCACGTTCGGAATCACGGTGACGGATTCGTGACCGCTCGGGGACATAGGTAACACTTTATTCTGAGGACATGGGTAACAGTTTATTGGGGTTGGAGCTCATGGCTTCCTCTTCATTATGGGGTATTGATGGATAGCCGTTGCGGGGGGAATGTGATGTGGAGTTTTGGGCCTTGTGAGTTGGATCTGGGGAGGTCGAGGATCGGAGCAACTTGGGTGAGGCGGGGAGAAGTTTTGGTTTGGGTTTTGGTTTTTCATCACAGAAAGGGTTTGTGTTGGGGTTGACTTGGATTTTGGGTTTGAGGCCCGGGGTTCAGGAAAAGGCAGGAGGGTTGCGACCCTTGGTCGCAACCCCTCCTGCATGCTCGTTCTCAGAGAGTTTTGTTGCTTGGTTCAAAGGATGACTTGGCTCTCCTCAGGGATCAGAGATTTCGGTTTCCGTCGGCTAAAAACGTGGCGGTAGCTGTCGAACCAACCCAATCGAACGGGTCCGAAATAAAACTCCATCCAGCGTTCGTCAATCGCCTTTACGCCGATGGTTTCGTAAGCGAACACTTCGCTGAGGAAGGTCCGCTCTCCCTTCCATTTCAAGCTGCCCTGCTGGGAGATGACACGCGTTTCCATATCATCCCCGTACTCCAATTCCGGCACGCGCCGCGGGTAACAGCGCGCACTTGCCTGATAACAAGATTGCGGGGTCTGATTGTCCAATGCTTCATGCGGCCGCTCCTCGTTGTACTCCCGTTGGAAAGCGTGAAACGCCTTCTGCTGCAATCGGACCGTGGGCTGCGGAGGTTTGGCGGTCGCCGCCTTCAACGTCCGATGCATTCGTTCGTGCCGTCCATTGTCCTGCGGACATCCCGGCCTGCTGCGCTCCACCACGATTCCCAACTTCACAAACCAAATGGACAGTTTGCTTAGCCCACCCGGAGCTACCGAGGCAAACGGCGGTCCGTTGTCCGAGTGCATGGCCCCAGGCAAGCCAAACTCTCTAAAGGCTGCATCAAATACCGGTTGGGTGAGTTCATACCCGGTTCGCTCCACGTGCTGGCAGCGCAGCAAATACCGGCTACAACCATCGCTCATGGTCAACGGATCCACACGTGTGCCGTCACCGCAGCGAAACCAGCCTTTGTAGTCGATGTTCCACACCTTGTTGGGTGTATCCGCATCGATATACGGTGGACGTTGAACGGGAACACGAGGCCGGTTGCGACGACTGACCACCAGTCCCTTGGCCTTCAGCACCCCGGCGATGGTGCTCACCGCGGGCCACTGCACCTGGCTGTCCTGCTGGCATAGTTTGACTCGCAGCTTCCCTGGCCCCCATCGCCAGCGGTGGCGCGCAGCGACGATGGCGGCTTCCATCTCGGCGGTCACCTGGTTGGGCGAATGGTGAGGCCGGCGGCTGACGTCGTTCAATCCCGTCAAGCCCTGCTCGTCGTGGCGCCCCAGCCACTTGTAGACGGTTTTGCGTGAGACGCCATAGATCTCCGCTAACTCGGAGATCGACATCCCCTCTTTATGGTCTTGGACCATCAATGCTCGTTGTTCTTCCACTCGGATCTCCTGCCAGGGCATGCCTTCTATACTGGCCCACCCCGGTCAGCCGAGCTCTCCCCAATCTGTTACCCATGTCCTCAGAACGTTTTGTTACCTATGTCCCCGGAACGTACCATGTGAAGACCGCTCCCTGACGGTCGCGGCTCCGAATGGTGCTCTCAGCCGGGTGCGTGAGCAGGCGATTCGGGCCTCAATGCGCAAAGGATTTCTCCGCGGCCCCTACGTTGCAGGCGACAGGTCAATGAACT
>JADGNQ010000202.1 GCA_017883385.1 Candidatus Sulfotelmatobacter sp.
ACGCTGCAGCATACGTTCTCAAGCAAGCTTATGAGCCGCCTCGAGTTCCGGCGGGATATGACCGACTCGAAGACATTCTTGCGGGGCCCCTTGGATACACCTGTCGCGACACAAAATACTGTGACCCTCGGATTGGTGTACGCCTTCAGCAGCGCGGATGCCAAGTAGATGAAACGAAACAAGTCGGGGATCCATGCCTAGCCGTGTGTCGAAGTTAAGAAGTGCTGCAGCAAGGATTGAAGTCGAGCGAGATTCGAAGCGAGTAGTGGCTTCGGGTTGCGCTGACTGATTGAGGTTGACTCGAACTCTCATCTTCAAGGAGCGAAATATATGGTTGCAGTTTCACAACAAAGAAAGAGATTGTCTTTGGCTGAGAAGTTTTCTCGATTGGCTGGTCGGTTGCGAGATCCCGAATGGCGTCGCTATGCGGGGCTTCTGTTTGGCGGCAAAGCAATCGGCGTGGGGCTCACCCTGCTTATTATGACCGTCGTCGCGGGCCTGTTCTTTACCCACGTGTACGCACAAACTGCCGCTCCAGAAGTGAAAGCAGCTGACGTGGTAAACCCGGTCAACACCGCCTGGACCTTGGTGGCTGCCTTTCTGGTTTTCGGCATGCAAGTCGGTTTCACCATGCTGGAAGCCGGTTTCTGTCGTTCCCGTGAAACGGTGAACGTACTGGTGGAATGCGTGGTGGATACCTGTCTCTGCGGCATTCTCTTTTACGCCGTCGGTTTTGCCTTCATGTTTGCGCACGGCAACGGGTTCATCGGCTATCACTGGTTCTTCCTGCAAAACGCACCAGCGACCTATGAAACTACCGGCGTAGCGTTCCTGGCGGTCTGGATCTTCCAGTTCGCCTTCGCCGATACCTGCTCGACGATCACTTCGGGCGCGATGATCGGCAGAACCGGGTTCGTCGGCGACTTGCTTTACAGCATCTGTGTCACCGGCTTTATCTACCCCATCATCGGACATTGGGCTTGGGGTCCGGACGGCTGGCTGGCGACCATGGGCAGCGCTGGATACGTTTTCCCATCGCTGGGCATGAGCTTCCATGATTTCGCGGGTTCAACGGTTGTCCACACCATCGGAGGGTTCATTGCGTTTGCCGGCGCCATTGTTCTAGGTCCGCGGTTAGGTCGCAAGTTCAAGCGCGACGGCGGCGGGCCGATGTTGCCTCATGACTTGACGATCGCTGTCAGTGGCGGACTTATTCTTTGGTTCGGTTGGTACGGGTTCAATCCCGGCAGCACGCTCTCGGCGATGGACTTTATAGGCATCGGCCGCGTGGCCACAAACACAACCTTGGCCGCATGCGCGGCCGGACTCACTTCCATCATCTACGGCTACATCATGACCAAGAAGTGGGATGCCAGCTTTACCACGAACGGATTTCTGGCTGGGCTTGTCGCGATTACTTGCCCATGCTACTGGGTCAGCCCGACGGGCGCAGTCCTGCTTGGTGGTATCGCTGGAGTGCTAGTTATCCTGGGAGTTGAACTGTTGGAATGGCTGCGAATTGATGATCCCATCGGCGCGGTTCCGGTACACGGCTTTTGCGGCATCTGGGGAACTCTATCACTCGGTCTTTTCGCGTGTGGGAAGTATGGAGCGACGGGTCCGATCAGTCCAGACAACTCTGCCCCCTTAACTGGGTTGTTCTATGGCGGCGGACTGCAGGTGCTGAAAGCCCAGATCATCGGCAGCGCTTGCATAACTGTCGCCACATTCGCCGTTGCGATGGTCGTCATGCTCGCGGTCAACGCAATCGGGATGCTTCGCTTGCCGCCGGAAATGGAGAGCTACGGTATGGATCTCCACGAGCACGGCATTTCGGCTTATCCGGAGTATGTGATCTCGGCCTTGGGTGCTCCTGGAGGTATGGTGCAGGACCTACCCGCGTCTCAACCTAAAGCAGCTTTCGCATCGAAACCGCTGTCCCAAGTCAGTTGACCTAACAGTAACGCTGGTTCTGGGAGGTAGGGATTAGCTCTCTGCCTCCCATCACTCGGTTGCTGTACTGCGCCAAGGAGAAGAAATGACCAAGGTCGAAGCGATTATTCAGCCGAACAAGTTTGAGGCGGTCAAGGAAGCTTTAGTTGCACAGGGTGTGGAGGGAATGACGGTTTCCGAAGTGCGCGGCCATGGAAGGCAGAAAGGGCATACGGAGACGTATCGTGGCCGGGAGTACGGGGTGGACTTGCTGCCCAAGATCAAACTGGAACTCGTGTTACCGGACAATCGAGTGGCCGGTGCTGTCGACGCTATCCTGAAGACCGCTTCCACGGGAAAAATCGGCGACGGCAAGATTTTTCTCTGCAAGGTCGATGAGGCTATTCGCATCCGTAATCAGGAAAGGGGGGATACAGCACTCTAAGCGAAGAAGGCACCACACCTGTAGAAGGTGTCTTAGGAAGCTCCCGACCAACCTTGCCGCAAACAGAAGAGCCCCCCGAAAAGGGGTCCCCGTCCGTTTGCGGCAAAATTTTTTTGATGGAGATCAGAAAAAGTATCAATTGGACTAGGCCGCCCCGGCCATATAGGTTGACCCCCATTCGAAGTCCAAAGTGCTTGTGTGCCAGTGGAAATACACCAAAGTAGTTAAGGAGCGACTGGATGGCTGAGAAATCTGTGCCTGTTCAAGAAACGGATTGGCTTCGGCGCGAGGACAAACGATCGCAAGCCGATTGGCTTTGTTTCAGTCCTGAGGCGGCCGAACGGGGGCGGGACCGGCGCCAGCAATTGCCGATAAACCCGAAAAAGAACATGACAAAACGAGCCGACAGGCACTCCCGGTTCCCGTCGTTATTGTCGGCAGGCATTGCCATTGTTCTCGCCCTTGGAATACTCGCCGGGCTATCCACGGCGTGCTTTGCCGCCGATGAACCGAAGCCGGACCCATCGGGCATAGCGACTGGCGACAAGACCACTGCGGTGGACGCGGCCGGCAACTCCTTTGTTGTCTCTGAGCCTACCGACAAGACGGCACCGGACTACGCCGCGAACAAGAAAGCATTCGACGACTATCAAGCGCAAGCGGCCAAAGAGCCGCTCGCCGTGAAGCTTGCCGACAGTGTCGGGCACGTTCGAGTGGCGACCAACTTTGCCTGGACGCTGAATACCGGTTACCTGGTCCTGTTCATGCAGGCCGGTTTCGCCCTCCTCACCTGCGGACTGGTTCGCAAGAAGAATGCCGCCCACTTGATGATGCTCAATTTCGCGGCGTACGTCTTCGCCTTCATTGCGTACTACGCCGTCGGATATGCATTCCAGTTTGGCGCGGTTGCCATCAATGCCGCGCCCACGAATCTGGGCGGTATCCCTACCCTGAACCATTTCCTGATTGGGAGCGGCCAATGGGGATTCGTCGGGGGCAAGGGCTTTTTCCTCACCGGTCCGGCCTATGACAGTGCTAGCAACTGTCTGACCCTGTTCGAAGTCGTATTCATGGAGACTGCGGGGTACATCATCGTCGGTGCCATCTGCGAGCGGATCACCTTTTGGGCCTTCCTGCTCTGTGAACTCTTCGTCGGCGCGATCCTCTACCCGATTTCAGGCTGCTGGGCCTGGGGAGGTGGTTGGCTCTCACAACTTGGTTCCACGCTAAATCTCGGCCACGGATACGTCGACTTTGCGGGCTCGACTGTAGTCCACGCTGTAGGTGGTTTCTGTGCCATGGCTCTCGCTATTATTCTGGGGCCGCGACTGGGGAAGTATGGGCCCGGCGGCAGGATCCGCGTCTTTCCAGCTCACAACATCGTGTATGTCGTGACGGGTACTTTCATCCTGCTCTTCGGATGGATGGGATTCAATCCAGGTTCCACTCTTGGAGCGACGGATCTTCGCATTTCCGTGGTCGCAGTAAACACGAACCTGGCCGCCGTCGCTGGCTCGGCTGCGGCGATGCTCCTTTGGTATTTTCTGTTTGGCAAACCCGACATAACGATGGCGTGCAACGGCATGCTGGCCGGCTTGGTTGCCATTACTGCCCCCTGTGCCTTCGTGAGTCCAACTTCGGCAGTGGTGATTGGGATACTGGCCGGGCTCTTGGTTTGTGGAGGCGTCCTCTTTAATGACCGGGTCCTCAAGGTCGATGATCCCTGCGGTGCGATCTCAGTACACGGCTATTGCGGCTGGCTGGGAGCAGTTAGCGTCGGCATTTTTGCCGACGGAGCCTATGGTGCCGGATGGAATGGGGTCGGGGCCACAAGCTATTTAGGTCATGCCGGCCAGGGTGTGACAGGCCTGATTCACGGTGACACACGACAATTTTTGTGTCAGCTCATGGGAGCAACTTTGTATGCCCTTTGGGCGTTTGGAGCGACCTTCGTCGTCTTCTGGGGAGTGAACAAAGTAAAATCCATGCGGGTCTCGCCGGAGTCGGAGGAAACGGGTCTCGACGTTCCCGAGTTTGGCGTACCGGGCTATCCCGAAGATGCGCTGGTTACGGCACCACACTAGCTGCAATGGGGGCGTCCGGCCTTCGCGTGAGACATCCTACCGGGGGCTTTCCGGCCATGTGTTCACGTTCCGAACAGCCTCGCCGACATGGAGTTTGCTTGGCAACTCGTCTTGGGGCTGGCGTGTATCTTGATTCGAGGTAGAGTTTAAAGTTCATAGTCGAAGGACAAACCAATGACCAAGGTCGAAGCGATTATTCAGCCGAACAAATTTGAGGCGGTCAAGGAAGCCTTAGTTGGACAGGGTGTGGAAGGAATGACCGTTTCCGAAGTGCGGGGTCATGGAAGGCAGAAGGGCCATACCGAAGTGTATCGCGGCCGGGAGTATGGCGTGGACTTGCTGCCAAAGATCAAGCTGGAACTCGTATTGCCGGACAATCTGGTGGCCGGTGCTGTCGACACTATTCTCAAGACCGCGTCTACGGGGAAAATCGGCGACGGCAAGATTTTTCTAACCAAGGTCGATGAAGCTATTCGCATCCGCAATCAAGAGCGGGGGGATACGGCACTCTAGGCGCGTAAGGCATCCGCAAGGCGCATCAGGAGCTTATTTCACGCTGGTGCGCCTTGATCATTGGACTGTTTCTTTTGCTGCTGGGACATGCACCCGTGCTTCCGGTTATCGCCGGGGGGACTCGCAAGAAAAGACTCCGCTCCGGGGCCATTGAGCGTTTCTCTGCAAACTCTGCTTTGCAGCGTCGTCGCCATCGTGCCGGCGAACCCGGCGGGCGCACAGCCAAGACGGTCCTGATGGTCTGAGGCGTATGCCGTTTCTCCCCGGAATCCTTTCTCCCTTGCGGGGTGCGCAATCGAGAATTGATAATGCGGTTGAGAACTCAAATGAATCTTCTGGTCAAGAACCGCGATGTTGTCCTCACCGTCGCTGTCATGCTGTTGATTTTGGTTTCCGGCGTTCTTGCTTTTCAGGCAAGTTCTATACCAGCCACGCGGCTGATCAATCCCGACGAGCTAGTCAACGCTCTTCAATCCTCTAAGGGCGAAAAACCACTGATGATCCAGGTGGGCTCGCACGTACTTTACGCGCAGGCGCATATCCCCGGTTCCGAGTACATCGGTCCGGCCTCCAGCCAGAGCGGCCTACAGCAACTGCGCAAGCGCGTGGAACCTCTCTCTCGGAGCAAGTTCATCGTCATTTATTGTGGCTGTTGCCCCTGGAGCCACTGTCCCAATGTCAAGCCTGCCGACGACGCGCTACGCGCGATGGGTTTCACCAACATCAAGGTCCTGTATATCGCTAACAATTTCGGCGCAGATTGGGTCGACAAGGGCTATCCAGTTGCCAAAGGAGAGTAGGCTCTGCGCTTAGGAATAAGAATTCTGACGGGCGTCGCAGCGGTCTCCATCGTCGCGGGACTCTATTTCGTCACTCGCCATCACTGGCAGAACGGCTCTGCTGTCAAGACGACCGAGCATCCTCTCGCTCCCGACTTCTCCCTTCCTCAGCTGAGCGGACAGCAACTCCATCTTTCGGACTACCGAGGCAATGTGGTTCTGCTGGACTTCTGGGCAACCTGGTGTGTCCCGTGCCTGGAAGAGATCCCTCATTTTGTGGAATTACAGAATAGGTACCGAGATCGGGGCTTGCAAATTGTGGGTATTTCCATGGACGATGGCCCGGAGCCCGTCCGGGACTTCTACCAGCGTTTCCACATCAACTATCCAGTTGTAATGGGCAACGCGAGGATTGGAGAACTGTACGGAGGAGTTCTGGGATTGCCGATCGCTTTCCTAGTAGACCGCGATGGCCGTATCTATTCCAAGCACATTGGCGCTACCGACATTTCGGTTATTGAAAGGGAAATTGGCGCCTTGATGTAACGGGAATACGCGCGACTTGCTGGCCCGCGCCTCCGCGGACGTTCTCTGTTACACTGGCGCGCATGAACGCTAAAACCCGAAGACAGTTTATTGAGCAATGCGCTGCTGCGGCGGCTGGGGCTTGGCTTTTGCCAGAATTGGCTCGCGCTGCGGCTGAACCTTCGGTCAAGTTTCCTTCCACTCCGAGGGAGCGGGTGGCGGTGGCTGCGTATCCGTTTCGCGAGTTCATCGTGGGCTGGAAGGGATGGGACGGCAAGTCTCCCAGCGCGGTTCCGACAGCGCAGCAGATGGAGCTTAAGGACTTCGCCGCCCATGTAGCCGAGAAGTTCAATGTGCACAAGATTGAGCCGTGGAGCCGCATTTTCCCCTCGACCGATCCCAAGTATCTCGAGACGTTCCGCGCCGCGGTTGAGAAGGCTCGCTCTGCGGTCGTCGACATCGCGGTGGACGGCGAGTTCAGCCAGTATTCGAATGACGCGGCCGAACGCGGAAAGGCCGTGACTTCGAGCAAAGAGTGGGTGGATGTTGGCGCGGCACTCGGCTCGCCCAGTATTCGAACCCACGTTCAGGGAGGCAAGGATCTGAAGCCCGACGTCGCGCGAGCGGCCGACACTCTGGCGCGCGTGGCGGAATATGCAGCGAAGAAGAATGTCGTGGTGAATCTCGAAAATGACGACGCGGTAAGCGAAGATCCATTCTTCCTCGTCCAGGTGATTGAGAAGGTAAACAGTCCGTGGCTGCGTGCCTTGCCGGACTTCGGCAACTCCCTCAACACGCATGACGAGAACTTCTCGAATCGCGCCATGGATGCCATGTTCGCGCATGCGTATGGCATCTGTCATGTGAAGGATGGCGAGGTCGATGAACAGGGCAAGCCCACGCATGTGGACCTCGCCCGGACGTTCGGCATCCTCAAGAAGCACGGATACAAGGGATACTGCTCGATCGAGTACGATGCGCCAGGCGATCCGTACAAACCGACGGCGGAGTTGGTCGCGAAGACCGTAGGATTTCTTTCGTAGCGCAGAAGATGCTCGTTCCGCTCCGAATGAGAATCGACTTCGGATAGGAATTC
>JADGNQ010000427.1 GCA_017883385.1 Candidatus Sulfotelmatobacter sp.
CTCGGCTCGCCGGATGATCCCGATCGCGGCCCGGTCTTTCACACTGCCGCCCGGATTCAGGTACTCCAGCTTGGCAAACACGGCGGCCGATCCGGCCGGAACCAGCCGCTTCAGCTGCAACATGGGAGTTTCGCCAACGAGTTGGGTAATGTCGTCGGCAACACGCAGGCGGGACACTTCGGAGCTTTTCAAGCGCACCTTACAGCCTACGGGGTGAAGCCGAACTCGTCAATTGTGCCGAGCCCTTCGTGCGACAACTTGCCAGCGGACTCGTCACAGCTCTTCCCTTTCGGATCTGGCGCTATTCAAGTTATTCCCTCTATTTTCCGATCTCCACAGTGAAGCTCATTCCTAAGGAGCCCCATGCGTCGACAAATCGTCAGGCTCGCCCTTCTCTGCCTGTGTGCCGGTCAGACCGCCGTGCACGCGCAGGAATTCAAGCTCTTTGACCGTACGGTCCAGGTGCACGGGTGGCTCTCGCAAGGCTTGGCTTACTCGGACGAAAACAACTATCTAACCATGAACACGAGTTCCGGCAGCGGCGCCTTCACGGATGCGGGCTTGAGCATGTCCAGCCCCATCACCGACCGGTTCCGCATTGGGGCGCAAGGATACGTGCGCGACATCGGCCAACTCGGAGAACATCATCCTGATCTCGACTGGGCTTACGCCGACTACCGATTCGCCAGTTGGTTTGGCGTACGCGCCGGCAAAGTCAAGACCGCCCTCGGGCTGTATAACGACACGCAGGACGCCGAATTCCTGCATACCTGGGCAATCCTTCCGCAATCGACTTATCCCCTCGATTTGCGCGGCGCCACCCTCGCGCACACCGGAGTTGACGTGCACGGCCGCATTTCACTTCGCCGGGGTGGCGAATTGAACTACACCGCCTACTCCGGGATTCGCTCTTTCGACCGGTACGGCGGCATCTACTACTTTTCCGCCGATCAAGGAGTTCCCATTGACAAAGATTCGGGCCACGTCGAGGGCGGCGATGTGCGATGGACCACGCCTCTGAGTGCCCTCATGGTGGGGGCATCGGGCATTAATCTAACCGAAGATCGTAGTGGGCACGAGACTGCACCCACCCTTTCCGCTATAACCTACAAATTTTCCCCTGATCCGGACCATATCATTTCAGTCTACGGCGACTTCCAGCGCGGGCACTGGCATTTGAACGGAGAATTCCGCCGTGAATATTCTCCCTTGAAAGTAACTCTCTCTTATCTCCCCACTCCGATCATTTACAACGGGGAGACGAGCAAGGGCTGGTTCCTATCCGCAGCCTATCGGGTTTCCAAACGCCTTCAACTGGGCACGTATCATGCCCGCTTCCTGGTGGACCATCCCGATGTCCCCGCCGATCCGTACGCCAATCATAACTTATGACCAGACCGTCACGGCCCGCTTGGACATCACTCGCTGGTGGAATTTCAAGATCGAAGGCCATTTCATCGACGGATACGGTGACGTGTTTTCCGCGCACGGGTTTTACCAGCGATCGAATCCCAACGGGTTGAAACCCAAAACCAATCTCCTGGTGCTCCGGTCGGGAGTGAACTTCTGAACGGGAGGTCACAAATGAAGGAGAGCCCGATGAAACATTTGCGATTCCTTTCCGTGGCTGCCGGAATGATCCTGCTGGCAGCGTTGAACAGTCTCGCCGGCGACATCAAGGTGATCGCCAACCCCAGCGTCACGAACAATGCGATTTCTGCGGCTGAGATCAGAACTATCTTTCTGGGAGAAACCAACCGGCTGGGGGGAACTCACGTCGAACCGGTATTTCAAAAAGGCGGGCAGGCTCACGAAGCTCTACTGAAAGAGTATTTGCGGCAAAGCGATGCTGAATTACAGGCCTACTACCGCGCTCTGGTGGTCACCGGCCGAGGCTCGATGCCGAAGGAACTGGGCTCTGAGCGTGAGGTTGTGGCCTATGTCTCAAAGACCAAAGGCGCCATCGGATATGTCGGCATCGACGCTCAGGTCGAGGGCGTAAGAGTACTCGCCATCTCGCAGGCCGGAATCAGCGCCGAACGAAAACTCGTCACCCGTGTCGAACCGGAATACCCCGAAACTCTGCAGCGGCTTCAGATTGGCGGCACGGTGCGGTTGGCAGTCACGATTTCACCAAAGGGAAGCGTGGATGAGGTCGCGTTGCTGGGGGGAAGCCCCATCCTTGGCGAAGCCGCCATCAAAGCAGTGAAGCACTGGATCTATGCTCCCGGCCCTTCGCGGACGACCATTGACGTAAGCATTCCCTTCGTTCCCAAACGATGAAAGCTTCGCGGGACTGCGCAAGGTCCCTCCTTCGAGTTTCTGTCTTCCACGAGAACGTCACGCCGGCCCGGCCCCTCGCTTTCAAGTGCGATACAGGGCCCAACCACCGGAACCATGTCGTCGTCGTCGATCCGGACAGACGATCCGGGCGGCGAGTGACAGAAGTACGATTGCAGCTATAATTACCCCCCACCAAGGCAAGAAAGGAAATGCATGCGACGTGTCGCCGCAGTGCTGTTGATGTTCAACCTGATTGTTCCTTCCCTGGCGCTTGGCGCCGACGAAACCGCGCTGGTGGGCTACTCGCCTCGCTCCAGCCAGACCGAGCGTGAGTGGGAGGCAAAATTCCGCGCCATCCCCGACCCCTCGAATCTCCGCGAATACATGCGCCGTCTCAGCGCGCGCCCGCACCACGTTGGGTCTTCCTACGATAAGGAGAATGCGGAATGGATTCTCGCCC
>JADGNQ010000203.1 GCA_017883385.1 Candidatus Sulfotelmatobacter sp.
CGGACACTGCCGACTTCGCGGGAATAATCTCCCACATGCCGGTTTCCGGCCAACTTCCGGTTGGCCGACGATCCGACAACCGGACACGTGATTGTCGGGCTGTTGTGTATGCTTTTGCTCGCCAGTTTGAGAAGCGGGCACCCAGAAGCTACGCGGGTGATGCATACCAAGCTTCCCGATCCTGATTTGAAACTGATGTTGCTCGGAGGGCTCTATGAGATGGCTCGGGTTTGTTCTTCTTCTGGCGGCATGTTCGCTCTTTGCTCAAACATCCGTCGTCCCCGAAATTCAATATCGCTCGGTGCCCGATTTCTTGCACCTGCCAGCCGACCTCTATTTTGGCGAAGTTACCGGCGTCGCGGTGAATTCGAAAGGCCACATCTTCGTGTTCTCTCGCGGCAATACAACTGGTCCCGCGTATGGTGCGGCGGCGGCGCAGTTGCTGGAATTCGGCCCTGACGGGAAATTTCTGCGCGAGATTGGCCACAACCTCTATGCATGGTCCTATGCACACACGGTCAAGATTGATCCGCAGGACAACATCTGGGTCACCGACAAGGGTTCGGATGTCGTCGTCAAGTTCACTCCCGAGGGACGAGTCTCCATGGTTTTCGGTCGTAAGCAGGAAGCGTCGGATGATGGGACTGGGCCGCTGAAAGAAGTCCAACCTCCTCTGCCACCCGAAGATGGATTATTCAGACAGGTGACGGATGTGGCATGGGATTCCGCAGGCAATACCTATATCAGTGACGGTTACATCAATTCGAGAATTGCGAAAGTCGATAAAGGTGGCAATTGGCTGAAGTCATGGGGTGAACCGGGGAACAAACCGGGTCAATTCGATACCCCGCATAGCATTGCAGTTGATGCGCAGGACAACGTTTATGTAGCGGACCGCGGAAATCATCGCATTCAAGTATTCGATCGAGATGGTAAGTTCCTTCGCCAGATCACTATCGATGTTCCCGTGCCGCCCGATGCACGACCCGCGATTGGCAACAAAACAGATCATCCATCTGGTTCGAGAACGCCAGGTTCTCCTTGGGCAATTTGCATCACCCCGCCGCCAAATCAAGTGCTGTTCAGTTCTGATGCATTTCCGGGAAGAATCTACAAGCTCGCCCTGGACGGGAAGGTTCTTGGGATGTTCGGCAAGTCAGGGAAACAGTTAGGCCAATTCGGATGGATTCACGAGATTGCTTGTCCTTCGGAGAATGAACTGTATGTCGCCGAACTCTTAAACTGGCGTGTGCAAAAGATCCTCGTAGAAGCAGCACACTGATCGTGTGCTCAAGGAAGCCACAAATTCCGCTTGTGTACAGATGGCCGACAATTCGGCCCCTGCAACGCACGCACAGGTTTTAAGTCTTCGAGGCGCTATTGGGCCTGATGTTCTGGTTGAGTCTCAGCACGTTGTTTGGGTCGTACTTTTTCTTGATCTCCACGAGGCGAGCATAGTTCGGCCCATAGCCCGAGCGGACCAGTTGGTCACTCGTATCGCCCAACTGGTTGACGTACACTCCATGCGCAAAGGGCTGTAAATTATCGCGCGTAGCCTGGACCCATCGCACCACTTCCGCCTTCACTGCGGGAGTGTTCCAAACACCCGCCATGTCTATTTCATAACCCGGCTCCCGGAGAGCAAATGCGGTATCGGTCATACTTACACGGCTAACAGCCCCACGCAACGGCACAATGATCACCTTGCATGTGGCTGGCGCATCGTTGATCGCCGTTGTAATTGCCGCAATGGCAGCTCCGCTGAGTTCTCGAAGAAGGAGATTTGTTTGGAAGTGCGCAACCGGCGCTGCAAGAAATCCACCGGCCGCCTGAGCTTCCAGGTAGGACATGATCTTGACGCTGTCATCCTGCGGCTTGAAAGCGCGCAGCGGCCGGAGCAAGTCATTTCCCGTTCGGGGATCGCCGCAATAGCAGACATCGACTTTGAGTCTTCGGCCCTGTTCGGATGGCAACAGCTGGGCAAACGCGTCCATTTCATCCGGAACCCCAGCAAGAAACTTGGCGAAAGCCTGCAGGAGATCTGGAATGCGTCCGGACGGATAGGTGAGGGCTCCGGACAGAACCTGGTCGACCGGATGGAGCTGGTACTCCAGCGCCGTGACCACACCAAAGTTGCCGCCTCCACCACGAATGGCCCAAAAAAGATCTGGATTGGATATCGGACTGGCTTCGACCTGTCTCCCGTCCACGGTCACGACTTGCGCCGATAGCAGGTTGTCGCATGCGGCGCCGTACTTCTCCATCAAACGACCTTCTCCCCCTCCGAGCGTAAAGCCAGCAATTCCGACGGTAGGGCAGCCGCCTGAGGTTGTGGCTAGCCCGAAGTGCTGGGTAGCAGTGTCGAGGTCACGCACGAGAGCGCCAGCCTCAGCGCGGGCCACTCGTTTGCTGATGTCTACTTCGATTCGTTTCATCGCAGAGAGGTCGATGACGACGCCGCCATCGCACATCCCGAACCCGAGCCGGCTGTGGCCACCGGCACGCACCGCCAGTGGCAAATGCTGAGCCTGGGTAAAATCGAGCGAACGCGCGACATCGGAGGGGCTACCGCAACGCACGATCACCGCGGGACGCCGATCGAACGCGCGGTTGAAGATTGAGCGCGCCGCGTTGTAATCGGCGGCTTCGGGCGTGATTACTTGACCGACAATTTGGGAAGCCAGCTTGCGGATCTTCTGCGGATCCGGCGGAGCGCCATTCTGTTTATCCGCGTCGAAAAGCCGGTGCGATTCCCCTGTCGCCCAAAGCGGGCGTCCGCAGAGTGCAGCGGCAAACGCCATTTGCCGAGCGAACTGTCTCCGGGTAATAAACGCCATATTTTCGCTCCGTCGTCTCTCATCGCTGGAATCTCTTAGCGAATTCCCCAAACGAGACTCAGAAGATACCACGTAGCGCACCAGTTCGGTCCTTCCGGATCAAGAGCAAGCCGGAAGTTAACTGTTGTTATCCGGCGTTCGCTGAGATCTCGGATTGGTGGACAAAATATGTCGATAGATTTTTCCCCTGAATACGCCGTTGGGCAGGACCGAAGAACTGGGCGATGAATGCAGCCGCAGCAACGAGGATGTGAGTGCGAAACGTCTCCCAGGCGCTCGTCAGCGGCAGTTGTCGAGCTAGCTCGATCTCTGCAAGGTCTACGGCACGACGACGGTCGTCCCGGTCCCGAATGGGCCGGGCGATTGGAAGTCCAGAGCGCAAACCGATCCACTGCCGCCTCCAATGAGATCGCAGCCCGCGCCGTTGCGTACCGTAAATTCGAGGTCGTAGGTGCCTGCGGCAATCGGGCCGACCACCACTTTAAAGGAACCGTTACCGTGAATGTCGGTCGTGACCACGCCCATCTCAATCGCCACGACAGACTGCGTTACCCCTTGCCGAGTTAGCGTGAAGCAGTTGCCGCCACCGGCTCCATAGGTAGGAAACTGGCCGAAGGTGGGGGGAAAGGTCGTGCAGAAGATGTGGGCTCCCACCTGATAGAGTTTGTTGGGCGTTGCCTTTGCCAGAGTGAAAGTAACCGTCAGCTTGCGCGACCCCGAAACCGACCACTTGACATTGCTGCGACCAAAGTCCAGCGGCTCGCTGAAATTGTCCCAGCCCGCGGTCCAGACTTGAGTCGTCGTCTGTGCAGAGGCCTGTGCCGCTCCGAAGGTTATGAGTAAAGCTAGACTGACAAGAACGAATTGGTTCTTCACGTGGATTCTCCTGATTTTGATGTGGGATTTCCGGGCGGCCCCATCGCATCCCCGGCAATAGGTTCAACCGTCGCGTCACTATCGCGATACTCTTGAAAAACGTCAAAGGATCTGGCACTGAACTTGTAATGTATTGCAACGAATCATGTTACGGGGTGGCACTGAACTGCCCATGCTAGAATCCTCGAAATTGGCTTCGCTTGAGAACATGGCCTTTTCCGCACCAAGAATGAGGATCGCCCGCTTTGGACTGTTTGAGGCTGATCTGGAGCGGCGTGTGCTTAGCAAGGAAGGCCTTCGACTCAAACTTCAGGATCAGCCCTTTCAAGTGCTGGCATTGCTGTTGGAGCGTCCGTACGAAGTTGTCACCCGTGAAGAGATTCAACAGAAGCTGTGGCCAGCGGACACGTACGTGGCATTTGACGACGGGCTGAACACGGCCATGAAGAAGCTTCGTTTGGCGCTCGGGGATTCGGCGGACAATCCGCGATTCATTGAGACGATTCCTCGCCGCGGATATCGGTTTCTGGTCGCTCCGAACTTTGAGGAGAAGCCAGCAGAGGCGGAATCGAGAGCGGAGTCCGCAAAGCCGATCTCGAAAGATGTTTCCGAGGAGGTTGCCGATACGAACGGGAACGCCCTCAAGGTGACCGGCGAGTCCAAGGATTCCGCTGAGCGGGGCTGGGCGCGGCGATGGGCAGCCGCGATTGTTGCCGGCGCCGTGTTGGTGACTGGCGCGGCGATATGGCAAACCAGAGGACGCAGGGCGTCTGCTTCGCCAGCCTCCCATGCAAGTGTGAGTGCACAGCCAGGGGGCGGATCGCGGCGATCCGTTGATCCGCGAGCTCACGAAGAATATCTGCAGGCGCGTAACTATTGGAAGCAGCGCACGGCGGAGGCACTGAGCAAGGCGGTCGACCACTTCAATCTGGCCATCGAACTGGACCCGAACTACGCGGAGGCTTATGCCGGGTTGGCCAACTGCTATGTCGTGTTTCCGATGACTAGCACCGTGCGCACGACCGACGACTACCTTAAGGCACGGCAAGCTGCTGAAGAAGCGATAGCCCTTGACGATTCTCTCGCAGAGGCACATTTGGCCGCAGCCGAAGTGAAGCTGTATTCGGACTGGGACTTTCCTGGCGCGGAAAAGGAATTTCAGCGCGTGATCGAACTGGATTCCGGTGACGCCCAGGCACACCAGTGGTATGCCGAGTTTCTCTCGCTGATGGGACGCCACAGCAAAGCGATCGCGGAGATCCAGAAAGCACAGCAGTTAGATCCGTCATCGATGATTATCCATCATCAGGCAGGCCAGATACTTCAAGCTGCCCGGATGTACCCCGAAGCTTTACTGGAATACAAAAGGGCGCTCATGATCCAGCCTGGATTCGGTCCGGCCTATTCGGCGATGGGAATGGCGTATCGCCGCCAGGGCCGTTACGCGGAGTATTTGGAAGCGGAGCGTCAGGCCAACCTATATTGGGATCCAGGGGGAACTGCGGTCAAAGACCTTCAGAGCATCGCTGACGCCTATCGTTCGGGAGGCAAGCGCGCATTTCTCCGTGCCTCGCTTGCATTTGATAAGAAGCACCCCGGCCAGGCTTACTACTTCGGCCATGACTACGCTCTACTCGGCGAAGACGAACAGGTCCTGCAGTGGTTGCAGAAGTCGTTTGCGGCGCACGAGTTGGAGATTCTGAATATGCAAAACGATCCAGAATTCGACCACCTGAAGGGCGACCCGCGCTTTCAGGAGATCGTAAAGAAGGTGGGGCTAACGATAAACACGGACGCTCCCGAATCGCTGGCACTGCGCTAAGCCTCACCGGCCAGCCGAGAAGCTTAGAAAGGATTGTATCCGATAGAGCAGGCAATAGCGCTTCTTGAGATAGGGGGTGTCCGCAATGCTCCAAGATCTCTTGAGCGTCTGGATGTAGAAGAATCGCAGGGCGCGGAGATGGTTGGTACCGAACCACCGAGTAGTTTGTTGCAGGGTGAAGAGCTGGGCTTGGTACTCGCGGATGTGCCGCGGTCCCAGACGATCGGGCGAACAGTGGAAGTGCGAAGCCCTCGATGAAGCGAATGTAACGCTGTGTGGTAGCTGCAGAGTAATGACGAGGCTGGAGTTCTTCCAGCAGCATTTTGCGTAGATGCGGCACAGGGACGAACGCACTATAGAGCAAAGACGCGCTATCATAAAACGCCCCGGGTTCACTGCCGTGACCATGCTTCTAGTTTTTGGACACTTCTTTGCCATCTTGGGCAAATCATTATTGTTTCTGATGATCGACCCCGTTCTCATCGTTGCCGCAATTGTGGTCCTCTGCTTTGGTCCATCAACTCGTGGAAAGCCGCTTCAAGAGACGCAGCTCGGTGCGCCTAGAGAACCTCTGATGAGGGATTGACGGGCAATCCGGAAGTAACGCCTCCAGATTGGTCCCGTCAGGCATTCCAGTTCACTCGCCGAACCACTGTCGCACTGCTAAGCAGTCGGAAGTTGTAAGTTATATTGTGATGCGCAAGCATTGGCTTGTCGGAGGCTTCGATGAGATGGTCCTTTGTTCTTTTGTGTCTTGTGGCCGCTTCGCTTTTTGCTCAGCAGTCCCCAGTGCCTGAAATACGCTACCGTTCGGTTCCCGACTTTTTCAAACTTCCCTCCGATTTGTATTTCGGGGAGGTCGCAGGGGTGGCAGTCAATTCCAAGGGGCACGTCTTTGTTTTCTCGCGGGGCAATACGACGGGGCCGGCCTATGGGGCGAGTGCTGCGCAGCTTCTTGAGTTTGGCGCGGACGGCAAGTTCGTACGCGAGATCGGCCACAACCTCTACGCGTGGTCTTACGCGCACACGGTCAAGGTCGATCGCGAGGACAACATCTGGGTTACCGACAAGGGTTCGGACATGGTCATTAAATTCAATCCTGAGGGACGCGTTGTAATGGTGTTCGGCCGCAAGCAGGAGGCCTCTGATGACGGCACCGGGCCATTGAAGGATGCTAACCCGCCACTACCTCCCGAGGACGGGATGTTCAGACAGGTGACAGACGTAGCGTGGGACAAATTCAACAACGCTTACATCAGCGACGGCTACATCAATTCACGGATCGCGAAAGTCGACAAAGATGGAAAGTGGCTGAAATCCTGGGGTGAACCTGGAAACAAACCCGGGCAGTTCGACACTCCGCATAGCATTGCGGTCGACGCTGAGGGAAATGTCTACGTGGCGGATCGCGGTAACCGCCGAATCCAAGTGTTCGATGGAGAGGGAAAGTTTCTGCGCCAAATCACCATCGACGTGCCTTTCGATCATAGTGCTCGCCCCGCAATCGGGGACAAGCGCGAACAGTCGAACCCGACAAGGTCTCCGGGTTCACCTTGGGCGATCTGCATTACACCTCCGCCGAATCAAGTGATGTACAGCTCCGACGCCTATCCGGGGAGGATATACAAGCTTTCCCTCGATGGAAAAGTTCTGGGCGTGTTCGGAAAATCCGGCAAGCAGCTAGGGGAGTTCGGGTGGATCCACGAGATAGCATGTCCGTCTGAAAACGAACTCTATGTCGCGGAAATTTTGAACTGGCGTGCGCAGAAACTGATTCTCGAACCGACTCACTGAGTGCGCTCTCCCGCTCCGAGACTGGGCACATCA
>JADGNQ010000428.1 GCA_017883385.1 Candidatus Sulfotelmatobacter sp.
GCGGTTCCGACCTCGCGCGCCACGCGCGTTAATCCGCCTTCCGGTTTAGCCCCCGTCATTTCCAGCTCGGCTCTAAACCAGTCCGTCTCGGGCGTTGCCCACGGCCTACCCCGCTCCTGCCAAAGCTCGTAGGCGCGCAATTCTACTTCCTGATGGAAAGGTCTTGGATGCTTCACAGATCCATTATCGCAAGTGTCAATACCGCAGCTCAATTGTAGCCGCCGCCCATGGGGCACCTTCGAGCCGCCCACAAACGGCGGCAAGCGGATCGTGGCTGCCTCAACGGCGCCCCAGCACTTCCTCTTTGATCTCGATCTCTTTGCGCTCGGCCTTGATGCCCAGGCGCAGGCGCCCGAAGATGCTCATGTAGATATTGGCCACCCAGACCAGCGCGAAGACTGCAATCAAGAGGCCACGCCAGTCGTCGAGCAACAGGCGGTAACCCGTGAGCAGCACAAAAAAGAGCGTGACCCAGTGGCTCAGGCAGTAATCGCACGTGAAAACGTAGAAAATCTTCCGCTCAAGGAACCCCTTGCAATTCTTGCTGCGCTGCTCGCAGTATTCGCGCGCTTCACGGGCTACCTCTTCGTGGGTAATCGTCCAGGCGACGCTGGCGATTGGGATCGCCAGGATCAAAAGCCAGAACAGTTGAACGTCAAGCGACATCAATCTGGAAAGGCAGGTAGCACGTGCAATGCCAAGCCGCGGAATAACCGGTGTCGGGGATGATCCGAGAGTCGATCTCGTGCCGGAAAGCACCATGATCGCTTTGAGACGGGAAGGTTGAGGTGTTACAACCCGGGTGGCCGAATCGGCCGGAGTTGGCGTCACTCCTGATCCAGCGCCAATTGATGTTCGCCTGCACTGTCATCTGGGTGCACCGAGGCATACGGACTGGAGAGGAGCGCCGCGATCCGCGATCACAACACCGTCCACCGCGCCTGGTAACGCCGCGAGCAGCAGGATAGAGTCCATACCTTAACTGGAACACAAAACGTTTCCCAAACAAAATGAGGGGACCGAAGAGAGGCGTACCATACCATACCAACTACCACTGCCGCGTCTCGGACACTACAACTCGGAAGCTATGCTTCGGATTGCGAGAGCCGCGGGCGCCAATGGGATTATTGGTCCGGCGTGCCTAGCCATACGTTCCTTTCAGAACAATTAGCGAGAGTCCGCCGTTGCCCATTGTGATCGTGTGGACAGCCGTGATTCGAGGTGTGTGCAATCATTAGCTGGCAGGACGTTGCAACTCACGCGCGAGGGCGGGAAGCCCTGAGCGTTTACGATTTCTTCAGTTCTACCAAAATCTGTCTCGGAGGTACTTTAATGTTCTTAATTCTGTTTGTGATTCTTCTTGCAATGTGGCTGATGGGACTCTTCGCATTCCACGTTGCAGGCGGGCTGATTCATCTCCTGTTAATAATAGCGGTGATTTCTTTGGTCGTGCACTTCGTCAAGGGTCGGAGCGCGGCTTGAAAGTTGGGCCACGTTTGGCCGTTCGCCTGCGCGCGCAAGCCACCGCCATTTGACATCGCACCGGGAGTCGAGTCTTGAAGAACATCAGAAGCTTATGCGCTTCCCCATAAACGGCGTCTGCGTGAAACGTGTTCGCTTCTGGCCCCTCACCGGGCTGCTGGTTAGCGCCGTACTGCACCAGTCCTGCGTGTTGCAGGCGCAACCCGTAGCGGTGCGGCACCCGGAGGGTACCGTCCACGGATTTCTTGTTCTGCGCACAATGGAGGGCAAGACTCTCGCCGCAGGTGACCTCACCCAGGTCGTTCACGGGGATCGGCTCGTGTCCAAGCTAGTCTTCCAGTTCAAAGATGGTTCAGTCGATGAAGAAACTACTGTCTTTTCTCAACGAGGTAACTTCCGGCTGCTTAGCGATCACCATGTGCAGAAAGGCCCGTCTTTCCCGGATCCGATGGATGTCTCGATCGATGCCTCTACCGGCCAGGTGACCGTCCGTTCTACTAACGGCGACAAAGACAGAATAGACCATCTCGACCTACCGCCGGATTTGGCCAATGGGCTGATCTTAACTTTCCTGAAGAATATCCGCACCGATGCGGCGGAGACGAAATTATCATACGTTGCGGCCACGCCAAAGCCGCGGCTTGTGAAACTCGCGATCGCGCCTCAGGGAGAGGAGACGTTTTGGGCTGCTGGCGCCCGTCACAGCGCTACGCGTTATAACGTGAAGGTAGAGATTGGCGGTTTAGCCGGAGCAGTCGCGCCCCTCGTGGGGAAGCAGCCCAAAGACACTCACGTTTGGATTCTCGGCGGTAAGGCTCCGGCATTCGTACGAATGGAGGGCCAGCTCTACCAGGGCGGTCCTGTTTGGACAATCGAGATGACAAATCCGGTTTGGCAGAAATCGAAATAATTCGCCTTCGCCGCCGGCATGATCGCTTGGGATCTCCAGCCGCAACGCCGGCGTCCTGGGGGACACCTGGGAGATGGCGGAGCGCACGGTGCCTGCAACGGGTCCGCTGCGGCCGGGGTGAAATCCGGCCTATCGCGTTCCCTATTTATGCTGGCTGCTGCGGCGCGTCAGTTCGTCCTGCCGGCTGACCCGCACACGGCTCGCCGCGAGGAAGCCCTAACCTGTTCGCTCGAATTGTCCGGGCCGGTTGGGGACAAACGGTAGCGATATCCCCTAATATCGGAAGCTACAAATTGCGTCGAGCACTCACGACTTCGCGCGCAGTTCTCGGACATCGACCCGTGACCT
>JADGNQ010000429.1 GCA_017883385.1 Candidatus Sulfotelmatobacter sp.
CGGCGCGCAAGCAGCGGCAGAAGCAGCGCTGGTTCAAGAAGCTTCAGAAATGGCGCACCGGCTGCGAAGGCCGCATCAGTGTTCTCAAACGGCGACATGGGTTGCGGCGATCGCTGTACCGAGGGCCGGACGGCATCCGGCGCTGGGTCGGACTGGGCGTGATCGCCGACAACGTCATTCACATCGGTACCCACTTGGCCCAGCAATCCCGCTCGCGGTGAAATCCCCCTTCCAATCGGATATACACCTCTCAAACGCTACTTTCCCCCTCCCCTCACAATAGGAACACGGATTTTCATCTGTTCCCAACTCCCCAAACTTTCCACAACCTCGCAGTCTGGGCACGGGCTCCTGAGGCCTCTTTTAGACCGACGCACCCTTTTTGAATTTTAAGTGGGAAAGTAGCTAGCGAGGCTCCGCCTCAGACCGACGAGGTGTATTTCCGACGTGTCTGAGCATCGTGCATAATCCGAGAGATGGCTCCGGTCGACAGTGGAGAACTGCAAGCAGTTCTCGCCAATGATTTAGACCGCCGAAGCGGTAGTCGATCCCGAAGGACCGGAGCCGTACCGGAGCCGAAATGAGCATACCACGGACGGTCGCGGAAGTTCTCAGAGAGCACGTGACGTTGGAGGTCGAGGGAATCGACCGCATGTACCTGAACGTTTACGTGCCAGCGTTGCAGCGTGCCGGAGGAGTCGCGAGTTTTTTCCGGTTCCATCTCGGCCACCGGTTTGCCTCCAGTGCGTTGATGGACCCGATCACCAAGGCGTTCATCGCGCAGATGGAGCAATTTGCCAAACAAGAAAAAGTACCCATCGTGCCGTTCGAAAAAGGCCAGCGCAAAGATGACGTGGCCGCCGAATATCGGAAGAAGTTTGGCGCCGCTGAAGGCGTGTTGTTCATCGGCAAGGCGCAGGAGAAGACGTCGGTGTTCCGGACAGAACGGCGGCGCAATGAACAGACCGGAGCGACCTATCCCTGGCTGGTACGGTCCACGGCCATGGTCAACCACTTTTACGTCTACTGCATGGATCGGGACTTTGGCCCTTTCTTCCTGAAATTCTGCACCTACTTCCCCTACAACGCCAAGCTCTGCCTGAACGGTCACGAATACGTGAAGCAGCAATTGACCAACCGAGGCATCGGTTATGAAGCGCTGGATAACGGTATCCTGTCATGCACTGAGCCCAAGCGCGTGCAGGCTCTGTGTGACGGCTTGTCTGGGGAGAAGATCGATGGGTTGCTGCGGAAATGGTTCCGCAAGTTGCCGCACCCATTTACGGGGAAAGATCGACAGGCCGGGTACCGGTATCAGATCTCGATTTTGCAAGCTGAGTTCTCACTGACCCAAGTCCTGGATCGTCCCCTCACCGGCCGGGTCTTCTTCGAAGAAGTGATTCGGGAAAACCTGGACATCGGACGGCCGAGCCAGGTGCAGTTGATCTTTGATCGTCGGGTCAGTCGCCGGACACCCGGCAAGTTTCGTACCCGGGTGATAACCGACGGCGTGGTTCCCTCGCTGCACGTCGACTACAAGAACTCTCGCATCAAGCAGTACCACAAGGAAGGGCGCGCCCTGCGCACCGAAACGACCATCAACAACACGCGCGACTTCGGCATCGGCAAGCTATTGAAGAACCTGCCAGAACTGCGGCAGGTCGGCTTTCAAGCCAACCGGCGTCTCCTGGACGTCCAAACGGTATCCCACGATTGTTCGATTGGCGAAGACGCGTTTGAGCAGGTGGTCCGTCCCCTCGAAGTAGCAGGACAACGGGCCTCGGCCTTACGGTTCGGCGATGCGCGTGTGCAGGCATTGCTCAGCGTGCTGGTCTTGTTTCGTTTCCAACTGCGGGGTTTTACCAATCAGGAAATGCGAGCCTTGCTGGCTCAACTGCTGGGCCTCGACCCAGCCCATTACCCCGCCGGCCGAATGACCTATGACCTGCGTCGCCTCCGTCTGCACGGCCTTATCGAGCGCATCCCCAAAAGTCACCGCTATGACGTTACCCCGTCGGGCTTGCGCATTGCCCTGTTCTTCTCGCGAACCTACGCACGACTGTTGCGCCCAAAACTCGCTCTGATCATGCCCGCCGGTCCACCCGGAGACTCCCCTCTCCGGGCCGCCTTTGATCGTCTCCAGATTGAGATTGACCGTTGCTGCGAGGAGGAAAAACTCGTCGCCTGAAAACTTGACTCAATTACATTACAATCACTTGGGTAAGGACTCTAGCGGAAACACTTCAGCGAGATGATACCTTCGAGTGGATTTGCGGACAGCGTCGCGCATCCATCAGAGCGCAACCTCTCGCGAACGAACCTGGCTGTTTAACGACGTCGGATTACGCCGTCTGGTGCAAATGAAACGGGAAACTCCGCGCTGAAACGGCGAGGGCAGTCACGCCCCAAGAGCTATATACTTCAAGTCTTCGGCGTGAAGACCTACTGCATCAAACCAACTCACCCTTCTGCCGCTGCGACTGTGGCAGCCGCTATTCCACCATCGTCTGGCCCCGAAGCTCTTCCTCCCGGCGATGCCCCCACCCGTCCCAAAGGCTCCGCGCCACTTTCCTGCAAAGTGGCTTCTTGCGTTGCCAGTCGGCCTGCGAACTCGCCAAGTTCGCTTAGCGCGGAAGCACGGAGCAAACGAGGCCAGGGGAAATCACTGCCCCTTTTGGAATTCGTGCTAATTCGTGTTATTCGCGGGCAATCTTCTGAAG
>JADGNQ010000204.1 GCA_017883385.1 Candidatus Sulfotelmatobacter sp.
GATCAAGCGGCGGCTGCGCTCCGCGGTGCGGCAGCGGCGCTCCCTTCTCCCGGGCGCGGTCGATGTGGTGATCAACCCGAAGAAGTCGGTTCTGAAAATGGAGTTTGCCGGGCTGCTGGATGAGGTGGGCCGGGCATTTGAAGCGGTCGCGAAGAAGCTGGTGGAGAAATGAAGTGGTTCGCGCTTTGGCTGTTGCGGCTCTACAAGCGGTGGATCTCGCCCGCGATTCCGCCCTCCTGCCGGTATGTGCCGACATGTTCGGAATATGCGATGGAGGCGGTAGAGCGGTACGGGGTGGTGCGCGGTGGAGCGATGGCGGCCTGGCGGGTACTGCGGTGCCATCCGTTTGCTAAAGGAGGACTGGATCCGGTGTGCCGGGCCCTTCCTCATCAACATCGGTGCGGCGATGCCGCGCTTACGACTAACGACCTTATGACGAGCGACCCTTTTGGCAGAATTTAAGAACCCTCAGCAAGAACCCGGGATGGAGCGCAGACTGCTTCTGATCTTTGCGCTGACGTTCGTCGTCATCCTGCTGTTCCAGCCTCTCCTGAAAAAGTACCTTCCCCAGCCGCCGGCGCCGAAGCCGGAGGCTGCGCAGTCACAAGGTTCGCAAACGCCTCCGAATCAACCCCCCATGCCCGCCGAGGCCAGCGCGGCGTCCGGCACATCTGCAGCGGGAAAGAAAGTTGCCCCTCCCGCCAGCAAGCAGGCGGAGACCGAAGCAGAGACCGTCATTGAGAACGACCTTTACAAGATCACGTTCAGCAATCGCGGCGGCCGAGTGAAGTCGTGGGTGTTGAAAAAGTACAAAGACAAGCCCAACGGTCAGCCGCTGGACCTGGTCAACACAGCCGGAGCCGAGAAGTACGGGTATCCCCTGACGCTGTGGACTTACGACGAGAGCCTGCGGAACAAGCTGAATTCGGCGCTCTACGTTGCGGGCAGCACCGGAACCACTGCCCCGGCCGAAATCACGTTTGACTATGCCGACGGCGATGTGGCCGTTCATAAGAGCTACAAGTTTGATCACAGTTACACCGTGGAAGTCCACACCTCGGTGGAGGTGAACGGCGCTCCAGTTTCGGCGTTCCCGATGTGGCCGTCGGGATTCGGCGACGAGACAACCGCGTCCGCGTATGCCGCGGGCCAGATCGCGTATCAGTACGACGCCAACGTGGAGCGGTTGGCGATGAAGAAGATCAGCGGCGGGGGCACCGTGCCCGGGCCGTTCCACTGGGCGGGCGTGTCCGACCAGTACTTCGCCGCCGTTTTTATTCCCCAGGATCCGCGGAATGCGGCGATCGTGACACTGCGGAACGCGCTGGAGATCCCGCACAAGCCGTCCGACCCGAACGATAAGCAGATGGACAAGGTCGACGTGTTGGGCGTAGCCGTCGGCAATCTGAAGGGTACGACTTCGGTGCGGATGTACGTGGGGCCGAAGACGCTGGAGTCGCTCCAATCGGTGCAGGTGCCCGGCATAACCGGGGCGGAGCCGGACCTGCGAGGAATCGTGGATTTCGGCTGGCTCGGGCTGATTGCCCGGCCGCTGTTCCTGTGGCTGAGGTGGACCTTCAAGTACGTCCACAACTGGGGATGGGCTATCGTCATCCAGACGATCATCATCAACCTGGCTCTGCTGCCGCTACGACTATCGCAGATGAAGTCCATGCTGAAGATGCAGCGCGTGGCGCCGCAGATCAAGTCGATCCAGGAGAAATATAAGAAGTACAGCCTGCGCGATCCGAAAAAGGCGGAGATGAACGAGGAAATCTCCGCGCTCTATAAGAAAGAGGGCGTGAATCCGATTGGCGGATGCCTGCCGCTGCTGATCCAGATGCCCTTTCTGTTCGCGTACTATCGCATGCTGGGAGTGGCGATCGACCTGCGGCATGCGACCTGGCTGTGGGTCCCCGATCTCTCGGCGCCGGATCCGCGTTGGGTGCTGCCGATTGCGATCGTGGTCACCATGTTCTTCATGCAGCGGATGACGCCGCAGGCGGGTATGGATCCCGCGCAACAGAAGATGATGAACTTCATGATGCCGGCCATGCTGGGCTACATCAGCTTCAACCTGGCGTCCGGGCTGTGCCTGTACTGGGCCATGGGCCAGTTGATCGGCATCGTGCAGCAGTGGGCGCTCAATCAAAGTTCGCTGGGCCGGGAGATGCGCGAGATGATGGCGAAGCGGGCGCGGAAGAAAGAGAAATAGCTCTTGGCTCTTAGCTCTTGGCTGTTCGCTACGACCTTCTGGCGTTTGTCGAAGGCTGAGAGCCAAGGCCAAGAGCTAACAGCTAAGAGCCAAAGGCTGAGAACTGTCTATGCCGATCACTGACAAAATTGCTGCTGCAAAAAAGATTGGGGAATTCCTGCAAGCCGTGATCTCGAACGGCGGCTTCAAGTTGAAGTACCGCATCACGGTGGATCCGCCCATCGCGGGGAACCGGGAGTGGGAGCATCCGGAAATTCTGGTGGAGTTTGCCGGGCCGGATTCGGCGCTGCTGCTGGAACGAGGCGGCGAACTGCTGCGGTCGTTCGAGCTTCTGGGGACCGAGATCTTGCGGTTACAGGGCAACGAACACGAGAAGATCTGGTTCGATTGCAAGAATTTCCGCGCGTTGCGAATCGAGGAGCTCCAGATGGCGGCGCGGGCGGCGGCCGAAAAAGTGCGGAGATCGGGTGAGCCGTACCGGTTTGCGTCCATGTCGTCGCGCGAGCGACGGATCGTGCATCTGGCGCTGCGCGAGGAAAAAGATTTGCGCACCGAGAGCGACGGTGAGGGTGGAAAGCGATCGGTGGTGGTGTATCCCGGGAGCTACAAGACGGCGGCAAGACCGGAGCGGCGCACGATTCCGTAGGTTGAAAGTCTCGAGCTGCGCTCGGTTCGCGGGCAAGAGTGCCCGCACTACACGGTTGCACTCTTTGCGCGGCAGTTAGTTTCTCGACACTTGACAGCGCGTGGAAATCGCGGTTGGATGAAGCGCGCGCGCGGAATATTTTTCCCGCACGACACCGACGCGGGGAATTTTTTTATGCTAATGTGGTTCGTCTCCGTAATTGAATTTCATCATCAGGCAACCGGCGCCGCGAAAGCGGATGCTGCTCTGAAGTAGAGAAGAACTCATCGTTTCAAGATCGGATTTCCACCGGGCGCGTCTTAACCGGCGGCTTGGCATTTTTTTAAAAACATGTCCCTCTCCAGTTCTGCTATCGTCCCTAACCCATGGGTGCGCATCCTCGATGCGCTGGAAAAGAAAGTCAACCGCCACTCCTATGACACCTGGCTGAAGCCGACCCGCTACAGCCATGCCAGCAACGGAATTCTGTTCGTGCGCGTTCCCACGGCCGAGTTCCGCCACGTCGGAGACAAGTACGCGGACCTGATCCAGGAGGCGGTTGACAATCTGGAACTGGGGTTCGAGGACGTCAAGTTCGTGACCGCGGAAGACGATCCGTCGAACACTCCGATCCGCCACAACGGCGGGCTTTCGATGGCGAATGCGGGGCCGCAGACGTCTTCCTCTGCCGGGATGCCGCTCTCCCAGGGGCGATTCGACTGGGACGGTGCGGCGCAGTTGAATCCTCGCTATACGTTTGACGGGTTTGTGATCGGCAGCGGCAACCAGTTTGCGCATGCTGCCTGCCAGGCGGTTGCGGAGCGCCCTTCCAAGGCCTACAACCCGCTTTTCTTGTATGGCGGCGTCGGGATGGGAAAGACTCACCTGATGCAGGCCATCGGGCACGAAATCAGGCGCCGGTCGCCGCATGCGGCGATCTGTTACTTGTCGAGCGAGAAGTTCACCAACGAGATGATCAACTCGCTGCGCTACGACAAGATGATCAGTTTCCGGGACAAGTTCCGGGGCGTGGACGTGCTCCTGGTGGACGACATCCAGTTCCTAGCGCAGAAAGAGCGCACCCAAGAGGAATTTTTCCACACCTTCAACGCGCTGCATGAGTCCATGAAGCAGATCGTGATTGCCAGCGACCGTCCGCCGAAGGAGTTGCCCGAGATCGAGGACCGTTTGCGCAGCCGGTTCGAGTGGGGATTGATCGCTGACATCCAACCGCCCGACCTGGAGACAAAAGTCGCCATCTTGCAAAAGAAGGCGGAGCAGGAAAAGGTCACACTGCCGACGGATGTGGCATTGTTTATCGCGTCGAATATACGGTCAAACGTGCGGGAGTTGGAGGGAGCGCTCATCCGGTTGGTGGCGCACTCGTCGCTGATTGGCGCTGAGATCACGCTTCCCTACACCCAGCAGGTATTGAAGAATTTCATCGATTCCCAAGCCCGCAAGGTCACGATTGAGTCCATTCAGAAGGCGGTGGCAGAACAGTTCGGGCTCCGCCTGGTGGAGATCAAGGCGAAAAACAACTCCCGCTCCATCGTCTATCCCAGGCAGATCGCGATGTATCTGGCCAAGCACCTGACCGAGGCTTCCCTGCCTGAGATCGGGCGCCAGTTCGGCGGCAAGCACCACACCACGGTTTTGCACTCGGTGGACAAGATTGAAGGTGTCCGCAAGGGTGACAAGGATTTGAACAGGTTGTTGAACAAACTGACTGACCAGTTGGGTGCTTGAATCGCGGTTTGCGCTATTTTTTCCACTCTCCAGGCCATTCTTCCTACCCCCAGGCTGTGGAGTGTTTGTGGAAGCTGTGCGAGACCGGATAAAGACTTGGGAACGGTCCTTGCGTTACGATGATCTCCGGCGACAATGAGAGCGATTGTTCACATGAAGGATAGATGTGGAACTGATTGCACCGGTGGAACCTGGACCAGTTTTCCACTTCTCCGAAGCGCCTACTGCTACTACTAGTTTTATTGTTTTATCATTTGATATAAGAAGTAATAGAAGTACGAGTCGGGAGAGCCCCATATGCCGGTAGAAGTAGCCTCTGCCGCGGCCACTACGACCATGGAGATCGTGGTCAGCAAATTTGAACTCTTGCGCGAACTCACCGCCACGCAAGGCGTGGTTGAGCGCAAGACGACGATTCCAATCCTCTCCAACTACCTATTCGAAGCCGCCGCGGACAAACTGTCCCTGACCGCCACTGACCTCGATCTGAGCCTGCGGACTTCCTGTAACGCAACGGTAAAAAAAGAGGGCTCATGCACCATCCCGGCGCGGAAACTGCATGACTACGTAAAACTGCTGCCCGACGCCGACATCACCATCAAACTGCTCGAGAATCACTGGATCAGCATTCGCTGCGGGCGATCCAATACGAAGATGGTGGGCATGGCGCGGTCGAATTTTCCGACGCTGCCCGTGTTTCCAACGGCGGGCGTGGTGAAAATCCCGGCGCAGGTCCTAAGGGCGATGATCGCGAAGACCGGCTTTGCCATCGCGAGTGAAGAGTCGCGCTACACGCTGAATGGCGCGCTGATGGTGCTGAAGCCAGAGTCGATTACCATGGTCGCGACTGATGGCCATCGCCTCGCTCACATTGAGCGTTCTGGAGAGAAGTTTGAAGGCGTCTCGGGTGAGATGAAGACGCTGGTTCCCAAGAAGGCGATGGATGAATTGAAGTCGCTGCTCGACTCCACCGACGCGGAGACAATCGATTTCGCGAAGGATGAGTCCACGCTGTATTTCCGCATCGGGCCGCGCCTGCTGACTTCGCGCCAACTGACTGGCCAGTTCCCGAACTATGAAGCCGTGCTTCCCAAAGACATCACCAAGTCGGTGTCCGTCCAGGGGGGAGATTTGGGCGCGGCGATTTCGCGCGTGGCGCAGTTTGCCGATGAACGGTCGCGCGCCGTGCGCCTGCGGCTGGAGAAGGGCGAACTGAAGCTCTCGGCCTCGTCCACCGAAACCGGCGAGTCGGAAGATTCGATCGAGATTGCCTACAACGGAGATCCGCTGACCATCGGGTTCAACGCCCAATATCTGATCGACTTCATCAAGGCGACCGGATCGAGCGAAGTCAAACTGGAGCTGAAGGATTCGCAGTCGGCCGGCCAGTTCCGTCCCGCAGAGGGCGAGGACTACAAGTACCGCTACATCGTGATGCCGATGAGGATCTGAGAGCGCGAGGCGGGAAGGCGCTTCTCCTGTAACCGGGAACCATCGGTCCGGCAGACCACTCTTTTGGGGCACTCTGCCCGCCGCCCCTGCACTTGACCAGGCCCCAGACAAGATTTAGATTTGTCGCCCAATATTTAGGGGGAACGCATGCTATCTGGATTCAAGCAATTCATACTTCGCGGCAATGTGGTTGATCTGGCAGTCGGCGTGGTGATTGGTGGAGCGTTCGGCACGATTGTGACTGCCCTGGTCAAGGACATCATCAACCCCATCATCGCGCTCGTCGCGGGTAAGCCGGATTTCACGGGAATCAGTTTCGCCATTCGTGGCACGGTGTTTCCGATTGGCGATTTCATCACTGCCGTGGTCAGCTTCCTACTGGTCGCGGGAGCCGTTTACTTCTTCGTCGTGACCCCAATCAATGCCTTGATCGCTCGCACCCGGAAAGCTGCGGTACCGGCCGATCCGACGACCAAGAAGTGCCCGGAATGCCTGAGCGAGATCCCGATCGATGCCCGCCGCTGCGCGCATTGCTCGGAGCCGGTCATGGGCAAGGCCGCCTGAGACCTTGGCGAAACCGGCCGGAATCCTGTAAAATAACGGTTTCGGCATCAAGCCTTTGAGGAATCAGGAGTTATGGCGCGAGTCTGTGATATCTGCGGCAAGGGGCCGCAATTCGGCAACAACATCAGCCACGCTCACAATGTGAGCAAACGGCGCTGGAACGTCAACCTGCGGCCGGTTCATGCCAAGGTGGGAGCGGCCAACAAGCGTCTGCGCGTCTGCACCTCCTGCCTGCGCAGCGGCAAGGTCGTTAAGGCCTAAGAGAGATCGGAAGCCCGCAGAGTTTTTACCCTGCGGGCTTTTGTGTGTCTGGCGGCAGACGCGGCAAGAGTGCCCGCGCTACCCCTACTTCACGCCCAGAAGCTCAATGTCGAACACCAGGGTCGAATCCTGCGGGATCAGCGGTGGATAGCCGTGGCGGCCATAAGCGAGGTCGGGCGGAATCCGCAGCTGCCGTTTCCCGCCAACCTTCATTCCCGCAACCCCTTCGTCCCAGCCTTTGATCACGTCCCCGGCGCCCAGTTTGAAGTCGAAAGGGCGGCCAGCATCGACCGAGCTGTCAAACTTCTTTCCGTTCGTCAGCCATCCGGTGTAGTGCACTTTGACGTTTTGGCGGCTCTGCGCGACCGCTCCGGTTCCCACCTTGATATCCCAGTACTGGAGGCCGCTCGGCAACTTGACGGGGTCGCCAGTAACCTTGGTGGGCGCGGCGGTCGCGGAGG
>JADGNQ010000066.1 GCA_017883385.1 Candidatus Sulfotelmatobacter sp.
GTCCATTAACGTAACGTCTGGCTTGTGCTCCTGGTACAGAGTGACGGCTTCTTCTCCCGTTCCCGTTTGAGCAACTACGGTCATGTCATGACGCGCGTTCACGATGGACGCGACACCCACCCGCATCAGGGGATGGTCATCCACCACCATCACCTTTATCTTCTCGCCATGAATTTTTTCGGCGTGGGTCATAGCGTCGCACCAGGTACTTCATCGGAGGGCGTGGCCTGTTTTCGGGGGAGCTGGATTACAAGCTCGGTTCCCGCCCCCGAACGGCTGTTCAGCGTCAAACTTCCACCCATGCGACTCACTCTCTCCTTCATCCCGATCAGCCCATAATGTCCCGCCGGCAACGCCGCCGCCTTCTCAGGATCAAAACCTGATCCATCATCCTGCACCTTCACGCTACAGTTGTCTTCTTCGAAGCGGATGCCGAGCTGCACTTTGTGGGGTTGGCCGTGACGAACCGCATTGTATATTGCTTCGCGCGCCACCATAAGGAGTTCGTGAACGGTCGACTGTTCGAATTCGAACGGTTTGCCCGAAATCTGACACTCCACGGGAATGCCGAACTCATGGCTGACCTGTTCGGTCATCCTGCCTAACAATGGACCGATGTTGGTGCCTGATTCAGACGCCACGCGCAGATTAAATACTGCTTCCCTGGCCTCGTCGATCGTGGAGCGCAGTTGCGTACGAGCACAGTCCAGAAGATCGTTGCGAGCGTCTCCATCCGACTCGCCGAGGCTCGAATGCGCTTCCAGAAGAGCAGAAATACTCACACATCCTTGAATGAGGGTGTCATGCATTTCCCTAGCCAGCCGATTGCGTTCGTGCAGCACAGCCTGAAAACGCACGCGCAGCTGACCGAGGCGAAACTGGTAGACGCTCCACACGACTGCGGCCAGCAAGAGAAGGCAGCAAGTCACGAACCATGTGGTTCGATAAAAGTGCGGCTCTTGCATCATTTCCAACGACGCTTCCGTGATCTGCTCCGGATTATCCATTTCAAATGCAGCCACGCGGAAATGGTATCGGCCAGGCGGGAGGTTGGTGTAGTGGGCGACCCGGTCGGCCGACACGTCGCTCCAACTCTTGTCAAAACCTTCCAGGATGTACCGGAACCGGATACGTTCCTGTGATCGCAAGAGTACAACGCCGTAATGGAGTTCCAGCTTCGCTGTGTTCGGGTTGAGGGCGACTTTCCCCGGAGCCTGGACTTGCAGGCCGTCGACCATCACTTGGTCGATTACCACGGGCACGGGAGCCGATGGTTTGGATTGTGCAACGGAAACACGGACCGGCCCTTTACTGCTGGGAAACCAGATTTCCCCTTGGGCAGTCAGGACCCCGGCTGGTTTCTCACCTCCACACATCTGGATCGTCTCCAGACCCTCCGAGATTCCGTAGAGTGTAACGGCCGCACGGCGTCCCGGATGTTCCTCGACCATCTCCAGTGCGCGGCGATTGATCACCGAAATACCGTTCGGACCACTTATCCAAAAATTTCCGCCCTTGTCTTCCAGAAGTTCATAAATGCTATTGCTCGCGAGCCCTTGTGCGACGGTGTGGTGGTCCAGCCTTCCGGAATGGCGATGGTAAAGGCCTCCGGTGCGCGTTCCGAACCACAGCCCTGCGTCCGAGTCCTGATGAATTGCCCAGACTTTTTCCTCCCTGAGCGCCACAGTCGCGTCGTCGCTCTCAAACTTGTCGCCGTGTAGCCGACTGACTCCCCGATCGGTGCCGATCCAGATATCTCCGTTCTGATCTTCCAGGAGTGAGCGGGTGCTGAAGTAGCATAGTCCGTCGCGCATTGTGTAGTTTGTGAAGCCGGGCGGCCTCCACCGGCTTACGCCCTCGTCGGTGGCGATCCAGACGCTGCCATCGCGACTCTGCAGGAAAGCGCGGATGAAGTTGTTGACCAGGCCTTCCTTCGTCGTGTAATGGACCAGACTTCCGCCAATTTGACGGTATACTCCTCGTCCGTCGGTACCGATCCAGAGGGAGCCCTCACGATCGCGGAAGATATTTCGAATCCTCACCCCGGACAAGCCAGGGAAACCGAATGGAGTAGCTCGGTCGTTCTGGAACCGAAACAGGTTGGCGGCGGCGATCCACAGATCGCCATCCCGATCCTGGTACACGGTCTCAGCATCCGAGTCGGAGGCGTCCGGCAACGTGACCGTTCTCACCGGGGTCTTGCTGAGGCGTAGCATGCCTGCCTGAGTGCCCACCCAAATGTTTTTCTCGACGTCCTCGAAGAGGCTCAGAACAGTGTTGCTCGGTAGCCTGCGGGGCGCCGTGATCTGCGAGAACTGACGGTCGCGGTAAATTATGAGCCCATGGCCGATCGTCCCGATCCACAGCCTGCCGTCGGAGATTTCGCGAAGAAAACGGACTGTTCCGTTCACTTCGCGCACCCGCTTGAAGGCGGCCGTTGATGCGTCGCCCGGGACCATCTTCTGCAAACCCGAAACAGTGCCGACCCAAATGGTCCCGTCGGCCGTCTCTTCGATGGATTTCACTCGGTTTTGACTGGCTGCGCCTTCCAGGGAATACTCGCTTACCGCTGCGCCATCCAGGCGCACTAGCTTGGATCCGCCCACCCAGAGGTGTCCTCCACGATCTTCGTAGATCGCATGAACGGCGAGCGGTGGGATGAGTCCCTTACCGTCGACGCGCTCGAACCTTTCACCCGCCAAGAGGAACAGGCCTTCGTCCGTTCCAACCCAGATTTGCCCCTTGGCGTCCTGATGGACGCTGCGCACAAAGGCGTTGGTGAGGCCGTCGGTGTTCGAGAAGGACCGGAACGCGCCGTCCCGGTACTGAATTAGCCCGCCGCCCTCGGTTCCGATCCAGAGCGTATTGTCACCCGATACCGTAAGGCAAAAGATATTGTTGTCGCGGAAAGCCGGCGTGTTCTCGCGGTTATACAGCACAAAGCGTTCGCCATCGAAGCGTAGAAGTCCGCCGGTTGTACCAATCCACAAGTACCGATCCGCGGTTTGGGCGAAGGCCTGAACAATCTGTTCCGGCAGGCCATCCTGCATTTGCCACATGCGTTCCGCGTAGGCTTCGAGAGGCGAAGAGGCGAGAGGCGAAGAGGCGGAGATTCCGGGAGAGGCAAATCCGGAGGAGACGGAAAGAGCCAGGAGCGCGAATATTACGATCGTCCGGAGCACTTGTTGGAGCCCCCGCATCTGGCGTCCGAGTGGAATGTGCCTGCGGTCCTGGCAAGCACCATAGCAGAACCGTCAAAGATCCCGACGAGTGCCTAGAAATTTAACACATCTCCTGCCCACCGGGGCGGCAGGTTCAGAGGGCCCTCGTCGTGATCGCTGCAGAGATTTTGCCCCATTCCTACTTTCGGCGGATTCACAAGTTCATGGTTCGTCATAAGATTCGTCGGCAAAGGCATAGTCGTTTCGCATTATCGGCCAACGGACTTTTGTACCCCTGTGAGTCCAGGCAGACCGCAGGCGTATTGCCACGAATGCAAGATTCAGGGTTCCAGGAGGCTGCGTGATGAGATCTGAGATGATTCGCCGCTTTGGGCGCATTGGTTTGCTGCTAGCCGTAAGCTTGACGGCTGGCCTTGCCGTTGGCCAAAACGCCCACACTGGAGAGATTCGCGGGACAGTGCAGGACTCCACGGGCGCACTAGTCGAAGGCGTCAAAGTTACGATCACTAACGTGGAGACGGGTGTGAGCATCGTCTTGACCACAAACTCGGCCGGTCTCTACGATGCGCCTTCCGTTCCGACCGGGTCGTATACGGTCACGTTCGCAAGGGCTGGGTTCAAGGATTTCGTCCGCAAAGGCGTCACCCTCCAGATCCAGACCATCGCGGTGGATGGCATGCTGCAGGTAGGCAATGCCAGCGAGCGCGTCGAAGTAACCGCGGAGACGCCGTTGGTGGAAACTGAAACCTCAGACCAGCACGTGAACCTCAACAGTGCGGCCGTGCATGCAGCGCCTATTGTCGGAACTGATTGGCGCGCTGAGATGACTCAGTTGATTCCCGGCGTGAATGCGGGCGGCGGAACAGGCGAAGCTGCCGGTCAACAGATTGGAGTCAACGGTACCCAGTCGTACAACGTCAACTTCCTGTCTGACGGTTCTGCTGCCACCGCTCCGAGAGACTACAACAGCAGCAACTACTACATGCCTCTCGACGCCATCAGCGAGATTAGCGTCAATTCAGGGAACGCATCTGCAGAGTATGGCAACGGTCTCACTTCCATTAACGTAATCACCAAGAGCGGCACGAACCAGTGGCATGGCAGCGCGTATGAATACATTCAGAACACGGCGTTCAATGCCAGAGGTTTCAATAATCAGACCGGAACGAAGAGCGTGGAGCACTGGAACACCTATGGCGGCAGCATTGGCGGGCCGGTCCTAAAGAATAAGCTGTTCTTCTTCTTCAACTACCAGCGCAATCCTTCCTCTACTCCAACTGGAGGACAGTACAGTTACCCCACCGCCGCCATGCAGGCGGGGGATTTCTACGGCGTACCCGGCGCTACAGGTTCGGCCTTCGATTCCTCGGGCGTGTTGACGGGAACGTATGATCCGGTGGCGCTGAAAATGCAGACCTACTTCCCCGCGGCAAGCGCTCGGGGATGGGCTCCCGGGTGCCCGGGGCCGGTGAATGTATCAGCGAGTACTCCCCAAACCTGCGTCGACTCCACAGGTGCCCAGCTCCTCACTAACAATTTTACGTTTAACGGTAGCAGCCCGAACTTGGCCACGTGGTATACGGGCAAGGCTGACTACAACGTATCCTCCAAGCAAAGACTTTCGTTTAGTTTTAACTATCTCCCGTCCGTCCCGTCGTATGTGCCCCACGACCCTCTGTCAAACGACGCTACGTCATTTGAGCAAGGACATACGGACAATCTGACCGGCCAACTGTCGCACGTCTTTACCATTAGCTCGAGCATGATTAATGAGTTTCGTGTAGGCGCTAGCCGCGAGCTTGACAAATACAAGCCGCCTTCACTGGGGAAAAATGATCCCACGACGCTCGGCCTTGAGCCCGCGTATGGCACCAATGCTCCGGCTAATGTATTCCCCCATGTTTCGATTGATCAAGGCGCGTCATTTGGAGGGGCCGCCTTGGGCGCTGGCAGCGGCAACGGCAACATCGATGCTGTTCTGGGTGAGGGGATTTACAATGTCGGCGATGTCCTTACGCTCATTCGCGGCAGACACACGATCAAGGTTGGCGGCGAGTTCGACAAGTATTACCAGAACTATACTAGCTGGGGAGATATCGATTCGGGTCACTTCGAATTCAACGGAAGCGTGACCGGAATCCCCTACGCCGACTTCCTGGCTGGCGATGTTTATGGATGGTTCGTTTACGAAGCCAACCCGACCAGCGCGCACATGAAGGGTTCGGCGTTGTTCGCGAGCGACGATATCAAAGTCACGTCGCGCCTTACGCTGAACCTCGGCCTCCGCTGGCAAACGCAGTCCGGATGGACCGTCAGCAACAACCTGTTCGGGAACTACGACCCAGTGATCCCCGATCCCAACCAGTATGGCGGCGCGTATCCGGGCGGCATCCTCTTCGGCGGGCAGAGCGACAAGGCCTTTGGAGGGTCGATCAGCAAGCTGAGCGCAATCCAGAACGGCAACTACAAGGAATTTGCACCTCGCATTGGCGTGGCCTGGTCGCCCCGCGATAAGTGGGCTATTCGGGCGAGTTACGGCATATTTGACGCTCCACGCGATGCCGAGAACTACACCGACGGAGCGCTCGGCCTCGGCTTTAATCCACACAACGCCGGCAATGGAGGGTACACGTTCGGTCAGTCCGCTTTCCCACTGTCCGTGGGACCGCCGGCCGGCACGGTCATATTTCCAACCGTGCAGACTCTTTCCTCGACCTTCGCGAACTACAGCAGTGCGGAATACTACCCACGGAGTATGCCGACTGTTTACGTGCAGCAGTTACTCCTAAGTGTCCAGAGAGAGTTTGCGCCTGGCTTCTTATTGGACACCAGTTATGTCAATACCCGCGGAAGGAACTTGAACTTCGCCACCGACATCAATCAGGCGACAACGCCCGGTTCGACTGCTGTAGGCGGTTTCGAGTGCACGAGCTTTTATCACTGCGGTAACCCCAACCCTGTGTTTAACAGCATCGCCGCTCAAAACTACACCGGATATTCGAACTACAACGCCCTGCAATTGCGCCTTCAGAAAAGGATGTCGCACGGTCTGAGTTTCCAGGTCAACTACGCCTGGTCGAAATCGCTCGACACGGGCACCGGCAACGGTCACGGATCGGGTATTGACATATATCAGGACGCATACCATCCTGCGGCCAATTACGGTTTGTCGGACTTCAACTCGGCGAATACTATGATCGGCCAGATCGTTTATGAATTGCCGTTTGGCCGCGGGCGTCAATTCGCACTCCGCGGACCTCTCAACCAGATTGCTGGCGGCTGGCGCCTCTCCACCATCTTCCAGTGGCACGGCGGGGTTCCCTACACCCCGGTGATCCAAAGTTCTGTTTCGGGAGGAATCGATCCGGGATTAACCCCAGCTTTCAGCGCGGGCTCGACTCTGTATCCCGATCAAGTTGGCGACCCGCGCGCGTCGCACCACTCCGTTGTGCCGAATTCAAATCCTGCTACCCATTTTGGAATCGGCGGATGGTTCAGCGCCGCCGCGTACTCCAACCCGGCAACGGGGACGTTTGGTGGCTCCCGACGTAATACCCTGATCGGACCAGGGTACAGTAACGTGGACTTGAGCCTCGGGAAGGAATTCTCGCTCACCGAGAAGGTGAAACTCGAGGTCAGGGGCGACGCCTACAACGCGTTCAATCACGTTAACTATGCCAACCCAGATGCGAACGTTGGCTACGCCACAACGCCGTGTGCCGGTGGTGCTAACGCAGGTCTCACTTTGGCGGATTGTACCGCCGGCAATAGTACCGGCCCTGCGGGCTTTAACCAAAATATGCGCATCCTGCAACTGGGCGCTCGCGTTTCGTTCTGAGCCTTGCCAAAGTCTGGCTTTACACTCTCGCGGGGTACGGAAACGGTTCTCCTTCCGTACCCCCCGTACCCCGCAGTTTTTCGCGGCTCGCCGATGCCAATTTCGCGATATCGTTCCTGCATGGAGACGTTTCGATTCAGTACCCTTCACCACTCACGCTTACTCAGCAGGTCTCTGGTCTTGGTAGTCGCGCTTCTTGCGAGCGCGCCTGCGCTAATGGCGGCACAGAGCGGACCCTCCCGGGCCGCGGAGATTCACGATCATCTGCGGAAGGCAGAAGAGTACCTCAAAGCAAAAGACCCGAATTCCGCGGCCAAGGAGTTCGATGCTGTCCTCGCGCTCGATCCCAAGAACGCCGAGGTGTACGCGAACTTAGGTGTAATTGCGCTCTCTCAGCGCGACTATCAGCACGCCTCCCGGGATTTTCGCAAGGCGCTGGCGATTGATCCCTCGCTGGCGAAAACCCAGGCCCTCTTCGCGATCTCGCAAAGAAGATTGGGAGATCCATCCGCTCGGGCACTGTTGGAGAAATCCTTTTCAAAACTGAGAGACAAACAGTTGCGGCTGCAAGTCGGCCTGGAGCTAGCAGGTCTCTACGATCAGCAAGGCGACCCTGGCGCCACGGCTGTCCTCATGCGAACGCTCGTGGATATCGATTCCGACAACGTAGACATTCTGTTCATGGCACAACGCTTCTACTCAGGGTTGGCCGACGACACGCTGAATAAGCTCGCCGTGCTGGCACCCGGTTCGGCCCGCATGCAACAAGTGATCGCCGAGCGTCTGGTGAATGCGGGAGATCTCAAAGGCGCAATCGACCACTACAGAAAAGCCTTGCAGATCGATCCCCGGCTGTCCGGAGTGCACTTTGAGTTGGGAGAAGCCATTCTTGGGTCGGCGCCTGCCGATGCTGCAACCCAGGCGGAGGCGATGAAGGAACTCGAAGCCGCTGTCGCTGTCGATGGCGATACGGCCAAGACAGAATGCGAATTTGGCAGTATCGCGTTGTCGCAGTCCGAAACGGATCAAGCTTTCGCGCACTACCAACGAGCCTACCAACTCAATCCGAACGAGATTCAGGCTCAGATGGGCATGGCCAAGCTCTTGATGATGCAGGAAAAACCGGAGGAAGCGGTCAAGTACCTGCGCATGGCGATACAATCCGACCCTCTCAACGGCTCCGCTCACTATCAACTAGCCCAGGCGTACCGGCGGCTTCAAATGACGGACATGGCGCGCAAGGAAATGCAGTTATCTCAGGAGATCAGGAAAACGAAGGATCAGGTGGAAGCGCTCTATCACCAGATGAACCGGCAAGCAAAGCCTCAGACTGATGATGCGTCCGACTCTCCCGTGAGCCCCCAGTAAACGGTCAGGCGTAGACTAGGCACCAACTCAGTATCGAGTAAACCTGTCGTACACCGTGATGACCGGCAAGGCGTTGCCTTCGTCGTCAAACATGCCACGCGAGTAAATTGGTCCGGGTTGCACCGCGGGCTCCCACCAGAAGATTCCTTTGCCGAGACCGCCCGGAGTTTCCTGCACCACGCGATTCACTTCCTCAAGAAACTGCTTCTGTCCTTCCGGCGACTCTGGGAAGGGCGCAGGCCTCTTGGTGTACTCAGCGGCCCTCCAGTTGTAGGCAGCTTCTACGACGAAGATATCTTTCTTGTACGTCTGCGCCATGAAGATCATGTTTTCGCGTAGATCGTTCAGGCTGCCGTGCCACCAGGGATAGTACGACTGGCCGATGACATCGTAGTTCACGTGATACGAGTTCAGTTTGTCGAAGAAATCCTTCGTCGTCGCTTTGTCGCCGCCCCGGTCGATGTGAATCATGATGCGAGGGCGCAGACCATCGCCGGCTCCGGCATCGACACCGTCGATTCCGGCCTTGATCAGCCCGGCTAGATTGTCCCAGTTCTCGGGCAACCGTCCATCAGGCCAGAGCATGCCATGGATGATTTCATTGCCAATCTGCACCATCTCGGGCAGCACGCCTGCGGTTCGAAACGCCGCGATGGTGTCGCGGGAGTAGTCCGAAACAGCCTTTGTAAGCTGCGCGTGCGACAGACTTGCCCAGGCTTTGGGCGTGAATTGTTTCCCCGGATCAGCCCACGTGTCGGAGTAGTGGAAATCCAGCAGAATGTGGAAGCCGAGTTTCTTGGCTGCCTTCGCCATTGCGATGGTGTATTCGAGGTTGTTCGGTAGATCTGTCGGCGCATTGAACAATCTAAGGCGCACCCAGTTGTAGCCGTGATCCCTAAAAATCTCCAGGCCCGCTTTCGCCTGGCCGTTGTCTTTGAATGCCTTGCCATTGTCTTCGGCCGCCTTCAAGAAGGAAACATCGGCACCGATGGCGTAATCGGATGCGTGCAGGTCGGTGAATAGTCCTGACACCAAGAGCACTGACAGAACAAAGCTGAGGATGTTTTTCATGCGTCACCCATCACTGGAGCAATCACCGCACCGGAACGATCCGCCACTGTTGCGTCTTCGCGCTGGCGTTCCGAGGCTCCTGCACCGCGGAACCCGCATGATCCGCAGATTTCCCGCTTATGGCCAACACCAGACCGCTGTGACGATTCACGATGTTGAAGTACCCGTTCCCCGCCGACACTATATTCCATTCCGCAGAACCGAGGAGTGCGGACTGAACGATAATCTCTGCGCTCGCGCCGGATACTCGAAACGCCTTCAACACGTGGTTGGTGTTGCCGGAACCCAAGTCACGGCTCGCGATTTGGAAATAGCCATCCATGTTACTCGTGATCCGCCACTGCTGGCTCGGTTTTGGGTTGCCGTCATCCACCATGGTGTCTAATCGATCGACAGACGAACCGGAATTCTGAACGACCGCCAGCAACTGGCCAGATGCACGATTGACCAGCTTGTAGTCGAGAGCGGAATCCAGCGCACCCCCAAGTCCGTCGATTCCCGGCAACAGGGCGGCGTAGTTGGAAGCGCTGACATCCGAGACTCCTGACGTGTCAGCATTGTCAAAGAGTGTCAGACCATTCCAAGTGTAGATCGCGTCTGGACGGTTGTCTCCATCGAGGAATCCTCCGGTTGTGCTTGGAATATTGACGCCCACGGCATCCCAGTATTCCAGACCCATCCCCAAACTGTTTGGCAGGCCCTCTTGCACTGTCTGAACGTCGATCAGGAATTGGCGCTGCTGCGTTACGCTGGGCGGCGCGTACCACGGATCGTTGGAGTCAAAACCGTTTTCGTAGTGCTCTCCAGCCTCGATGATGAAGATCGGCTTGCCGAGGTTGTTCGCAGCCGCGACGAGCACGTCCTGCTCCACTGGCTGGTGGTTGGGGTTGGATGCGGCGGCTTGGGCATCGGTCAACGGACCGTGAAAGATCGGGTAGTAACTGTGGCAAATCGCGTCGTACGGAATGCCGTTCTGATTCGCAAGGGTGAAGAACTGCGTCAGATCCCAGGCTGGTGTGATGTGGATGCAGGTCAGGGGCGGTGGGATAGCTGGTCCGATGGACGTGTCCGCGGCCGCATCGTTCACCGCCTGCATCGCCTGTTTTTGCAGGACTGCAAAATTGCCAAAATTCGCATTCGTCGGACTACCGACGGACCCAAGGAATCCGGTATCGACTTCGTTCCCAATCGACACCAGGTCGGGTATGGTTCCTGCCTGGCGATACGTCATGATCTCGGCTTTGACGTAGTTGTAAATGTCCGTCTGCAGCTGCGAGAACGAGTCGTTGGCCCACGCCGCCGGAACGCTCGACGAATTCCCGCCATCAAACAATAAGGTCAGTTCGACGCTCATACCCAGGTTCTTGGCTCGCTTGGCGAGATCAAGGTCCTGGTTCTCCGTTTCGGCGTAACAAAGATTCTGAATGCACGGCGGTTGCGAACTCTGAGTCGCATACGGCGGCATGGAACTCGGTCGTAACCGAATCATGTTGACCCCGTGGTTCTTCAACATTTGCAACAGATCCTGCGTTACGCCAGCATCGTTCCACCAAGCCAGACCCGCGGTTGCCCGGGCCGCTTCCTGCTTCTCCAGCAGAGCGTTGTCCACGCCGCGGAAGAATGCAGGGCGGAGCAGCCACTGCTGGCTCTGGGCAGGACTCCCGGACAATGCGGTTTCATCCAGCGACGCACCTCCGGAGGTCGAGGTCTGATACACATCCAATTGAAGACCGGTGCCTTGATTTGCGATCGTGTAATAGCCGTTGCTGGTTGGCGTTAGGCTCCATTGCTGCGAAGGCGTACCCGAAGAGCAGGGATTCTGCACTACCCACTCCACTCCGGCGTTGCTGGCGCTGTCCATGCAGAAGCCGTTGGACAGATTGCTGATCTTCCAGAGACTGCCTGCCAGCTTGCTGAATCCCCACCTCTGGCTGAGATCCGTGAAGGTGCGACTTGCCTGCACGATGTGTTCACCCGCGGTTTGTGAATTGCTGACAAGGTCGGCTTGCAAGCCACTGTACTGGTTCAGGACGTAATAGGCCCCGCCGTCGATTGGAGTGATGTCAACGGGTTCGGGCGGTTGTTGACTGGGGGAAGTCACGTTCAACGTGGCCGGGCGGCTGGTCGCGCTCCCAGCGGAGTTGCTAACCACCACATTGAACTGCGAGCCGTTGTCGACACTCGTGGTGGCGGGGGTGGTGTAACTGGAAGAGGTAGCGCCAGAAATGTTGGAGCCGGCCCTCTGCCACTGGTAGCTCAGAGGAGCGGTGCCAGCAGCGGCGACAGTGAAGTTTGCGGTCTGGCCCGGAGTGACGGTTGGGCTCGAAGGCTGCGTTGCGATCGATGGAGCAACGGGCGGTGGCCCGACTGAGTTGCCCCCGCCGTCCCCGCCACAACCGGAGAGAACAAGGGCGGCAGCCATGATCGGCACCGCAAGAAAGAGACACGCCAACCCCGGCCCGTGACTCCACGTGCGGAATCGACGGGTCATTGTTTCAGTTCCATCACGACTTCGTATTCGGGGACTACTTCGACATTCTTTAGCTCGGCGACCGCACCGTTCGGGGGGAACGTCGGGCGCGAACCTGCAGGCAGGTAGATGGGCGCGTCCTGCCGTAAAGGAAGAATCTTGAGTTCGAGCTCTGGATCTGCCTGTCGGCCTTCAACTCGCTCCAAACCAATCTGCCACGGCGTCCCGTGGTAGAAATCATCTGTCAGAAACTTGCCTCCTTCATACATTCGAGCAACGTCGCCCTGGTACGTGATGCGAAGGAAGACATCCTTAACCGCCTTGCCATCAACCCCCGGCACACGAATGGACCATCGCGCCGCTCGGTCGAAATCCGAATCAATCGGCGCCAGCGCCACTTCCTTTCCCAGTTTGACGGGTGCTGAAGACTCGGCTTTCCCAAGCATCTTCACCTCAGCCTTCACCGTGACACCCGGGACGGACGCGGCGTAGCGGTGAAAGATTCCATCCTCACCTCTGTCGGTGAAGCCCGTCGGCACGCTCTCGGGCTTGGGAAAGATGCCGACCATCAGTTGAGTTGGATCCGTTGAGCGAACGTGAATCCTGTTCTCCTCAAAGAACACTTCGCTCGGAGAGAAAAGAAGTCTCTCTCTTCCGGCCAAACGGGTCTTCCACAGGTTCCCCGCTTGTTCCCGAGACAGCACAACAATCGTCGTCTCGCCACTGCGGCTGCGGATCCGTATGGCCCCCTGTGTTCCCAGTTCAACTCCGTCGACATACGTGAACCCTTGTTCACGAGTTACCCGCGCGTGCAGAGCCTCGATCGAAACTCCATCCTCATTCTCCAGCGTGAACTCAACCGGAACTCCCGGCCATCCGAAGAACACATACGTCTTGGGGTCGCCCAGCTTGCATAACAATTGCGCAGTCGCATATCGAAGCACAGCTCCGCCGATATCGAGATTCACCGGCCAAATGCCATACATCCCGCTGGGGACGTTCACAGGATGGCGAGGCACGTCGACAGCGCCGGAAGGGAGTTCCAGGCGCACCTGGAGGCCTTTTCGCTCAGGCAAGGGATAGTTTCGCTGATAGTTGTTGAGAAACAGGAAACCTCGATCGCTCTGAAACCTTGCAGCAAGGCGGGGCGTTTGAGTGTCTTGCCGGCTCTTCGGCATGCGCTCCGGAAAATATGGCGCCATCGGCGCAAGGTCTCCTCCGAAGTCTTCAAGAAACAAGTGAAACAGTTTCAAATCGCGATACGACTGGCTGATTTGCCCAAACTCTCCGATCGGCGCCTGAAAATCATACGATTTCACCGGCAGGTCATTGGGATATCCGGTCGCTTGCGATTCCTGCAGCGTAGTTGCCTTGCCATCCGGATTCGTGCCGCCATGGAACATGTAGTAGCCGTACATCGTGACCCCTGAACCGAGCTTCACCAATTCCATGGCTGCTGTATCATCCGCGCTAAGCAATGGACGGCGGTGATAGGCAAACTCCATCCCGCTCCCCATTTCGGCCGTTAGAAACGGGTAGGTGGACTGCTGCGCATCGATCTCAGGGTGCGTGGAGCGCAAATCGTCGCCAACATTCTCCTGACAACGGATCGCAGTAAAGAAGTAGTTTGGGTTCGGCGGCAGGTCCGTCAGACTGCGCCACCAAAAGCCGTCGGCATATCCGCTGAAGACCAGGAGAACGTCATGGGGAGGGATATTGGCACCATCCCATCCCGTGATGGTATAGAAAGCCGCTTGCAGACCGGCTTCCTTGGCCAGTTCCAGCAGCGTCAGGATGTGCGCCGTTCCCTGACCAGGACCTTTTGCAATGTACTCGTTTTCGAGTTGCACCCCGACAATAGGACCGCCATCTTTCCAGAACAGTCCGTTCGTTTGGCGGCCAATCTCGCCGAAGAAGCGCCGAACATACGCAAGGTAGGCGGGATCGTTTTGGCGTGGGGTCGACTTGGCGAGCAACCAGTCGGGCAAGCCCCCGTTGCGGGCCTCACCGTGATCCCATGGCCCTATGCGAATCCAAACATATAAGCGGTGCTTCGCGCAGAGTTCTACAAAGCGGCGAAGGTTGCGTTGTCTGGTCCAGTCGAATTGCCCCTCGATTTCCTCGTGATGAATCCAGAAGACGTAGGTGGAGATGATCTGGATGCCATTGGCCTTCATCCGCAGGATCTCCTCTTCCCAGGAGGCCTCGGGGTAGCGCGAGTAGTGGAATTCTCCCATGATGGCGAACCAGGGCTTCCCGTCGCGCACTAGATATCGGCTATTGGCCGAGAGGGTGTGCCCATCCGGCGACCGGCCACCAGCAGAGAAGGGGAGCGGTTCCGCGGGCGAGGGCATAGATCTTGCGTCGATGACGATGGCGGGCGCGGGGACGGGATCCTGACCATCAGGCGACGCAAACGCTGTCATGGCCGCTAGGATCAGTTGCACAAATCCTGCAACGAGAACGAGCCCGGCGTTTCGTTTCATGAGCCAAATCCCATTGTCATTTCTGGGACTGAACTCTATCAGTTGAGCAACGGCCAGTAATCCGACTAAGGTCGGATGCTAAGAAGAAAAGAATTTTCCCTGAAACGAACTGGCCGCTTCCCGCACTATCGATATGAGTGGAAAAGGTCGCATTGCACGGCGACCACGTTACGTCCACGAGATCCCGACACGGAAGACCCTTGGCGACCGGGGGGAAGCTTGGGACTTCAGATCGCCGGAGCCGACTGGGGGAAGCGGCTCCGGCGATCTTCGGGTTTTTGACGCACAGATCTCACTCCTCAGCTCTTACACCTTCACAGAAGCCTTCCGAAGCGGGTTTTCCGCAAAACACCCTGCAGGTTTCACTCCCCAAGACACACTTCTCTCAGCAAACTGATGCAGGCATACGTGCAGGACGACCATGCAGGACGCACGAATTCTCACGCAGGTCGGATGAGATTTCTGGGAAGCAAGAACAGGGGAGAACGAGAACTACCGGAATATGTTGAGGGTAACTACAATGACGGTCGGAGCGGTTCGCCGGGCTGCTGCGATGAGTTCGAGAAACCTTTCGCCTGCCCACCGGACGACATTGGTTTTCTCTGTCCCCGTCACGGAAGAACCGGGAGTCCCCCATCCGGTTAGATGAGGGACCCGGTCTCGCGCGGACCAGATTCGTTTGAAAGAGTTCGCCAGAGCTGTCATTTCCCGTGCTCCATAGCGTCGGAATCTCCCGAGTGACCGATTTCACGACGGGCTCGTTTCAGGCGTACCAGCGCCGTATCGATGGTGATTCCGAGAATGGCCGCGATCTCCGCCAGTGTATGCCCCTGAATTTCTTTCAGCAGAAACACCTCACGATAGGTCTTTGGGAGTTCGAAAGCTCTCAGGAGCATGCACTGAAAAGCGCCCGGTTCTTTCATTTCCGACACCGTTTTCCTGGCTTGTAGCGGAGAATTGTGCGTCAAGGGACGAACCTCGAACTCCAAGTTGGATTCTTCAACTTCTGCAGGAATAGTGCGGCGCGAAGCCGTTTCGTTACAAAACGCGCTACCTGCTCCGTTTTCTTTCACTTGAAGTGCTAAACTAGCTGCCACTCCGTCATCCGCGAGGCCAACGTCCTTGCAACTCCAGTCTTTTGACGAATCCTATGTCGAACGTCTCTGTGCGGGAGACTTCCGGACACAGGAACATTTCGTGGCGTACTTCAGCGAGCTGATCCAGCTCAAGCTGCGATCTCGCCTGCATTCAGCGCAGGCGATTGAAGACGTACGCCAGGAAACCTTTACCCGAGTTTTTGCCGCGCTGCGCAGCGGAAAGATCCGACAACCGGATCGTCTCGGCGCGTTTGTGAACTCGATGTGCAATAACGTCTTGCTCGAGCACTATCGGGCGTCCTCGCGCGACAGTTCGCTGGAGGACGAGGAGCAAAAGGATTTCCCCGCCGTGTCGGTGGATGTGCTTGGTGCCATCGCGGCCAGGCAGATGGGAGAGAAGATCCGCGAGATTCTGGAGGAAATGCCGGAGAGGGATCGGCGCCTGCTGCGCGAGGTGTTTCTGGAGGAACGCGACAAAGACGCGGTATGCCGCGACTTTGGAGTCGACCGCGACTATCTCCGGGTGCTGTTACACCGGGCAAAACAGTCCTTTAAGTCCTTATATTTGAAGAACATGGCGGCCCGCCCGCCAGGGGTCGTGGCGGCTGGAAAACCCTGAAACGATTTACTGCCACAACTCACTACTGTTATGAGGGGAATCGACCATGGACCACGATGAGGCGCTCCGGCAAAAAGCGACAGAAAGGTATCTTCTGGACGAGCTCGATCCTGATGTGCGGGATCAGTTCGAGGAGCACCTGTTTGACTGCCAGGATTGCGCGCTCGATGTGCGCGCCGCAGCCATGTTCGTGGAACAGACCAAAGTTATACTCGCGGCACCAGCCGACACGGCTCCGGAGTGGCAGCCCGCCACAGCGCCTGCAAGAGCGGGATGGGTTGCCTGGTTCCGTCCTGCGTTTGCCGTTCCCGTGCTCGCCTTGCTGCTGGCAGTGATCGGTTTCCAGAATTTCGTTACCTATCCCCACCTGATGCAGGCGGCGAATTCGCCCCAGGTCGGACCTTGGGTTTCGGTCAATGTCAGCACACGCGGTCCCGCCACGGTTGTAGTTAAGCCGCATGCAGGAGAAGGCTTCGGTGTACTCGTGCCGCTGCCACCCGAGGATGGATTCGCGTCGTATGCCGCGGACTTGTATAATCCCGCGCAGAAGTCGGAATGGTCGGGCACGATCTCTACTGCGGCGAGCGCGGAAGGCCGGCAGATCTACGTTCCCGGCCACAACACCCGGGCGGGCACCTACACGCTGGTAGTGCATGGGATTACCGCCGCTGGCGAGAGCAAGGAAATCAGCCGGCTGCCGATAGACGTACAAATCCAGAACTAAGCTCAAAACGAGCGGAGCGGAGCCGATGGCAGACAACGTCAACTCCCACTACTTCCACGCGGAAGCACACGCCCTCACGGGCAAGCTCGACCTTCCATTCAAAGAGCAGATCAAGAAGCAGGCATTCGTAAAGCTGGAGGGCACCCTCGCGGACTTGTCGGAAGAAGACAGGGCGCAGCGCAACTATTTCTCGCAGCACGCCAAGAATTTCCGGCTGGAGGGAATCATCTCTTATGCGGCGGCCCATACGCAGGTGTCGGGACATGAGAGCAAGAAGCACGCAGGCGCATCGGTGACGCTGTCGACTTCCGTGGTCGAGGATCTCAACGTTCTGAACGTTGTTACCGCGGATCGTGTTGTCGCCCAGATTTCGACCACGCACTTCCCGGGCGTGCAAACGCCCTCGGTCACTTTTCTCGGAACTCATTTCGAAAATCTTCGGATCGCCCGGCACCGGACAGAACCGTATCTCAAACTCGACCTGGTTGGCGAGAAGCTGAGCGGCGCTGGTGCGCTGCACGTCGACCAAGGAACAGGTTTCATGAAAGCCGTCGAGGCCCAATACCAGAGGCTGAAGGCGAAACTGGAAGGCCTGGCTGGGGATGAGCGGAAGACGACACGGCTGGCGGAGCCTGACGGTTCGCTGACAAAGAAGTATGATGGGCTAAACCTCAACTACGCCAACATCAAGACTCAGGCCTCAGAGGCGGCCAACAAGGGCGGTAAATGGGACGGGATCACGTGCTCATTGGTCGAAAACGTCGACATCAAAGACATCAGCGTGAAAGCTGCGGACGGCAAACCCGTCCAGATCCCGCCTCCAGCGAAGTCGTTCGGCCATGTGATCCACATCCCCGATTTCGGCAACATCTTTTTGGCCGAGCTGACCGTGAACCACAATTCGTACAACCTCACCATGATCCGGCTGGAATTGGGCTGCCTCGCGGACGGAAGCGTGAGCATGGTGAGCTGCAACGTGAACGGCAAGGGCGGAGGTGGCTAGATTCGGCCGTAATTGGCTTGATTCTTGCCATCTTTTGCTCGTCAGCATGCTCGCGCCGCCTGGATCCGCAGCTGTCTTTCGATAGCGCAAGACGGATCTTCCAGCAAGGCGACCTCGTTGCCGCGGGTAAGGAAGCGGCAAAAGGCTACGAGGAATTCCACGGGATCAGTGCTGATTGGGCGTGGAAGTTCAGATTGCTTGAGGCGAATACCCTGACATGGCGAGGCGAGAGCGCTTGTGTCCTGGCCCTCCTGGCCTCCAATCCAGATCAGTCTTCTGCTCATAGCTGCACCTCAATGCTCCCGGCTTCCGAACCGAGCCCGCCCTCTTCTGGTGAGCTACTAGTTGAGAAGGAGAGACTCGAAGCATGGGCTTACATAGTCCTACAGAGTTTCCCTAAGGCAGAACAGAAATTGGAAGATGCAGAACGACACTGCGAAGCGTCTGCTCCAAGTACTTGCGCAAATGTGACCCGTGCCAGGGGTCGATTGGAAATGGAACTTGGCCATTTCGAGTCTGCGCAACGCCTTTTCGATCAGACGCTAGTCTCTGCCCGCGCGCGGGGAGACCGCTTCTTGGAGGCGACCGCCCTGTTGAATCTTAGCTGGTCAGAATTGCAGCAGGAACATTTCGACCAAGCCGTCGATTGGTCCGACAGAGCGTATCGATTTTCCACTGCCATCGATGCCGGATTTATAGCTCAAGCCGCACTGGGCAACTTGGGGTGGGCTTATTACCGCCTCGGCGAACAGGAAAAAGCACTTGGTTTGTTTCTTGAGGCTAGGGAGCGCGCCAATAAAATTGGGGCTGTCACAGACGAGGTGGCCTGGCTCACGAATCTGGGCTACGTTTACCTTGACGCTGGCGATTACTCTAAGGCCGAGCAGTCCTACCAAGATGCGCTCGCTCTCGCACAGAAGATCACCAGCAAAGAAGACATTCTCAACGCTCTAGTGTCCCTCGCGCTGGTCTCCGAGCGCACCGGGAATCTGCCGCAGGCGCGCGACTATGCCGACAAGACCATAGCGCTCGCGCCGAAAGACGGAAACCGTCTCGATGTCCTCTATCCCATGCTGGTCAAGGGACACGTTGCGGCTCGCATGCACGACACGGCGCAGGCGGAAAAGACTTTTCGCGAAATTGAGCAGGATCCGAAGAGCCATGTTTTCTTGAAGTGGGAGGCGGAACACTCCCTCGCCCAGCTGTATGAAGACGAAAATAAATCAGACGCCGCAGACCGGGAGTATCGAGCGGCACTGACCACGTTCGAAACAGCTCGATCTTCGCTGCAGCACGAGGAATCGTCACTGCCATTTCCCGCCAACGCTTCGCGCATCTACGACGATTACATTCACTTCCTCGTCGGCCAAGGTAAGTCGGCGGAGGCTCTGCAGGTCGCCGACTACGACCGCGGCCGAACTCTGGCCGAAGGTTTGGGATTGTTGCAGAAGGGAACGTCATTCAAGCCAGACCGGGCGAAGGCGCAAACAATCGCCCGAAGGGCCGGCGGCACGATCCTTTTCTATTGGCTCGGTGAGAAGCAATCCTATTTATGGGCCATTACTTCTCAGAAAACTAACGTGTTCCCGCTTCCTCCAAAATCCGAAATCGAGCCAGTGGTCCAGCGCTATCGAAAAGCTCTGTCTGAACAACAGGAGTTTTTGCCAACCACCGATGCCGACGGTCGAGCGCTCTACAGAATGCTTGTGGCGCCAGCCACATCCTTGCTGACCAAGGACGCTAGAGTCTTCATCATCCCCGACGGTAGCCTCAACACGCTCAACTTCGAGACACTGCTGGTTCCCGACCCATCCCCACGCTATTGGATTGAGGATGTCACGATTGCCGATGCGAGTTCGCTCCGGATGCTGGCGGCCTCCGGGGGTGCTAACAGGCACGCCAGCAGCCTGCTTCTGCTGGGCGATGCTGTCGCTCCGAACACGGACTATCCGGAACTGCGGAAAGCGGCCGCTGAGATGGAGATCGTCGAAAAGCATTTTCCTGCCGCGCAACAAAAAATATTTGCCCGCGAGCAAGCGACTCCGGCAGCATATCTGGCCAGCAAACCGGAACAGTTTTCTTACATCCACTTCGTTGCGCATGGAACCGCCAGCCGCGTCAGCCCGCTGGACTCCGCCATCGTTCTGTCCAGGGCCGGCACCGAAGAGGACTCGTTCAAGCTCTACGCTCGCAACATCATTCTCCACCCCTTGCGCGCAGAGTTGGTCACGATTTCGACTTGCTACGGAGCGGGATCGCGCGCCTATTCAGGCGAGGGGCTGGTGGGACTCTCTTGGGCATTTCTCCGTGCCGGAGCCCACAACGTGATCGGAGCTTTGTGGGAGGTAAGCGACGTCTCCACCCCGCGTCTTATGGACGAACTCTACGGTGCACTGAAAAAAGGGAGCACTCCCGAGGCCGCTCTTCGCGCTGCGAAACTTTCCCTGCTGCACTCCGGCGGCGCGTTCGGCAAGCCGTTCTATTGGGCCCCATTTCAGCTCTACACCGGGTCGTGAAACCTTACGGTCACTGGCTTCTGAGGTAACTTACTCGACCGCATAGATCGCCACGGATTTCGCACCGAGGGAGATCTGAATCTGCTCCCCGCTGATTTGCGCCGCGGGAGCGCCCAACAGCGGCTTCAGCGTCTTAGCCAGTTGCATCGCGGTGTCCCCGGTCGGAATCGATAAACTCCGCGCGTCCTTTCCGTTGTTGAAAACGATGAACAGTTTCTCCTTTGAGTCTTCGCGGACGAATGCGTAGTACGTCTCGTCCCATCCCACATGCAAATGCCGCCCGTCGCGCAGCGCCGGATGTTCTGCCCGCAGCTGTAGCAAGGACTGAAGGTAGTTGAAGATCTCAGCTTGGTCGGGAGATCGTCCGGTTGCCGAGAACGCATTGGCGGCGTCGCCAGGGAATCCGCCGGGAAAATCACGGCGATTGTCGGGATCGTCTCCGCCGGGCATTCCGATTTCATCCCCGGAATAAATCTGAGGTATCCCGCGCATGGTCATCAGCAACGCGAAAGCAGCCTTGAGCTTTTCTTTGTCAGCTCCGGCCTCACTCATGAAACGGCGGGTGTCGTGGTTGCCAAGGAAGGTCACAAGAATTTCGGGGCGCAGGTAGAGTGAATCACGCTGTAGGACGTCGACAATTCTCTGCACCGGCTGGTCCTTCAGCAAGACATCTTTGATGGCAAACGAGAGAGGGAAATCGAACATCGTCGGGAGATCCGAATCGACTCCGTCGAACTGCGTGCGGCCGCCCTCGAAAAACGAAGTAATCGTGGGATCGACGTTCCAGACTTCGCCAACACTGTTGATCTCGGGATAGACCCTCTTCACGCGCTTGTGCCACAAGCTCCAGGAGGCACGCGACGAATAGGGGAACGTATCCAGGCGGTATCCGTCGAGCGTGGCGCTTTCGGTCCACCAGATGGTGTTCTGGGCGAGATAAGAACCGAGCAAGGGGTCGTCCGGATTCAAGTCCGGGAGTACTCCGGCGAACCACCCTTCTAACATGTGTCGCGACTCGCGAGGCGCAGCGTGGGGGTCGACGATGCCAGCAAAGTCGTACGTTGGATCGAGGTGATGATCGGGCGTGCCGTGCAGCCAGGTCGCTGTTGGCGGATCGGTTGTCCAGGGATGTTTGGGCCCGGTGTGGTTGGCGACATAGTCGAGGATCACCTTGATCCCCAGCTTATGGGCTGCGACAACGAGATCGCGGTAGTCCTGCATGCTGCCCATGTGGCTGTCGAGCGCATACAGGTCGACGGTGCCATAGCCGTGATAGTCGGAGTCGGCATTCTTCCAGACCGGAGTGAGCCAGATTGCCGTCACGCCCAAGTCGTGCAGGTAGTCGAGATGATTGCGGACGCCGCGCAAATCGCCGCCGTGATATCCCTTGGGCGCATTGCGGTCGTAAAACGGCTGGTCATTTGATGGGTCACCGTCAGAGAACCGGTCGGGCATGATGAGGTAGATCACGTCATCGCGCGAGACACCCTGGTAGTGTCCTTTCGTATCCTCGCGCAGAAGCAGTGAGAAGTCGACAGTCTTGCTTCCGGAGGGATTCTTGATGTTGATGTGCAGCGTTCCGGGATGCGCCTTCGGTTTCAGGCTGAGCCAGATGAAACAGTAGTGACCATCGGCGGAGGCCTGGGTGCGCCCGATCATGGCGTCGCGTTCGTTCACACTGACTGAAGCTCCGGTGAGATTCTCGCCTTGCACCAGCAGAAGGACTTCGGGCGTCAGGCCAGCCCACCAATTAGGAGGATCGACCTTCTGCACGACAGGAACGTTCTGCGAAAAGGCCAGAACAGAAAGCTGGATGGTCGTGGCGACGGCAAGCCAGACGAGGAGACGGAAGGGTGGTCGGTTGTTGTTCATGTCACACCGTTCGTGGGCGTAAGTATTTCAACTTAGGTGAGGCGAGGAAACAGAAAAATGATAGGTCGGTAAGCCAGCGGGCCGACATTCGGGCTGAATCCTTATCCTAGATCAGACTCTCCAAACGTAGGCGTTCGTCGAGCGGATCGAGCAAGACATCAATTGCCGACAGCAACGTTGCGGGCGGAGACTTGAGAACCTCTCTTGCCCGGTGCGACCACTCGTCCGGCACGCAGGAGAGCAGTCGCTTCTCACCTGGGTGCGGGGTTCGTTCGAGAGCAAACCAAATGTCGAAGAAGCTCGCCAGAAGTGCTGTCACGCGATGATGCGTGCTGAACGCATCCCCGCGCCGCAGAGCGAGTTCTATCTGGTGCCGGTACGACGACTGGTTACGGCGCAGGATCGGCCAGTTCTTGGCCACAATCGCCCGCCGCAAACCGTCGGGATATGGCGCGCGAGCCCTCTGCTGCAAGCGTTGATACCAGCCGTCGCGGTCAGCCATAGCTTTAGAATGCAGCACATTAAACCAGAAGCACGTCGTGTAGCCGATGCTGGCCTCGTGCCTGAGCAGTACGCGGTCGATCTGGTCTTCGATCCAGCGCGGTGAACGGTACATGATGTCGAGGCGCAGTCCGGTTGCGCTGTCGAAGACTTCGTCGCCGCACTCCCAGAATCGATTGTCAACTTCCGCTTCATTTCCCAGGAGAGCGCGCCGGAACGCGGTGGGGACTTCCTTTTCGGAGTAAACGTATAGGTCGAAATCAGAGTCGGGATCGCTGTTGCCTGTTCCTCGGGAACCCGCGAGCACGACGGCCTTCACCGTCTCGAACTCCACAAATCTGTTTGCGATCCGCTGGACTACTGAAAGGGCTTCGGGCAATTCACGATCAGGGTAATCATGGTTCATAGGATTCGGGTCACATTGTCGCGGCAGATTCGTACAACTGAGAGTCCAAATTCGTGTTGATGTTCGCTTTTTGCGCTATCCTTTGTGAGCCGGCCCGCCACTCGCGCCGGAATTCATTCCAGAATGCGATTCCCTCGCGCCAGCGGCATCCTGCTTCATCCTACCTGTCTCCCCGGACCTTGCGGCGTTGGCGATTTCGGGTCTGAGGCTTTCGCCTTCGTCGATTTTCTCAGAGACGCAGGGCAGAAATTGTGGCAAGTTCTTCCGCTAAATCCCACCGGCTACGGAGATTCTCCCTTTCAGTGCTTCTCGGCACACGCGGGAAACCATCTGCTGATCAGCCTCGATAAACTGGAAGAACAGGGGGTTCTGGAAGCCGCGGACTTCCAGGGCCAACCCGTGTTTCCGCAGGACAACGTTGATTTCGGTCGTGTGATCGAATGGAAGACTCCTCTGCTGAAGAAAGCGGCATTGCGTTTCTTCAGCAGCGCATCGGTCCAGGACAGGCGATCGTTCGACGACTTCTGCACGGCAAACGCTTCTTGGCTGCCCGATTTCGCCCTTTTCATGGCGTGCAAAGAGGAGCAGGGTGGCGCCGCCTGGAACGCCTGGCCCGACGACATCGCCCGTCGTACACCCGCCGGAGTGACTTCCGCGAGCGCCAGGCTGAAGGAAGCGGTGCTCGCCGTGCAGTACTGGCAGTTCGAATTCTTCCGGCAATGGCAGGACCTGCGTTCTTACGCTGCCAAGGCGGGAATACGCGTGGTCGGCGACGTTCCTATTTATGTCGCCCTCGATAGCGCCGATGTCTGGACGAATCGCGAGTACTTCTGCCTCTCCGACGAGGGGCAGCCACTGACGATTGCCGGCGTGCCTCCGGATTATTTCAGCGCGACAGGTCAGTGTTGGGGAAATCCCATTTATCAGTGGGAGCAGCTCAAGCAGACAGGCTATCGCTGGTGGATCGACCGCTTCCGCGCGGCGCTGCATTTGTACGACGCGGTGCGCATCGACCACTTCCGCGGGTTCGAAGCATACTGGGAGATTCCCGGCCACGAGACGACTGCACTCAACGGACGTTGGGTGAAGGGCCCCGGCGCAGAGTTGTTCGCCGCTTTGGAGCGCGAATTCGGCGATCTGCCGATCATCGCCGAGAACCTGGGTGTAATTACGCCTGAAGTCGAGTCCATCCGCGAGCAGTTCCAATTCCCCGGAATGGCGATCCTCCAGTTCGCTTTCGGCAAGGATCCACAGGGTCCATCCTTCCGTCCGCACAATTATTCGCGCGAGCTGGCCGCATACACTGGCACGCACGACAACGACACGACCGTCGGATGGTGGAGCAGTTCGGGCGCGAACGATAGCACGCGCACTCTCGAAGATGTCGTCGAGGAGCGGGCGTTTGCTCGCGCTTACCTGAACGTAGAGGGAGCGCCGATTCATTGGGCAATGATTCGGGCCATTCTCGCGTCCATCGCCGATCTTGCCATTGTTCCCCTTCAGGATGTGCTCGGCCTGGGGAGCGAGGCGCGCATGAACTTGCCCGGCACGTCTAAAGGAAACTGGCGTTGGCGGTTCAGACAGGGCGCACTTACGGAAGAACTCTCTAAGCGATTGCGCGAACTCGTTGTGCTGTACGATCGCTAGGGTTCCGCAGGCAGGGGCAAGGTCCATGGAAAAACCGCAACGGAACTTGTGGCAGCTCTTGAACATGAGCTTTGGGTTCCTCGGCATTCAGTTCGGCTGGGGACTCCAGATGGCCAACATGAGCGCCATCTACGAATATCTTGGCGCCCGGGCGGATCAACTCGCTTTCTTGTGGTTAGCTGCACCGATTACCGGACTCCTGGTGCAACCCATCATCGGCCACGCCAGCGACCGCACCTGGGGACCCTTGGGCCGCCGGCGGCCTTACTTTCTCACCGGCGCGCTTCTGAGTTCCGCAGCGCTGATTCTGATGCCGCGTAGTTCGGCGCTCTGGATGGCCGCCGGACTGCTGTGGATTCTCGACGCCTCCATCAATATCAGCATGGAGCCATTTCGAGCATTTGTGGCGGACCTGCTGCCGGAATCTCAGCGGACTCGCGGCTTCGTCATGCAGAGTTTCTTCATCGGCCTGGGCGCAGTCTTCGCCTCGGCCATGCCCTACATCCTGACTCACTGGTTCGCGGTCAGTGACACCGGAGGATCTGCCTCGGCGATTCCATACACCGTTCGGCTCTCGTTCTACCTAGGCGCAGCCGTTTTCTTCGGTGCGGTCCTATACACAATTCTGACGACAAAGGAATACCCTCCCGATGATCTGGAAGAGTTCGCGCGCAAGAAGAAAGATCGCACCGGATTTGGCAGCAATGTTGCGGATATCCTCATGGCCATTCGGACGATGCCGAAGACCATGCGCCAGCTTGCTCCAGTACAGTTCTGCACTTGGCTGGGCCTGTTCTGCATGTGGCTTTTCTTTGGAGTTGCGGTAGCGCGTAGCGTTTTCGGAGCAACCTCTCCGCAAGCTCCCGGATACACCGACGGGGTGAAATGGGGTGGCATCTGCTTCGCGTTCTACTCGGGAGTGACGTTCCTGTTTGCTATGGTGCTGCCCCGCATCGCGGACGCCTTGGGGAGGAAAGCCACTCACGCGCTGTGTCTTGCCTGCGGTGGAATCGGATTACTCTCTGTCGCTTTGATTCACAACCAGTGGATGCTGTTTGGTCCGATGCTCGGAGTCGGCGTTGCGTGGGCCAGCATTCTCTCCATGCCCTACGCGGTGCTCGTGGGGGCGCTGCCTCCAGATCGGTTTGGCGTTTACATGGGTATTTTCAATGCCTTCATCGTGATCCCTGAAATCATTGCCGGCGCGTTCTTCAACCGCGTGGTGACCTTCCTGATTCCACGTCTGCCGGGTTCCATTGACGTCAGACTGGCGGTGGTAATGATTGGTGGCGGCGCGCTGTTGCTGGCTGCACTTCTGATGCTAAGGGTGGAAGATCAATCGCGGGCGTAGCCATTACTGCTGAAGCACCTGGGTTCCTGTGGGGCGGACCTGTTCGCTCTGAATTGATGATGCATCCCAACCTCCGCCCAGCGCTTTGACAAGGAAAACCGAAGTGACCATTTGCTGGCCCAGCAACTGGGTCGATAGGCGCCGATTCGTGAGCAGCACGGACTGTGCAGTGATGACGTCGAGGAATGTCGTCAGGCCGCCAACGTAGCGATCGTTGGCAATGTCCAGTGCACGACGCGCGTCTGCGACCGCCGCATTCTGGCTTTCAGCGGCCCGAGACAAGGCATTCAATCCCGACAAGCCATCTTCCACCTGTTGGAATGCAGTCAGTACCGACCCGCGGTAGTTGGCGACTGATTCGTCGTAGGCCGATTTCGTGGCGGCGAGATTGGCCCGATTGCGTCCACCATTGAAAATAGGCTGCAACAGGCCGCCGCCCAGCGACCAGAACACGCTGGGAGTACTAATGAGCGAGCCGAGGCTGACGCTCTGAAACCCGCCGCTGCCGGAGATGGTGAATTGCGGATAGAACGAGGTCTGGGCAACTCCCACCAGTGCGTTTTGCTGGGCCATGGCCCGTTCCGCAGTGGCCACATCAGGCCGCCGCTCGAGCAGATCCGATGGCATTCCAAGAGGAACCGGCGGCGGAGTCGCGCGCAGCGGAGCGACCGGAACGTTAAATGCGGACGCTGCGTTTCCCGTGAGCACGGCGATGGCGTGCTCGAATTGTGCGCGCTGCTGCTGCAGCAAATAGAGTTGCGTGACCGTGGAATCCAGCAGAGTTTGCTGTTGCGCCAAATCCAGTCCTGAGGCAATTCCGCCGTCATGGCGATGGGTTACTAGGTCCAGCCCTTGCTGCTGAATCTTCACCGACTCCTGCACCACCTGATATTCAGAATCGAGTTCGCGCAGGCTGAAATAGTCAGTGGCGAGTTCCGCGGCCAAGACCAGTTGCACGTTTTGCAGATCGGCCGCCGTGCCTTGCAGGCTGGCGTTGGCAGCTTGCAGAGTCTTGCGGACCCGCCCGAAGAGATCCACTTCGTAGTTCAAGGCGAATGGAATCTCATACAAGCCTTGTGTAAGGGCCGGAGTTGGAGCCGAGACCTGGGGACGATTCCTGGAATAGCGATTGCGCGACGCGTTAGGATCTGCGCTCAGCGTGGGGAACAGCCCGGCAGAAGCCACGCGCGCCAGTGAACGAGCCTGGTCAAGGCGATCCCGGGCGGCAGCGAGCGATTGGTTCGCTGCCATCAGTTGTTGCTCGTAACGGTTGAGTTCCTCGTCGTGAAAGATCTCCCACCACGTTCCTTTGGGAATGGCATCCCTCGGCGCAGCTTCGCGCCATGGGCCTTCAGTTTTCCACGCCGGCGGAGCAGGCATCGGTGGGCGCTGATATTTTGGCCCCACGGCACATGCCGCCAGACACACGCTGGCCCCGAGCGCCGCCGCTACCGACCATTTCATGAATGCTTACCTTCCTGGCTGTCAGCAGCGACATTCACCGTCTGGCCATCTTCCAGGGAGTCGGCAGGATTGATGATGATGCGGTCCTCGAGACTCACGCCTCCCAGAACCTCCAGCGTAGTGCCGTAGTCGCGGCCAATCGTGATGGCCCGCAATTGCACTTTGTTGTCTGCTCCCACCACCGCCAGGCGCGCGCCCTCTTGCCGGAAGAGCATCGCGTTCACCGGCACAGTAATCTTCTCCACGTTCATTTTGGGCGAGAAATGTACTTCCCCGAAGGAACCCCGCAGCAGATGGCCGTCCTTATTGGGAACATCCACTTCCGTCAGCAGGGTACGCGTGGCCGGATCGATGGCCTCTGCGGTACGTGCTACCGTTCCTCTAAACTTCTGCCCCGGAATCTCCTGCAGCGTGATGTAGGCCTGCATCCCGTTCTTGATGACCGGTGAGTAGATTTGGGGAACGTTGGTGAAGACCCGCAGGGGATCTACCTTGGCGAGGATGAACAGCTCCATGCCCGCCGACCCGGCACTGATTAGCGCACCTGGATCAACGTTGCGCTTGATCAGCACGCCAGAAAAGGGCGCGTAAACGTGCTTGAACGACTCCAACTGCTCGAGGCGGCGGACATTGGCGTCAGCAGCGGCAAGGTTGGCCACAGCCTGCTGGTACGCGCTCGTCTGCATGTCGGTTTCCTGCTGGGAAACGGAATCGGACTTGCGCAGATTCTTCCAGCGATCAGCGGATATTTTCGCCAGGTCCGACTGGGCTGCAGTCTGCTCGCGACTGGCGCGCGCCTGCGACAATTCCTGATCTACTTCCGGGGTATCGATTTCCGCCAGCAGTTCGCCCTTGGCAACATGGCTGCCAATGTCCTTGTTCCAGCGCAGCAAATACCCGCT
>JADGNQ010000430.1 GCA_017883385.1 Candidatus Sulfotelmatobacter sp.
CCAGGCAAACTTGTCGAGATTGTTCAGTCCAGTCAGAAGCGATTCCGAACCTCCCATGGAAAGCCCGGCAATCGCGCGCGCACTGCGGTCTTTCGTTACCCGATACTCGCTCTCGACCTTGGGCATGACTTCGGTGAGCAGCGCCTCGCGAAACTTCGTAAAGTTGCGCTCGCGCACATCGGTGTGGCTCCACGCACCCCAGCCCAGGGTAATCATCTCCATGGTGCCGTAGCCCAGCGGCATCACGACGATCATCGGCTTGGCCTTGCCCTGCGCGATGAGGTTGTCGAAGATCACATTGGCGCGCCCGACCGCAGTCCATCCGCTCGCGTCATCGCTGAATCCGTGCAGCAGATACAGCACCGGATACGTCGTTTTCGAAGTGGGGTCGTAACCTGGCGGCGTGTAGACGTAAAAGTCCCGCTGATCGTCGGCCACTGCCGACTTGTAGAAATGATGATGGACTTCGCCGCGCGGCACATCGTTGACTTCCCAAGGCAATGACGGCCCGGGAACATGCACGAAATTCCCTGGGGAGATCAGATTCGGCACCGACCCGTGGTTGTAGGGATCGAGAGAACGCACGCCGTCAGCGATGAGGGAATACCCGTAGTAGTCCGGGGGCAACGGTGCCGTGGTCACGCTCCAGACGCCCGTGTCGTCCTTCTGCATGGCGACCGGGTCGGTCCCTTCGCGTGCGAGTTTCACTTCCTGCGCGTTGGGAGCGCGGAAGCGGAATGTAACGCTGTTGTCGGAATGTACTTCAGGAGTGATCAACCAGGCAGGTGGCTGCGGAGGTTGAGCCTGCGCGGGTTTGGCTTGCTTAGCCGTGGCCAGCCCACAAAGAACGAGGAAAGAGAAAGCGAAAGCGAAAAAGGCCGACTGCAGTTTCATGGTGCCGTCTCCTCAGGTTGGTAAACGGCCCAATTGTACAAGCCCAGAGCGGGCCGGCACTACTCAGGAACAGGCTACTGCGGATTCTTCCCGGCCACTTCCAGCCGCGTTTCGGCGCGGTGTAGGGCATCCAGCGCTCGCTCCACGTTGACCGTCGTATCGCCGCTCGTCAGCCGCTGCTCGGCGCGATCTTTTGATTTGCGCGCTCGCTCCACGTCAATTTCCGCCGGACGCTCCGCCGTCTCCGCCAGAATCGTCACCTTATCCGGGAGCACCTCCGCGAATCCCCAAGCCACGGCGAGTCGCTGCACCGTGGAGTTCTCCTGGAAAGTAATCTCACCGACCGCTAATTCGGTGATGAGCGGTGCGTGCCCCGGCAGAATGCCCAGATATCCGCCTTTGCCGGGAATCTGGACCTCCTCCGCCGTCGTGTCCACGACTTTCTTTTCCGGCGTGACGATCTCGAGTTTGAAAGTGTCGGACATCAGTTCTCAGTTCTGAGTTCTCAGTTCTCAGTCAATTCACCGACTGACCCCTGATCACTGGCCCCTGACCCCTTTTACGCTGCCGCCTTCATCTTCTCCGCCGCTTCCAGCACTTCCTCGATCGGGCCCTTCATGTAGAACGCCTGCTCGGGGATGTCGTCGTACTTCCCTTCCACGATCGCCTTGAAACCCTTAACCGTGTCTGCGATCTTGACGTAGCGTCCGGCCGCGCCAGTGAACTGCTCGGCCACGTGGAACGGTTGCGACAGGAAGCGTTGAATCTTGCGGGCTCGTGCCACGCTCAGTTTCTGATCTTCGCTCAACTCGTCGATACCGAGAATGGCGATGATGTCCTGCAGGTCTTTGTAAGTCTGCAAAGTTCTCTTAACCATCTGCGCTACGTCGTAATGCTCCTGGCCGACGATGCGCGGATCAAGAATGCGCGACGTCGATGCCAGCGGATCGACCGCGGGATAAATTCCGATCTCGGTCAAAGCACGCGACAGCACCGTGGTCGCGTCGAGGTGAGCAAACGTGGTTGCCGGCGCGGGATCCGTCAAGTCGTCAGCGGGCACGTAGATTGCCTGCACCGATGTGACTGAGCCCTTCTTCGTCGACGTGATGCGCTCCTGCAGTTCGCCCATTTCTGTCGCTAGATTTGGCTGGTAGCCTACGGCGCTGGGCATGCGGCCCAGTAGCGCGGAAACTTCCGACCCTGCCTGCGTGAAACGAAAAATGTTGTCGATGAAGAGCAACGTGTCTGCACCCTCGGCATCGCGGAAGTATTCCGCGACGGTCAACCCGGTCAGCGCCACGCGCAGGCGCGCCCCTGGAGGCTCCGTCATCTGTCCATAGATCAGGGCCGCTTTCGACTCCGCCGGCTTGCCCGGCTTGATCACGCCCGACTCCGTCATTTCCAGCCACAGGTCGTTGCCTTCGCGCGTGCGCTCGCCGACGCCTGCAAACACGGAGTAGCCGCCGTGGTTCTTGGCGACGTTGTTAATTAGCTCCATGATAACTACTGTCTTACCTACACCCGCGCCGCCGAACAATCCGATTTTGCCGCCCTTCAAAAACGGCTGGATGAGGTCGATGACCTTCACGCCGGTTTCAAACATCTCCGCCGAGGTCGCCTGCTCATCGAATGCCGGCGCCAGGCGGTGAATCGGCATTCTCTCTTTGTATTCCACTGGGCCCAGTTGATCCACGGGCTCGCCGATCACGTTCATCACACGGCCGAGTGTTCCGCGGCCCACGGGCACGGTAATCGGCCCTCCCTGGTCAATGGCCTTCATGCCGCGCACCATGCCGTCGGTGGGCTGCATGGCGAT
>JADGNQ010000067.1 GCA_017883385.1 Candidatus Sulfotelmatobacter sp.
GGTCAGGGGTCAGGGGTCAGGGGTCAGGGGTCAGGGGTCAGGGGTCAGGGGTCAGGGGTCAGGGGTCAGGGGTCAGGGGTTAGGGATTAGGGATTAGGGATCAGGGATCAGGACGGTTACTCGCCGTAGAGACGTAGCTTGGCTACGTCTTTTTTCTGCGTGGTGAGAAGACGTTGCGAGCAACGTCTCTACGAAATGGGAACTTCAGAGCAACCTTTAGTGCAACCCGGAGGTGGTTCTCCCAGTCTCATCCGCGGGATGGGGTTGTGGAGTGCGACCTCGCTGAACATGATTGACATGATCGGCGTGGGGCCGTTCATCACCATGCCGCTCGTGGTGAGCGCCATGGGCGGACCGCAGGCGCTGCTGGGGTGGGTGGTGGGCGCGCTGCTTGCCGTGTGTGACGGACTGGTGTCCGCGGAATTGGGCGCGGCGCTGCCGGCGTCGGGCGGATCGTATCGCTATTTGCGTGAGATGTATGGACCGCAGAAATGGGGACGGCTGATTTCGTTCCTGTTTATCTGGCAGGTGTCGTTTTCTGCACCCCTGTCCATCGCGACCGGGTGCATCGGGCTGGCGGGATACGCGGCGTATTACTGGCCGGAGTTGGATACGGTGTATGCGCACTACGAAGCAGCAGCGCATCTTCCGTGGGCCGGGACGCTGCAGGTGAACTGGCTGGTCACGCCGGGAACCGCGGTTGCGGTATTGATTTGTTTCTTTACGGTGCTACTGCTTTATCGAAACATCACGGCGATCGGGCGGCTCTCGAAAATATTGTGGTTTGGCGTGATGGGAACGATTGGGTGGATCATCTTCGCCGGACTGACCCACTTCAATGCCGCACGGGCCTTTGATTTTCCGCCGGGGGCATTCACGATCTCCCGCCATTTTCTGACTGGGCTGGGCGGAGCAATGCTCATCGCGACCTACGATTATTGGGGATATTACAACGTAAGTTTTCTGGGGGATGAGATCAAGGACCCGGAAAAGAATATTCCTCGGGCTCTGTTGCTCTCCATTCTGCTGGTGGCCTGTCTATATCTCATGATGAACGTGTGCGTCCTCGCCGTGGTGCCCTGGCGGGAGATGATGCAAGCGGGACAGAACAACAGCGGCCTGTATGTTGTGTCGTTGTTCATGCAGAGGGTGTATGGCGCGTGGGCGGCGCGGCTGGTGACGGGGTTGGTGATCGTAACGGCGTTTGCCTCGGTCTTTTCGCTGATGCTGGGGTACTCCCGGGTTCCCTATGCGGCGGCAAAGGATGGCAACTACTTCAAGGCATTTGCCAAAGTGCATCCGGTGCACCGATTCCCGCATGTTTCGCTGTTGGCGCTAGGGGTGGTGGCAGCGGCATTCTGTTTCTTGCGACTGAAGGATGCGATCGCGGCGCTGGTGGTGATTCGGCTCATCCTGCAGTTTCTGGTGCAGGCGGTGGGAGTGATTGTGCTGAGGATTACGCGGCCGGAAATGCGGCGGCCGTTCCGGATGTGGCTGTATCCGCTACCGGCGTTACTGGCATCGGCGGGGTTTCTCTTCATATTGTTTAACCGGGAAAACTGGCAAAAGGAAATGCGGTATGCGGCGGTCATTCTGCTGACTGGTGTGATCATCTATTTGATACGGGCCTGGAAGGATTCGGAGTGGCCTTTTGCAGAAGGGCTGAAGGCAAAAACTTGACCACCGAGGACACAGGGGACACGGAGAAACAAAAGCTCTAACCACTAAGGACACTAAGGTACACGAAGGAAATCTTTAGGTTGGCTGATCACATTACAGTTCCGGTAGTGCAGGGCTCGGGCGGGCGGCGGGCGGATGCGGCTTGGGCTCCGCTGGGGGAGCCACTGTTTCGATCTCTTTGGATTGCCGCTGTTGTTTCTTACACCGGGACGTGGATGCAGAACGTGGGCGCGGGCTGGCTGATGACGCAGCTTACGACTTCACCTTTGATGGTGAGCCTGGTGCAGGCGGCGGCTGCGGTTCCCGTGTTTCTGGTGGTGCTGCCGGCGGGTGCGCTGGCGGACATGGTCGACCGGCGGCGGCTTCTGTTGTTCACCCAGGGATGGATGGTGGTGGCGGCAGCGGGCCTGGGAGTGCTGACCCTGCTCAATGTGGTGAACCCTTTGGTGCTGCTGGTGTTCACGTTTCTGCTGGGGCTGGGCGCAGTGATGAACGATCCGGCGTGGCAGGCGATCACGCCGGACGTCGTTTCGCCGGCGCGGCATGCGTCGGCGGTGGCGCTGAATTCAGCAGGATTCAATGTGGCGCGCGCGGTCGGTCCCGCGCTAGGCGGGTTGGTGGTCGCGGCGGCGGGATCGGGATGGTCGTTCTTGCTGAATGCAGCGTCGTTCTTCGGCGTGATCATCTTTCTATGCAAGTGGCGGCACGCACCACACGAGCCGTTGCCAACGCAGCGGGTGCGGGATGCAATCGTAGAAGGGTTTCGCTATGTGCGCGGAGCGCCGGAGGTGCGATCGGTGCTGATTCGCACGGGGGCATTCAGCGTGGGAGCAACTTCGCTGCTGGCGCTGCTTCCGGTGATTTGCCAGCCGCATGGGGCGCAGGGGTACGGATTTCTGCTGACTTGCTTCGGAGTGGGAGCGCTGGGTGGCGCGGCACTGTTGCCGCGGTTGCGACTGCGATACTCTGTGGATGGGCTGGTGGCCGGTGCGACCATCGTCTTCGCCGCGATGACGTTCCTGGCCGGACAGGTGCATGTATTTGAGTGGCTGTGTCTGGTATTGTTTACGGCGGGAGCGGCGTGGATCGGCATCCTCGCGTGCTTCAACGTGGTGGCGCAGACGATGTGTCCGTCGTGGATGCGGGCGCGAGCACTCTCGATGTATCTGCTGGTGTTGCAAGGCGGGATGGCGCTGGGCAGCGCGGTGTGGGGAGAACTGGCGGCGCGACAAGGAGTGCCGGTGGCTTTGGCATGGTCGGCGCTGGCGATGGTGGTGGGGCTGGGCACGATCCGGCGGCATCGGTTGACCGCGGCGGAGTTGAAGATGGCTCCGGCGGTGGTACGGGACTAAGGGGGATTTTCCATGAGGAAAGAATTGGGATTGGTTGCATGCGGGTTGCTGGTGCTGGCAGTCTCGGCCGCGGCGCAGGCAAGTAAGCCCAAGGACGAGATGCGCACGGTCAGCCAGGTGTTGGACCGGACGGTGCTCAATATGGAGCACGAGTTCACTCCGGCCGCGGAGGCCATGCCGGAAGACAAGTTCGGCTTCGCCCCGACAAACGGCGAATTCAAAGGCGTGCGGACGTTTGCGCAACAGATCAAACATGTGGCGGCGGTGAACTATGAACTGGGGGCGGCGCTTCTGGAAGAGAAGCCGCCGGTCGATATTGGCGAGGAGTCAGGGCCGGCGTCGATCACCTCGAAGGCTGACATCCTGAAGTTCTTGAAAGAATCATTTGCGTATGTTCACAAGGCGATCGCGACCATCAATGAGAAGAACCTTACGGCAACGGTGAAGAGCCCATTCGGTGAGGGAAAGGTGACGCGGTTGGGACTGGCTACGAGTGTGGCGTGGCACGGGTTCGATCACTATGGGCAGATGGTGGAATATTTGCGGATGAATGGGATTGTACCGCCGGCCAGCCGGTAACCACGGGGCTGAAGCCCGTTAGACTTTTCCGCTTGCTTTACGCGGCGCTGGAAGCGCCGCTCTTCCACGGTGCTCACGCGTCGCGGTCCTCAGCAAAGTCCGCTCCTGAGGGCGATTAAAAAGCAGCACTGTTTCCCCTCTTCCCTTCGAAACTGGCCACCGAAACAAACATCCGGGACTACGGCTTTGATCCGCGCGCTCCGCGCGATGCAATCCTGGTTGAGAGTAGTTCCGCGGACAGGCCGCTTCGGGAGAGGTGAGCGGCGACTAGCTTGCTGGTCTTGCCGAGCGGTGCGCGTGGATCCAGGAAGATCAACACTGACGGGCCGGCGCCGCTGAGTGCCGAGCCGAGAATCCCTTCCTTGCCTTTCAATTCCTGAAGACATGGCAACAACGGGCAGAGCGCCGCACGATAGGGCTGGTGGATGCGGTCTTCGAGAGCGGCGGAGAGCAGGTCGCGACGGCCCTGGGTGAAGGCCGCGAGCAGCAGCATGGAATTTTGTACGTTGGCGACGGCGTCGGCGCGTGAATACTGTGTGGGTAGAACGCGACGGGCTTCTTCGGTCGGGAGACTCTGCTCGGGGACGGCCAGCAGGAGCGGCCACTTCCCTTTCGGGCGGACGCGAACGACTTGGGCCTCAGCCTCTCCTGACATGCGGGCAACGGTGAGACCTCCCATCCAGCAGGCGGACGCGTTGTCGGGATGGTGTTCGCGACGGGAGGCTTCGCCGATGATTTGGGCGTCGGTCCAGCGGAGGCGACTGAAGTGCACGGCGAGCGCTATGCCCGCCAGGCGCGCGGCTGCGGAGGAGCCACAACCTTTGCCGATGGGGATGTCATTTGCGATTTTCAGCGACAGGGGAATGATCGGCCGGGCCGCGGCTTCCAGAACATCGCGGTAGGTGTTCAGGATGAGGTGGTCTTCGAGCTTGGCGCAAATTTCCTGGTCGCGGCCGGTGGCGGTGATGGAGAATTCCTCTGCCGGGCGGGCGTCGAGCTTGATGTAGAAATCCATGGCGAGCGCGGCGGCGTCGAAGGCCGGGCCGAGATTCGCGGAAGTAGCGGGGAGGGAGAGGCGGAGGGGGCGTTTCGGGTTTGCGGTCTTGGTGGGCATACGAATGTTTGTGAATGCGGCCTCAAACAGTAGTTTCCAACAACCATGAGCGACCGTGCGTAAGAATCATGCCGTCCCTACGGGACTCGCTGCGTTCTGCTGCTCCTAACCCGGCACTTCCGTGCCGGGCTTTCACATGACGCCGCTTCGCGGCTGGGTATCGCTGGTCAGACCTTTTCCGCTTGTTCCAACGTTCGGATCACCGCGTCCAGAGCGGCGTCCAGCACGACTGGCGGACGGCGCAATGGATTCAGCGCCTCGCTCGCGCTTTCGTTGCTGGTGCCCTTGAACAGGTCGCCGCGATGGAAGTCGATGGTGTAGTCGGGATCCTTTAGAAGATTGCCGGTCAGGACCAGAACCACGCTTTCCTCCCGCTTCACAAAGCCTTGCTTCAGCAATTTCTTCAGGCCGGCTAGCGTGACGGCTGACGCGGGTTCGCATCCGATGCCTTCGGCTCCGATCTCGGCTTTGGCTTGAGCGATCTCGACTTCGGTGACCTGCTCGCAGGCTCCTTCAGTGGCTTCGAGAACGTGCGCGGCTTTTTTCCACGAGGCGGGGTTGCCGATGCGGATGGCGGTGGCGCGGGTTTCGGCGTGCACGCTGATCAGGCGTTTGCCGGCGGCTTCACGCAGCGTTCGCACGAGCGCGTTCGCGCCTTCGGCTTGAATGACAGATAGCTTGGGCAGGCGCGAAATCAGGCCCAGAGCGTGCATTTCCAGCAAGGCCTTGCCAATGGCGGAACTGTTACCCAGGTTGCCGCCGGGAACGATGATGTGGTCGGGAGGCTGCCAGTCGAGTTGCTCGAGCAGTTCGAACGCGAGGGTCTTTTGGCCTTCGAGGCGGAACGGGTTGATGGAGTTCAACTGGTAGACCGGGGCGCGCAGAACGAGTTCCTGCAGCAGGCGAAGGCAGCCGTCGAAGTCGGTGCGCAACTGGCAGGTGACGGCGCCGTAGTCGAGGGCCTGGGAAAGTTTGCTCCAAGATATTTTTCCTTCGGGGACCAGCACCAGGCTGCGCAAGCCACCGCGAGCGGCGTAGGCGGCCATGGATGCGGAGGTGTTGCCGGTGGAGGCGCAGGCAACCCAGCGGAATCCGGCGCGACGTGCGAAGGTAGCGGCGACCGTCATGCCGGCGTCTTTGAAAGAGCCGGTCGGGTTCATGCCTTGATGCTTCGCGAGGAGGCGCGGCACTCCCGTGATGCGGGAGCACTGCGGAAGTTCGTATAGCGGAGTATTGCCTTCGCGCAGGGTGATGGCCTGGGCGTCGCTCTCAAGCGCGGGAAGCAGGTCGCGGAAGCGCCAGACTCCACTGAGATCGATAGTGGACAGAGAGAGGCGACGCTGGCGCCAGGTGGATTTTAGTTCTAGCGCTGCGGGAGCGGTTTCTTTCCAGTGCGGGTATGTAATTTCAAGCAGATCGCCGCAGTTTGCGCAGCGAAAGTTCTGACTGGCATCGTCGCTGAGATTGGCACAGGCGATGCAGCGGAAGCGGAAACCGGTTTGACGCACGCCCGGCGCAGAAGTGGAGAGAGAGGTCATGGACTGGGGCTATTTCTTTCCTCGCAGATATTGATCGGTCTTGTTGATCCAGTCGGCGCGGGGGGGAGCGAACACGTCCAGGTCGACCGTGTCTTCCATGGCCTCGGCTTTGTGTGGCATGTTGGACGGGATGCAGAGGACTTCGCCAGCGTGGACTACGATCTCTTTGCCGTCGATCCAGAACTTGAGTGCGCCGTCGAGGATGTAGGTGAGTTGTTCGTTGTGATGGCTGTGCTCGGGGACGATGCAGCCTTTCTTCAGCAGGACGCGGGCCAGCATGATTTCCTGGCCGACGACGAATTGGCGTTGCAGGAGAGGGTTGAGGTCTTCGAGCGCGATGGTGCGCCAGGGGACGTATTGCAGTGCGGGGGCGGCATGTTTGGTGACAGCACGTTTGGCGCGGGACTTTGCGGGTTTCGCTTTAGGGCGCGATTTTGATTTTGATTTCGCCATGGGAATTGTGTTCGGTTCGTGCCGCTTCGCGGCTGGTTCTACTGCACTCTGCCTGCGTATAGCTTCACGGCTGTGTCGTGCAGGTAGGCGTGGGCTAATTCCAGGGCGCGGGCTTCGGTGATTTCGTTTTCCGAAACCATCTCTGCCAGAGCCGCAGCCAAGGCGGTGCGGGACGACTGCACACCCAACCAGTACGCCTCTTCCGACCCTAACACTTGATTGTAAGGGAAACAGTCGGTGCCGAAAGTGATCTTGTCGGGAAAAGTTTCGAGCCACATCTTGAGCGTTTCTTTGAACGCTGAAGGATACTGGGCGAGTTCGCCAAACGAGGAATCGAGGTAGACATTCTTCATGGCGGCCAGCCAGATGGCTTCGCGTTCCAGAGGATAGCCGCCGTGGATCATGACGAAGGTGGTGGAGGCGTAGTGCGGATCGCGCAATACGCTCTCGAGATTCATGATGTTGCTCTGCGACAGGTTGAAATAGTCGCCGATGCCGATGGCGGTATGGATGTGCACCGGCAGGTGCAGGCGTCCGCCTTCCTGGATGAGATAACGGAAGATGAAGTCCTGAAACGTGCGATAGTCCGTTTCGTTGGGTACGGCGCCGCCGACGTAGCGCTGGTAGAGGTCTTCGGCCTGGGTGCGCGTGGGATCGCTGAACGTGGTGGGACGGAAATAGGCGACCTCAAACTTCATGGCGATGCCGCCGCGTTTCGAATTGTCTTCGAGCACTTGGGTGATGAACTTCAGATAGTCGGCGAACGCCGCAGGAAGCTCGCTGAACGACTCCTGTTGCATCCAGCGGTGTAGCATTTTTTCCTGCAGGGGAATGAAAACGCCTTCGTCGGGATTGCGCGCGGTCTCGCGTTCGTTGTTGAACGGCCACAGGAAAGAGTCGGCGAAGAAAACCCAGGGAAAGCGCTTGGGGTCGAGGTAGTCGGGCATCATGGCGCGGTTCGCGACCGAACTCTCGATGTTGAGCTTGTCGAGGATTGCGTTGAAGTAGGCAGGGCCGGCGAACTGCTTCTTTAGGTCCGTCTTCTTGTCGAGCAGCCATTTGGCGTGGTCGGGGGAGAGATCGGTGTAGGGATATCCGAACAGAGCCTTGGCGGCGGCGGCGAGTTCCGGGTTGTCCTCGCGCGTGCGAAGGGCTGCGCTGGCATTGGGTGGCGCGGCCATGGCGTCGACGTCGGGATCGTCGGCGTAACCGGGATGCGCGTGGTGATCGAAGGCGGGAATTTTTTCGATTTGTGGAAGCAGCCGCTGGTAGATCTGCTGCACGTCAGAGCCGGGGAAAGGTCGGGATTGGGCGGTGGCGGTGCAAAGGCCCGCTACGATTGCGAATAACCATATTCCAAGGGCTCGTTTCATTCTTCCTCTGCAATGGGCTTCGGTGACGATAGGGATCCTTCGACTTCGTATGTGCCGCGCTGCGCCCGGCACATACTGCGCTCAGGATGACATCGAATTCTACAATCCCTTATACATGCCGCCGTCGACCAGAACCGTTTGGCCAGTGACGTAGGACGCGCGCTCGGAAGCCAGCCAGACGATGGTCTCGGCAACCTCACGCGGCTCGCCCAGGCGCTTGAGCGGAGCGTCGGCGGCCCAGGCGTCGAAAATCTCCTGCTCGTTCTTTCCGGAGGCGGAAGAGCGAGACCTTGCTAATTCCTTTAGGCGATCGGTGGTGGTGAAGCCGGGGCCAACGTTGTTGACGAGGATTCCGTCTTTGCCGAACTCGTTTGCCAGGCTCTTCACCAGACCGACGACCGCAGCACGGACTGCGTTCGAGAGCACGAGGTCGGCGACGGGTTGCTTGGTGGTGATCGAGGTGAGCGTGATGATGCGTCCCCAGCGTTTGCGCTGCATGTGGGGGATGACTTCTCGGGCGAAGTAGATCGTGCTCAGGAAATTTGCGTCGAGCGCATGCTGCCAGTCTTCGAGTGTGGCGGAGAGGAATCCCTTGGCGGGCGGTCCTCCGGCATTGGTGATGCAGATGTCGACGCTGCCGAATTTGGCTGCGACCGCGGCGACGAAACGGCTGACGGCGGCGGAGTCGGTGACGTCGAACGCCTCGGCTAGGACTTCCACGTGGTGCTGCTTTCTTATTTTCTCTGCCGCAGCTTGCAGCGTTTGCTGGTTGCGGGCGCACATGGCAACATGGCAGCCTTCGGCGGCGAAGGCTTCGGCGGTGGCGCGTCCGATTCCTTGACTGGACGCAGCTACCAGAGCGACGCGGTTTTTCAATCCCAAGTCCATGAATGGGGAATTATAAATGGGGGTTGAGCTATGGAGTGGCGCAGGCGAAAGGCGATAACCACGAAGGGCACGAAGGAAAACCTGCTACGGGTCGCGCTTTCGCTTGCTGGAGTGGAATGGCGCAATTACTCTGGAGGATGTGAGGCAACCATGAAGCGGAAGACCCATCGTCCTGAAACTGCCGCCGTACACGGCGCGGCTGACCTGGAGAAGAAGAACGGTCCAGTCGGCACGCCGATCTATCAGACGTCCACCTTCGAAGTCGCCGACAACGATGAGCAACAGCGCGTGACTTCCACCGACCGCTACTACACGCGGTGGGGGAATCCGACGAACACGGTGGCGGAGCAGGCCGTGGCTGCGCTTGAAGGCGTGGAGGCGGCGCGGACGTTTGCTTCGGGCATGGGCGCGATCACTACCACGATCCTGGCTCTGCTGAAGACGGGGGATCACATTGTGGCGCAGCGCGACATTTACGGCGGGGTGACGAAGTTCCTGTCGCAGTGGCTGCCGCGGCTGGGGATCGAGACGACTTTTGTCGATACCAACGACTATGCGCAGCACGCGCGGGCGATCCAACCGAATACGAGGCTGCTGTATCTGGAGTCGCCGACCAATCCGGCGTTGCGTGTCGTGGACTTGAAGAAGGCGGCGGCACTGGCGCGGCAGCACAAACTGATCAGCATGATCGACAGCACTTTCGGAACGCCTATTAACCAGCATCCGGCAGAGTATGGCATTGACCTGGTGATGCATTCTGGCACGAAGTATTTGAGCGGGCATGCGGATTTGACTTGCGGCGTGGTGGCGGGGCGGCACGAACTGATGCAAATGATCCACGAGACGCGGACGACGCTGGGGAATTGCATGGACCCGCATGCGTCGTGGATGCTGATCCGGGGGCTGAAGACGCTGGCGGTGCGCGTGGCGAGGCAGAACGAGAATGCGCTGCGCGTGGCAGAATTTCTGGAGCAACACGCCAAGGTGCGGCGGGTGCACTATCCGTTTCTGAAGAGCCATCCGCAGCACGCAGTTGCGCGCGAACAGATGAGCGGGGGCGGCGGCATGGTGACGTTTGAGGTCGAGGGCACGGGCGAGGACGCACGGCGCGTGAGCGAGGCCATGCGGCTGTTTACCCTGGCGACGAGCCTGGGAGGAGTGGAGTCGCTGGTGTCGATTCCGGTGCTCACGTCGCACGCCATGATCTCAGCCGAGCAGCGGGAAAAGATGGGCGTGACCGAGCAGATGGTGCGATTGTCGGTGGGGATTGAGAGTGGCGACGATTTGATTGAGGATCTGGAGCGGGCGCTGGAGGCGTTGGGTGCTGCGGTGGCGGTGGGGGTGAAGTAGTTCTCAGTTCTCAGTTCTCAGTTCTCAGTTCTCGGTTCTCGGTTCTCGGTTCTCGGTTCTCGGTTCTCGGTTCTCGGTTCTCGGTTCTCGGTTCTCGGCTGGTGTGCTCGGGGCCGCTCGGCTTCGCCTTCGCGGGACGGCCGAAGGCGGCCGTCTCCACATGGGCTGTCTTTGCTTAGGCTGTCTCTGCTTCCGCTGTTTTCACATCGCAGACTCAAAAAAGAATCCCGGCCTCTTGCGAGGCCGGGGTCCTTGTTTGGGCTGATGCTGGTTAGAAGAGGAACTTCGCGCCGAGTTGCAGGATGCGCCCGAGGTGCGACGAATTGATCTGGAAGAGATCGGCGCCTCCCGGCCCCAGGCAACTGGGGTCGCCGGCAGAATTATTAGCTCCGCCCGTGCAACTCACGGAACCGGAGAAACCGGACCATTCGGTGTGGTTGAAAACGTTAAAGGCTTCAGCACGGAACTCCAAGGCCATGCTCTCCTTGATGGCAAAGTGCTTGAATAGTGCCATATCAAAGTTGACGCGGCCCGGATTGCGTAGGCTGTTTCTGCCTGCTGTTCCGAATGTGAGTCCGGTCGGCAAACCAAAGGCACCGGGGTTGTAGGCGAACTTGGAGAAGCTGGGCCCCGACAGATCACTGTTCGGCGGAATGCCAGAGCTGGCATTGCCAAGGACATCCGGATAGGAACCTGTGCCAACGCCATTGCCAACGCCAGCATTGTCGCCATACGTCGTGCCATTGGTGATGGTCAGGGGCGTTCCACTGGCAAGAGTCGCGATACCGGAATACTGCCAGCCGCCGATAAACGTGTGACTGAGACCAGGCTTCTTGAAGAAGGGCAGGTCGTAGACATAGCCTACGTTCAGCATGTGGCGTTCATCGAAATTGGAACTGGCCCGGCTGGAAGCGACGTTGTAGGAATTAACAAAGTTCCCGTCATAGCGATCCGAGGAGTCGTCGATGGAGTGGCTATAGGTGTAACCCCCCGTGAGGCTGAGCGCTCCAACACTCTTGCGCGCCGAAACCTGAAGCGCGTGGTAGGTGGAGGATGACTTGTTCTCGAGGCGGGTGATGGTTGCGATGCCGTAGAAGGGACGGAGATAGTTCGCATTCGTTCCACAGGCGGCAACGCCCAGGTTCACTGCAGGACTCATGACCCCGAAACCGCCATAAGGAATGGCCGCGGTCGCGGTTGAGGCTTGGGTCGGCACTCCATATGAATCCTGGTAGAACGTTCCGGTAAGGGGATCGGTCGGACCGCAGTCCGACGAGGCCGAGGTTCCGTTGGGGTAGGTAATCTGGGGGCTGATGGGCTGGCCCTTCGAATACGGATTCTGTGCTGCGGGGAACAGTTGATTCAGGTCACGCTGACGCCCGAGATGTGTCCCCTTGCTGCCCACGTAGGAGACGGTGAGTACCGTATTGCCCGGCAGCTCGTGCTGCACGTCGAAGTGCCACTGTTGCATGTACGGCCACACTACCTGGTTGGGAATGGATGTGAAACTCAACGGGAATGAGGGAGCGGCGGTTCCGGTCGAGGCTCCAATATTCTGATAACCGATGACGTTGATCTGCGATGAGCTTTGGAGAAGAGGCGAGGACTGACCTTCCATGCCCTCGGTGTTGGCCTCATTTCCGTTCGCGTGCTCAAAGAAGACACCATAGCCGCCTCGGATGGCAGTCTTACCGTTCCCTTTCGGGTCCCAAGCAAAACCGACGCGCGGAGCGGGGTTGAACAGGTGTCCCTTAGAACAACCAATAGGAACGCCGCCCACACCGCACTGGACCAACCCATCGAACTGGTTGCCGACTCCGGGGACGAGCGCACCCGCAGTGCCTGTAAGCGTACCGTTTGCATCGTCCAACTGAGGTGCATTGGCGAGGCTATAGACGTTAGGATCCCAGTTATAGGCGTGCTTGTAGCGATCGCGGTACGTGCCTTCCAAGCTAACGCGCAGGCCCAAATTCAGAGTGAGGCGATCGGTGATACGCCAGTCATCCTGGAAGTAGGGTTCGAGAATCTTATAGCGGTTGTAGAACTTTAACTGGTTGCTGCCCTGGCCGAAGCTCGCGATATTCCCCAAGAGCATGTCTGCAAAGGCATTGCCGGTGCTTACGGGCGAGCCGATGTCGAACGTGAGATTGCCGTTCACTTGCACACTGCTCAACTCGTTCTTCTGAGCGGCTACAAAATACGCACCGAATTGAAGGTTGTGGCGACCAACGATCTTCGTCAGGTTGTCGCGATAGGTGTAAGTGGGATTGGAGTTGTACGGACCCTCGGGCCATATTCCGTTGGGGTCCTCACCGAACCCGCCTCCGTAAGCAGCCCCACCGCTGATATTGATGGCGGGCAATTTACCGCCGAAGCCGTTGTTATAGATGGACCCCATGGCTAGCCCGGCGGGACGTTGAAAATAGCCGAGAGATTTGAAAGCAATGTGGTCGGTGGTATAGCTGGCTACGAATTCATTGAGCAGGGTGGGGGAGATGGTGCTGGTCATGCGCGCCATCAGACTGACCCCAGGCCCGTTAAAGTACGTTTGCGTCGTGGGAAAGGACGCGGTATCCCAGATGGGGCCGGATTCTGTCGTCGTCCACGAATCGTGGATGTAGTGGAAGGAGATGCGATTGTTCTTTGTGAGGTTGTGGTCGACGCGGAGCAGTTCTTCGCGCCAAGACGTAGGAAGCGTGATGTTGGTATTGAAAATAGACGCACCCGGCACGTCCGCAGTACCTACTGGGATCAGCGGGAGCAGAGCCGAGGCGACAGGGTCTATGGGCAGGGACCCGAGACTGCCATCGTAGGGAGCACCCGTTCTGGGATCAGTTGGGCAATCAATCATTGAGCCAGATTGCGGGTTGGGACACACATCACTGAAATCGCCGGTACGCTCGGCGCTGTATGGTACGGGAGTGTTGAAGGATGCCGGGACGCGTTCGCGGCGCCATTCCTCCGACCAGAAGAAGAATGTCTTCTGCTTGTCCTTGTTGTAAACGCCAGGGATGTACATCGGACCGCCAAGGGCGTAGCCGAAATCGTTCTTCTTGTACGGAGGAGCAACGCCAGTGCCGCCCGCGGCCGTGCTATTAAAGTAGTTTTGCGCGTTGAACATGTCGTTGCGCACAAACTCGTAGGCGTCGCCGTGGAAGACTCTCGTCCCGGACTTGGTCTCAACCTCGACCGTGCCGGAGCCGTTGCGACCGTACTGGGCGCCGTAGTTTGAGGTCAGAACTTTGAACTCTGAAATGGCGTCGATGCTGGGATACACGTTCAAGCTGCCGTTGCTGCCATTATCCATGTTGTCGCCACCATCGAGTTCCCAGTTGTTGTACTCGGTGCGACCGCCGTTCATGCTGTAGGAAACGCTGCCCGTGATGCCGACGCCGGCTTCATCCGCTCCGGTTTGATTGCTCACGCCGGGGACCAGCGTCACCAGGGTGGTGAAGTTTCGGCCGTTGAGTTCGAGTTGGGTGATTTCTTTTCCCGTCACCGTGCCGGCGAGTTCGGAAGACTGAGTCTCCACCTGGGCCACGTTGCTGCCTTCGACGATGACCTCGGTAGTGGCGGCGCCGACTTCGAGGGCAACATCCACGCGCGCTTTCTGAGCCACGTCGAGCTTCACCCCCTTGGCCTGATATTTCTTGAAGCCGGTGGCGGTGACGATGATGTCGTAGGAGCCTTCGGGCAATGCCGACTCGTTGTAGTCGCCCGTGGAGTTGGTCGTGGTCTGGCGGTTGATACCACGCTCTGGGCTGGTGACCAAGACGCTGGCGCCGGGAATCGCGGCGCCCGAGGGATCCTTCACCGTGCCGGTAATCGAACCGTTATTCTGGGCCCAAGCGGCTCCGCAGAATGTCACGACCAACAGCGCGATCCGCAACAGCACTCGATGAGATTTCATGGTCATGCTCTCCCGTTGGCGCAGGCCTATCCCCGCGCGAGTTCAGTCGGCTTTGCCGTGCTTCTCTCCGAGCCTTGCGGCTCGGTAGCGCGTTTTGAACGACATTTGTACCCGGTGGATGTGAGACCCAGAACGGGTTATTAAAACGTATGAATAGTGCTTTTATGGGGCATCCACTGTCAAGAAAAAAGAGAAGGCCGGAATCGTTCACGATCACATGTGCTGTGGAAAATCGATTCTGCGACCGGAGAATTCCCTGCGAACTTCAGAATCTCGGTCCGCCAAATGCCCTATAAGAGACTGCGGGTGGACTCGCGCACTACCAACTCGGGAGCAACCTTGCGATGGCAGGCGGGGATTTCGCGCTTTTCCAGTACTCCGTTGATGCCTTCGACAACGATGCCCACGGCGGAGGCTCCCATGGCTTCCATGGGCTGGCGCACCGTGGTGAGTGAGGGCGTATAAAGCGCCGAAGTAGCGATGTCGTCGAAGCCGATCACGGAGCAATGCTCAGGTACGCGGACGCCAGCCCGGGTCAGGGCGCGGATCGCTCCGAAGGCGCTCATGTCGTCGAAAGCGAGCAGCGCGGTGAAGGGACGTTTCTGGCGGATCAGTTCTTCGGTGAGCTTCTGACCGGACTCGAAGCTGGACATGGGATCGCGCGATTCGGGCAGGTCCAAGATGAGGCGGGGGTCAAGTTCGAGTCCGGAGGCTTTGGCGGAATTGCGAATGCCGCGCCAGCGCGGGGAACTGTCGGTGAGCGCCTTGGGGCCGCGGATGAATGCGATCTTGCGGTGGCCGAGCGAGTGCAGATGCTCGAGCGCGAGGTAGCCGCCGACCTCGTTGTCGACGATGACGGAACTGATCGAGTCAGTCTCGAGTTCACAGCCGATCATGGCGGTGGGAATGCTGCTCTTTTCCAAATCAGCGAGCAGGTTGATATCGAGGAAGAGCCAGTTGGCGAGAACGATCAGGCCCTCGATGCGGCGGTCCAGCAGCATTTCCAGGTAGCGTTCGAAGCGGCTGCGCTCGTTGTGCACATCGGTGAGGATGGGCAGATAGGACGACTGGTACAGCGTGTTCTCGATGCCGCGCAGAACCAGGGTGCAATAGGGATCGGTCATGTCAAAGACCATGACGCCGACGGTGTGGCTGCGCTTGCTGCGCAGGGAGCGGGCGAACTGGTTGGGGCGGTAGCCGAGCTTCTGCGCAGCGCGCTCGATGCGCTTCTTGGTGACGGGCGGGATGTAGCGCGCGAGCGGCGCGTTGTTCAGGACGATCGACACCGTGGTCGAGGAGAACCCGCTTTCCTTGGCCACATCACGAATGGTCACCATCGTAGGCCTTGCGCCGGAACAGCGGACCGCCACCGTTCCGAAGAGATTTCAGCTTCGTGTTCCGCGTTCCCGTTGCCGCTTGAACTTAGAGCGTACACTGGCGGACACTACAGCAGAGAGTAAAACCAGTGTCAAGCACGCGGATCACACAGCGATGTTTTGTTCTGCTCTTTCTGGCGAGCGGGTCGATGGCAGGTTTGCCATGGCCGGCTTCGCCTGCGCAGGCGGGGAGTGCCCGAAGTGGCGCGGCGGGCGCGGCTTCTATCGCGGACGCGAGGCCGGCCGATCTGGCGCTCCTTTTTCAGCGCGGGCAGGACGCGCTCGCCCAAGGGCGGCTGGACGACGCGGAACAAGATTTCCGCAAGGTGTTGGCGGCAGACCCGAAGGCGGGGGGAGCCTATGCCAACCTGGGTGTCGTGTACATGCGGCGCAAGCAGTGGACGAAAGCGCTGGAAATGCTGCATCAAGCCGAGCGTTTGATGCCGCAAGTCGCGGGAATCCGGCTCAATATTGGGCTCGCCTACTACCGGCAAAATGAATTCGTGAAAGCGACTCCGCCGTTCGAGTCGGTCGTACACGATCAGCCGGACGCATTGCAGCCCCGTTACCTGCTCGGACTCTGCTATTTTTTCGCCGAGCGCTGGACGGATGCCGCGGCGACGCTCGAACCACTGTGGGCGCAGGAATCCGGGAAATTGCCGTATCTGTACGTGTTGTCGAATGCGGCGCACCGCGCCCAGCAGAAGGAACTTGACGACCGCGCCACCGAGCAACTGATCAAGATCGGCGACGGTTCTCCTGAATACCGCCTGTTTGTCGGCAAGTATCATTTGAATCTCGATCACTACGATTTGGCATTGACGGAATTCCGGGCCGCGGCCGAGGCTGATCCCAAGCTCCCTTTCGTGCACTTCAACCTGGGGCTGACGTATCTGAAGAAGCAGGATTATCAGCATGCCCGTGACGAATTTTTGAAAGATGCCGCGGTCGAACCGGATCTCGCCCTCAACTATGACGAACTTGGCGAGGTGTATCGGCTGATGGAGGACGAGAAAAACGCCGAGCAGAGTTACCGCGAGGCGCTGCGCCGCGATCGCCGGCTGGTGAGCTCCCATCTGGGGCTGGCGAAGATCTACCAGCATCAAGAAAAGTATGCGCCGGCGTTGGTGGAGATCGATGCGGCGGGCAAAATCGATCCTGCTCGCACGGATATCCATTACGTGCGGGGACGAGTACTGCTCCAGTTGGGACGCAAACAAGAAGCGAAGAAGGAACTGGAGGCGGCGGTGAGCATTGACAACGAACACCGCACGGAACGCGAGAAGCAAATGGACGCTGGAACCGTGCCGTCCCCCGAACTGCTGCAGGACCCGCAGTGATACACTTGCGGTTCCAGCAACTTCCACGCAGTCACAACCGCAGTTTTGCCGCTCGGGCAGGAGGTAGGAATCATGAAACGCACTCTGAAAATTCTGGCAGTTATTGTTGGTGTCCTGATCGTCATTGCCATCGCAATTCCTTTTTTCGTCGACGCGAACACGTTCCGGCCGAAACTTGAGTCGGAGCTCACCGACGCGCTGGGCAGGCAGGTAAAGGTCGGGAATCTCTCGCTGTCACTGCTCTCGGGTGGCGTTTCGGCGGATGACATTTCGATCGCCGATGACCCGGAGTTCAGCAAGTCCGCCTTCGTGCAGGCCAAGTCGTTGAAGGTGGGCGTGGAGCTGATCCCGCTGATTTTCTCGAAGACTTTGAACGTGACCGAGTTGACGCTGAACCAGCCGGAGATCAGCCTGGTGAAATCGGAGAACGGCGAGAAATGGAATTTCTCGAGCCTAGGCGGAAAGAATCCGTCGGCAGCGAAATCCGCGGCTCCAACTTCCTCCGGCGGCAATCCAAACCTGTCGGTGGGAAAATTGAACGTCAAAGACGGACGTCTCACCGTCTCGGGAGAGGGCTCGACGCAGAAGCCTCACGTATACGACAAAGTTAATATCGAGGTGAAAAACTTCTCGTTCGCTTCCTCCTTTCCGTTCACTATGTCGGCAAAGCTGCCCGGCGGCGGCGACATGACTCTTGGCGGCGACGCGGGACCGATCGACGCCAACAACGCCGCCCTTACTCCGCTCAACGCCAAACTTTCCGTGCGGCAGTTGAATCTGGCAGAGTCTGCCTTCCTTGATCCCGCTGCGGGAATCTCGGGCATTGCCGACTACGACGCGAACGTGACGTCCGACGGACACGAAGCCAAGACCAATGGCACCGTCAAGGCCACGAATTTACAGGTGGTTCAGAAGGGATCGCCTGCGGGAAGACCGGTGCAGTTAACCTATGCGGTCGTGCACAACCTGGCCAAGGAATCGGGAGCGATTACGCAGGGCGACATCACGATGGGCAAGGCGGTGGCTCACCTCACGGGCACTTACGACGCACACGGCAAAGTCACTTCGGTCAATTTGAAGCTGAACGGACAGGGCATGCCGGTGGACGATCTGGAGGCCATGCTGCCAGCGTTGGGTGTGGTGTTACCTCCAAAGGCAACATTAAAGGGTGGGGACCTGAATACGAACCTGGCCATATCCGGACCGGTTGACAAACTGGTAACGACGGGAACAATCCGGATGGAGAATTCCACGTTGGCCAACTTCAACCTAGGATCAAAACTCGCGGCGATCTCGGCGCTGTCGGGCAAGAACACCGGCAACGATACGACGATTCAGAACCTCAGTTCGGATGTTCGGGTGGCGCCGGAGGGGACGCAGGCGAACAACATCAATGTGACGGTTCCGTCCATCGGAGTTCTAACGGGTGGGGGAACAGTGAGTCCGGGAAACGAACTCGCCTTCAAGATGAACGCCAGTGTGGGCGGGCTGGGAATTCCGTTCACGATTCAGGGAACGACCGCCGATCCCAAATTCGTTCCTGACATGAAGGGAGTGGCGACCGGCCTGCTCAAGGGAGCGCTCTCCGGCAAGGGCAACACGGGCCAGCAGAGTCCGCTCAACGGCGTGGTCGGGCTGTTCAAGAAGAAACCGCCGAAATAGCCCGCCGTCACCTGCCCCAGAGCCACGTCCCCGGTGGGCGTGGCTTTTTCTGAGAGTGAACGATTTACTGTTGTGAACAACTGTTTTAATATGGAGAAATAATGGCCGGCGTCACTGAGGCGATTTCCGAGGGTCTGGGGCGATATTCCATCGGGGAAAAGCTGCGCGCCTTGCGTCTCCGCAAAAGCATGGGGCTGGTGGAATTGGGCAAGCACACGGGGCTTTCGGCGGCCCTGCTGTCGAAGCTGGAACGAGGAAAGTTGTTTCCCACGCTGCCCACGCTGCTCCGCATCGCGATGGTGTTCGGGGTGGGGCTCGATTACTTTTTCACCGACGAGCGCAAACGCCGTGTGGTAGGCGTGGTTCGGCGGGACGAGCGAGTGCGGTTTCCAGAAAGACCGGGCGCGCATGATGTGCCGTACTACTTCGAGTGCCTGGATTACCGGGCCACGGAACGGAAACTGAGCGCGTTCCTGGCGGACTTTCAGGAGTTGCCTGCGGAGAAGAGCAAGCCTCACCAGCACGCCGGAGTCGAGTTTCTGTACGTGTTGAAGGGATCGCTGGCGCTGAAAATTGGCAGCGACGAATATGTGCTGGAGGCTGAGGACGCGATCTATTTCGACTCCGCCGTGCAGCACAGCTACAGGCGGCGCGGCGCCAAGGCGTGTACCGGCGTGATTGTCACGGTGCCGTGAGACAGCCGTCGGCTATCAGTTTGTCAGACGTCCGCCAGAATCTCTCGTACTGCTCCTCGGGGCCATCGCTCGGCCGTACCTGAATTGCAATTTCGATCCGTTGACAAGGCCTGTTTGGCCCTCCATACTCGCGGCTAAGCTGCAGTCCTTATGCAGTCCGGCGGAACTGAGCTTGACTGGGAGGAAGGCGCACGCTCGCAGATGCTTCCCCCGTTAGGCCGAGCCGATCGCCAAAGGATGGCGGTTCAGGTGTCATCTCAGGAGGATCGCTATGTCCGAGCCCTCTGCCTCGAAGACATTCATCCCAGTTGCTTGGATCATTGCCATTGCGATCGTCGCGATGGCCACAGCGGCTTTAGTAAGCGTCGGCCACAACGACTTGCACAGTGCGCGTGTGACTGCCGGGGAAGGTGCGCCGCAGTCCTTGCTGGCAGCAGGCTTGGGCGTGGGACAACCCGGCGAACTCCGTGCGGATCAGGCTCGTTCAGATCAGGTTCGTGCAAGTCTGGGCGCTCTTCCCCTGGTCTTCGAAGCCAATCAGGGCCAGACCGATCCGCGCGTGAAATATGTGGCGCGAGGCGGCGGATACACGTTATTTCTGACGGCGAATGACGCGGTGTTTGCGTTGCGTTCTTCGGCCCAGCCTGCGACAGCCAGAAAAGATCTCACTGCGGGGATTTACATGCATCTGGTGGGCGTGAATTCCCGGGCGCAGATTGTCGCAGGCAGCGAACTGCCAGGCAAAACCAACTACTTTATTGGCAACGACCGGAGCAAGTGGCAGCGGGGAGTGAAGCAGTATGCGGCGGTCAGCTACCGCGATGTTTATCCGGGCGTGACTCTGGCCTACCATGGCGAGCAGCAGCAATTGGAATTTGACTTTGTGGTTGCGCCGGGAGCAGCGGCCTCAGCCATCGCATTGCGTTTTTCCGGAGCGGGCAGGATTTCCACGGATGCGTCGGGAAAGCTTACTTTGGCAACCGCTGCCGGGAATGTCACGCTGCACCCTCCGGTCGCGTACCAAGAACAGGATGGTGTACGACAGTTCGTCGATGCACACTTTGTGCTGACGGCCGATAACCAGGTTGGCTTTGCGCTCGGCGGCTACGATCACAGTCGCGAACTGGTGATTGATCCATCGGTGAGCTATGCCACGTATTTGGGCGGGACCGCTGAAGACGACGGTTATTCCATCGCGATTGATGGCAGTGGCAACGCGTACGTGGCGGGCCAAACCAAGTCCACGGACTTCCCTACCGTCGCCGGGGGGCACGCCACAACCAATGCTGGCAGTTTCGATGTTTTTGTAACGAAGATTTCCGCAGATGGATCTACCCTGCTCTATTCCACGTATGTTGGCGGAACCAGCGATGACCGGGGGAATGCGATTGCGCTGAATGCTTCGGGCAACGCGTTTGTCGCCGGCGTGACGTCGTCCACTGACTTTCCTACTACCTCCGGTGCGCGTCAGACCACTTACGGCGGGGCCGGCGATGCTTTCGTTTTCGAGTTGAGTTCGAGTGGCGCGGCCCTCACCTACAGCACGTATCTGGGTGGCAGCGGGGCTGAGGTTGCGAACGGAATCGCTGTGGATGGCAGCGGAAACAGCTACATCGTCGGTGAGACCAACTCAACGGACTTCCCGACTCACAACGCGATGAAAAGCATCCTCACGGGAGTATCCAACGGGTTCGTCACCAAGTTGAACTCCACCGGCAACGCATTGGTCTACTCCACCTACCTTGGAGGTTCGAACGATTTTGCGACGGCGGTTGCAGTGGACTCTTCGGATGATGCATACGTAACCGGCGCTACTCAGAACGCGTCCTTCCCCACCACCGCGGGTGCATTCCAGACCACTTGCGGTACATCGGCAAATTGCAACGGGGGTTTGCCCGATGCGTTTGTTAGCGTCTTCAAACCGGATGGCAGCGGCTTCGTATATTCCACCTTCCTGGGCGGCGGCAACACGGACCAGGGTCTTGCGATTGCGGTGGACGCTGCCGGCAACGCCTACGTAGCCGGACTGACAGAATCAAACACGGACTTCCCGACGAAGGCGCCCCTGCAGAACGTATTCGGCGGCGGCATACAGGACGCGTTTGTCAGCAAGCTGAATTCCACGGGAACCGCGTTGGTGTACTCGACGTACCTCGGCGGCAACCAGGACGACTCCGCCACGAGCATTGCGGTGGATGACAGCGGGAATGCATACGTCACGGGGCGAACAGCCTCGTCGACCTTCCCGACGATCAGTCCCACGCAAAACACCCTAAACGGACTCGACGACGCATTTGTGAGCGAGATCAGTTCGACGGGTTCGCAACTGGTCTTTTCCACCTACCTGGGTGGGTCGCTGGGTGAGGACACCTCCACGCTCGCTGACGGCGCTCTCGGCGGAATCGCAGTGGACCGCACGGGAGCTAACATCTATGTCACCGGTAACACCACCTCGACGGACTTCCCAGTTGTTGCTGCGGAACAGGGCGCGAACGGAGGTTTTATCGACGCGTTCGTGGTGAAATTTGGGCAGGCCAACTTCAGCATTGCCGCGACTGCGCTGAACCCGGCATCCGTAAGTCCTGGAGCTTCGGCGACTTCGACAGTGACAGTTGGCGCGCTGAGTGGATTCAGCGGTTCGGTGGCGCTGACCTGTGCGGTTTCTCCAGCCTCGGCGAACGCACCGACGTGCAGCTTCAGCCCAACGTCGATACATCCTGGAACTTCGGCGACTCTGACTGTCGCCACGACTGCATCCACGCTGGGGGGCAGCTATAGCGTTACGGTGACGGGCACGTCCGGCGGGTTTGTGCATTCGACCACAGTGAATCTAGGCGTAAGTGATTTCACTGTCTCCGCGTCAGCGTTGTCACCGACGGCCGTGGACCCTGGAGCCTCGGCAACTTCGACAGTGACGGTGGGAGCGCTGAACGGGTTCAGCACCCTGGTGGCGCTGACGTGTTCGATCGTGCCGGCAACGACTACGCCACCCACTTGCGGCTATAGCTTCACGTCCGTGACGCCGCCGGCGACCTCGACGCTTACCGTCACCTCCACCCCGTCCACAACTCCGGCAAACCACACGATCACCGTAACCGGCACAGCAGGCGGAACCGCGCACTCAACGACCGTGGGACTGACCGTAAACGGATTTCACATCACGGCCACCACGCCGGCGGCCGTGACTGCGGGAGCTTCCGGCACTTCGACCGTGACGTTGACGGCTCTCAATGGATACAACTTGCCGGTAAACCTGACGTGCAGTGTGAGCGGCATCGGTTCACCGCCCCCGGCATGCAGCGCAGCGAGCTTCTCAGTCAATCCGGTTACGCCGACCGGCAGCGGCGTCACATCCACGCTGACGATCACGACAACGGCGCCGACTCAAGCGATGGCCCGCAGCCGCGCCAGCCTCCCCGCGATGTGGCTGCCCGTGGCCGGAATCTCGATCGTGGGCATGTGTTTTGCCGCAGCGGGCGGACGACGGAAAAAGCTGCTTGGGTTCCTGCTGCTAGGCTTGGTCATGACGACTCTGCTTCTGCTGCCCTCTTGCGGCGGCAGCAACGGCGGTAGCGGGGTCGGGGGTACATGTGCGGCCGCTCCCAGCGCCCCAACTGGACTGACGGCTTCCTCGACCACGGGTGCCGGCACGACCCTGCGTTGGACCGCGGCGAGTGTAGGTGCGAACTGCAGCGTCCTCGGTTATGCGATTTTTCAGGACGGCGTGCAGATCGGCATGAGCACTACTACCAGTTTCAACGTCACCGGCTTGTCTCCCTCAACTACATACAGCTTCACGGTTGTGGCCAGCGACGGAGCAGGCGTGTCTCCACAGAGCGCACCGTTGAGTGTAACAGGCACAGGTGGAACGCCTGCCGGAAGCTACACCGTCACGATCACAGGGACCGACACGAATAGTCTGTCGCAGTCTACGCAGGTGACCCTTACCGTCAACTAACAGTTCGACACCACGACTGCAGCCTGTCTTCCAACCCGAAAGGTGCCTGATCGGTCGAGCTTCGCTCGACGGACAGCCGAGGGCGGCTGTCCCCACGTGGGTTGTCTGAGGGGCGGGGATGGTAGTATTTAGGATTCCGTGGAGAGCCACCTGGGAAACTGGGCAGCTTGGGCACCCTTCTCGCGCACCGAACGCGCAAGAAATGGGGCACCCGCGGAGAGGTGTCTGGGCTGGGGTAGAATGAGTTCGTAGATTCCCTGGTTCTTTCGGCGGCAACGCCGGGCAGCCTTTGCAGTGTCCCATGAATCGAAGCTAGTTGAACCGAAACCTGCTCATGTTGAAATCCGAATCATTGAAATCCAGGCTGAAATCCCGGACTGTGCGCGCCAATCTCTTGTTGTTTTGCCTGCTCGCCGCTTTTCTGACTGTGCTGCCTCTGGCGTCAGGTCAGGCGCCGGACTTCACCCTGCAGATGGAGTCGTTTCCTCCCCCGGCGGCGATCGACCCGGGTGGCGAAGCCGCGGCGAATATTACCGTCGGAACGGTCAACGGCTTCACCGGCTCAGTTGGCCTCACCTGCCAGGTGACGTCGCAGACGACGGCACCTGTGCCTCCGGTTTGTGTGGTGAGTCCTGCATCGGTGCAGCCTTCGGGCGGGGCTACGGTCACGGTCACGAGCACCGGCTCAACGACTCCGCTGGAATACGCCATCACAGTCACAGGCACTGGACCCGCGACCACGCACATGGCGCCGCCGCAGAACCTGACGGTGCTGCCAGTCTCGCCGCTGTTCACGATCACCGTGGGAACCGCCGTCGTGCCGAGCAGCGTGCCTGCCGGCAGCGGAGGCCAGGGAGTGATCAACATCAATCCGATCAACGGATACAGCACCCCACCTAACGAAAAGGGGGTGACGCTGTCGTGCGCTTCGATTACTCCTTTGGTGACGATTCCTCCGGTTTGCTCATTCAACCCGCAGCCGGTCGGCGTGAACGGTGTAACCACCTCGACGCTCACCATCAACACCAGCGGCCCTGTAACAACGGGGACCAACGTGCATCCGCGGGGCTTCTACGCTCTGTGGGTGCCCGTGCCGATGCTGGCGCTGGTGGGTTTAGGCGCTGCGATGGGTGGTAAGCGATCGAGGAAAGCGTGGGGCCTGCTGGCTCTTTTTGTCGTAAGCGGGTCGCTCCTCCTGATGCCTGCGTGCGGCAACAGCAACGGCACCTCGACGACCACACCCAACGGAGTGACTCCCGCGAACTCATACACCTTCACGGTCCAAGGAGTCGATGCCGAGGGCAACATCTCGAGCAACACGAGTACTACGGGCGTGAATCCCACCGTTAGCCTGACGGTGACAGCACCGGTAAAACCCTGATCCGTGAGGGACCGCCAGAGCGCGATTTCGCGCACGGATCCAAAACCTGGAGAACCAACACGAAGGTCTGAGGTCTGATTCTTACGAAGCCGCCTTGCGCGCCTGCCGCTCGATCTCGGCCGCCTGCTGCATGAGGACATCGCGCAGCGAGACCAGTCCCTTCAAATCCTTGCCATCGACAATGGGCAGGTGACGGAATCCGAATTCCCGCATGATGAAGAGACATTCCTCAACCGTCTCGTCGGCAGCGACGGCGCGCGGGTTCGCGGTCATGACTTCCGAGACGGCGGTGGTTCCGGGAGTGCGGCCGACCGCCACCACGCGGTTCATGATGTCGCGCTCCGAGAGAATGCCCACCAAGTCTCCGTTGCGCAGCACGGGCAGAGCGCCAATGTTGCGCTCCATCATGAAACGCGCAGCCTCCAGCACGGTGCGGGTGGCTTCCACGGAATATAGTTTGCGGTCCTTCACGAGATCTCGGAGAGTCGTCATGGATTACTCCTTGGGCAACAGCGAAACCGGAGTGGATTCGGCCAGCCCCCACGGCCAGCCCTTGCGGTGGGCAATACTCTATCACAGGCGCGGCTCCTGCATCAGCCGAACGATTGGCGGACCTGGAGGCAAACCAGGACGTGTTTGGGGTAGGAACTGGCGGCCGGAAGAGGCCGCCAGCCGGGTGATTGCGCTAGAAGCGGATCTGCGGTCCGAACGTCACTCTCACGTTGTTGCGGCTGCCATGATCGAAGTAGATTTCGTCGCCGATCTCCGCACGCAGGCCAATGTATCGGGAGAAAGCCTCGACTCCAGCTCCGGGATAGACAGCGAAGCGAGTCGCTCCGGTGGTCACGCCGCCCAACGCGCTGGTGAAACCCGCGGTGGCGCCCTGGTTCGAAGTGCTGAAATTGACGAAGCCAGTCTTGCCGGTGACGTAAAGGCGGAATGGTCCCGATCCGGTCTGGAGCTTCGGCCCGAAGAGCGCATGCAGAGTGCGGAATTGCGTGTTCACTAACTCAGTGGACGTCCCATTGGTGAACGTACTGGCGAAGCTGCGCTTGAAGTCGTAGGCCATCTCGGCCTCCAATTGGACGGAGGGACGCAAGGCGATTGCGGCACGTCCTCCCAGACCGACGAGATTTTTCGTGGGCGACTGTGTCATGCGTGTGTAGTCGGCAAAGACTCCGACTTCGACGTGGTCCTGCGCCATCACGGGTGCAGCGGCAAAGAGTAGCGAGCCGATGATCAGCCAAAAGAAACGCTTCATGTTGTCTTCTCTCCAGTGGTTTGGGTTCGCGCACACGTCTCCTCTGGCGGAGGCGAGGTGTGAGCGGAGGACGAGTGGCAGGTTGTTGCTGGTTTCGATGCGATCTTGTCCCCGGAGGTTGGACCGCGATGACCGTTCGAATGAGGGTGTGCGGGCTTAGGATTCGCCGTCCAGCCGATTCAATTCCATGGATAAGAGAAACGGCGCGGAGCACGCTCTGCGCCGCTTTCATCTTGTCTTGTGAAGTTGCGCTATTGCAGGTGATTCAGCCGGACGGGCGTGGCGTCAGCCGTGCTGCTATCGGTACGCGGCGTCATCGAGACCACGACGTACTCACGTTCCTTGCTATCGACGTCTTCCGCGCGCAACAACATCTTGTCTTTCTGCAGGCGAAATTGCGCCCGGTCGCCGATGGGCAGAAGTACCGGATGCTTCTCGTCACGCGGACGGATGCGATAGATCACTCGCTCGGCCTGTAGAACGTACTCCTGGCAAAGGATATCCTGCGTCTTCTTGTTGCCGGAATCGGTGCCCAGCATTTCGCCGGTGAGACTCTTCGCGTCTTTTTCAGTCATGCCGCACTGAACAGAATCCATCTGCAACAAAGTTCCAGTCTGGTAGGCCTTGGGATCTTTGGCGTAAGCCGCTGAAGCCAGGCCGAGAATGACGGATAGCATGAGCTTGGAACGCATACTCGAACCCCCAGCAAGAATTGGGACGCGATTCGGTTTGAGGAACCCGAGTCGAATCGGGACAGTCCACTCGCTAATGGGGTATTTTTCTATGCCTCGGAAGGATAAGACAGGTCACCGCAGTAATAGACCTGAAGTTACTTCTGGAGATGAGTCGTATGTGGGGACAGCCGCCATCGGCTGTCCGTCGAGCGGAAGCTCGACGTCCTGCTACGGCACAACAGCCGAAGGTGGCTGTCTCCACATGCTTATCGCTGGGTCACTTCTTCCAGAGTCTGAAAAAACGCTGGGTAAGAAATCGCGGCCGACTCGGAGCCGCGGATCAGCGTTTCGCCATCGGCCCGCAGGGCTGCAACGGCAAAGGCCATGGCGATGCGGTGATCGCCGAAGGAGTCGAGTTCTGCCCCGTGGAGGCGCTGCCCTCCGGGAATCTTCAGGCCGTCGTCGCGCTCGTCCACTTGCGCGCCCATAAGGCGGAGATTCTTGGCCATGGCGGCGATGCGGTCGGATTCCTTCACGCGCAATTCTTTGGCGTCGCGGACCTCAATTCCCTGTTCCGTGTACGGAGCAATCGCCGCCAGCACCGGAATCTCGTCGATCAGCGCGGCTGAATCGGCGCCGGCAAGGGTCGCGCCCTTCAGTGCGGCGCCCTCCACCTGCAACGTGCCTACCATCTCGCCGTGAATCTCTTCGAGTTGCGTCACCGAGATGCGAAGTCCCATCTGCATCAGGATGTCGAGCAGGCGGGCGCGCGTGGGATTCATCAACAGGTTCGGAATCGTGAGTTGTGAGCCGGGGAAAAGTGCCGCGGCGCACAAAAAGAATGCCGCGCTCGAAATATCGCCGGGGATGAGAGCCTCCATGCCCCGCAAGCGCTGGCCGCCGCGAATGCGCACAATGTTTCCTTGACCAGCGCTCTTAGTGTCTAGTTGCGCTCCGAAGGCTCGCAGCGCGACTTCACCGTGATCGCGGGTGCGCAGTAGTTCTTCGATGCGGGTCTCACCCTCGGCGAACAATCCTGCGAACAGCAGACACGATTTCACCTGCGCGCTGGCCACGGGCATTTTGTAGTCGATGGCCTTCAGGGCCGCGCCCGTGATGCGTAGCGGCGGTTTTCCCTCTCGCGATGCGATCTGTGCGCCCATGGCCGTGAGTGGCTTGATGACGCGCTCCATGGGACGGCGGGAGAGCGATTCGTCGCCAATCATTTCGCTGGTGAATTTCTGTGCCGCCACAATGCCGCTCAGCATGCGCATCGTAGAACCCGAGTTGCCGCAGTCGAGCGGACCGGCGGGAGGAGCGAGCGACAAACCGCGTCCCTGCACTTCGATGACATTACCGTCTTTGCGTTCCCAGGCTACGCCGAGAGAGCGCATGCAGCCGAGCGTGCTGGCGCAGTCGGCACCGGTGGAATAGTTCTCGAGACGCGACGGCCCCTCGGCGATTCCCGACAGCATGGCGTAGCGATGGGAAATGGATTTGTCCCCAGGCAGTTGAACACTGCCGCGCACGTTGCGTGCTGGGCACACGATCACCTGCGAGCTGTTCTTCATCCCAAGATCAATATAGCGGATTGGGGCTGGTGAGATGGGGCGCCGATTCCAAAATTGCTGATTGGAA
>JADGNQ010000205.1 GCA_017883385.1 Candidatus Sulfotelmatobacter sp.
CCACGGCAGTTCAACTGCAACGTTGGATCAAGACAGTTACGGACCGACGACTTTGAAAACGACATTCAGCCGGCGCGGTTTGCGCTGGGGAGCGCTGCTGTTGCTGGCAGCCCTTTCCGGAATGCCGGCCTATGCCCGCGCGCATCACACGGATGCCTGGGCCCGCGACCGCTTTACCGCCGCGGAGCGCATGCGGGAAGCGCTCAACGGGCGTCCTCCGGCGGATCGCACCCGGCACGATTACCAGCGCGTCATCAACGCCTACCGCAGCGTTTATTTCGGAGCGCCCACCTCCACCAAGGCCGATCCCAGCGTGGTTGCAGTGGCCGAGACGCTGGTCGAGATGGGGCGCCGCTTCGATGACGACAAGATTCTCAACGAGGCTATCGCCCAGTACAAGTTCCTGCGGCGCGAGTATCCCGGCAGCAAGTACCGCTGCGATGCCCTGTTCACCATGGGTGAGATTTACAAAGACGATCTCAACGATATCGAGCAGGCGCGTGCCGTTTTTCAAGAGTTCCTGCACCGCTATCCGCACAAGCGCCTGGTAGAAGACGCACAGCAGGCAGTCGCCGAACTCGACCGGGACGCTGAGGCTGAGAAGAAGGCTGAAGCGCAGAAGCAGAAAAAGACCGGCAAAGAGGCTACGGAGAAGAACACGATTGCCAAGGATTCTGCGGGGATGGATGCAGCCTCTGACGCTGACGCCAGCGGACTGGACGCTTCCGAGCACCATTCCGGCCGGCTGCCGCGCGTGACTGGAATCCGGCACTGGTCGACGCCGGACTACACCCGCGTCGCCATTGACCTGGAGAGCGAGATCAAGTTCGGCTCGCAGCGCATCGCGAATCCTGATCGCATCTTTTTCGACCTGCGAGACACGAAGTTGGCCTCGACGCTGGTGGGCAAAAGCTTCGACGTGGACGACGGATTCCTGAAGAAGATTCGCGTGGCCCAGTTTCAGCCCGGACGAACGCGGGTAGTGCTCGAAGTGGATGATTTGTCCGACTACGAAGCGTTTCTGCTGCCGAATCCTTACCGGCTAATCATTGATATTCACGGCAAGAACGTTCACGGTAAAGACGTTCAGGGCAAGAACAACGGCAAGAACAGACACGCGAGGACGGCGAATGATACCAGTGCGACGGCCGATGTCGAGGCCGCATCGAAAGCGGGACCTAAACCCGGTGGTCCGACGGCGCAAGAATCAGCGTCAGAGTGGAAAGATGACGTGCGAGCTCAGGCGGGGAAGGCTCCTGTCACTACTGACGACGTAAGCGACGACACGAAAATTGTGCCTAAGGGGAACGCCGCAGGTACCAAAGCGCGTTCTACGGCGCGCGCGGCTGCAAACGCCAAGAGCACGACCCCACCCACCAAGGTCGTGGTTGAAGCGGACGATGACGACGATACGCCTCCGGTGGAGGCCGCGAAGCTTCATGCGCCGGTGGGGCACTCCCGGTCGTTGCCCACGGCCGACGCGTCCAGCAAAAAGGACGACTTAGCAGATTCCGATTCCGGCGCCGTAGAGAAATCTGCGACCGACTCCGGGGCACCGAGCCATGGGAAGGGAAAGACCTCGACACGAGACCAGACGTCGCGCCTCGCGTCCAGCCACAAGGCGGCGGACCTGGACATTCACGAGGCGAGGCCGACAGCCAGCGGCGACCGGTCGCTGATCCGGGCGCTGGGACTGAAGATCGGAAAGATCGTAATCGATCCCGGCCACGGCGGGCACGATACGGGCACCATCGGTCCCAACGGATTGGAAGAAAAAGATCTGGTGCTCGAAGTCGGCCGCCGCCTGGGCAAGTTGCTGGAGACGCGACTGGGCGCGGAAGTCGTTTACACGCGCAAGGACGACACGTTCATCCCTCTCGAAACACGCACCGCCATCGCCAATCAGCAGCGTGCCGATCTGTTCATCTCGGTCCATGCCAATTCGAGCCGTGATTCCGCGGCGCGCGGGGTCGAAACCTACTACCTGAATTTCACTTCGTCGCCGGAAGCGCTGGAAGTGGCGGCGCGGGAGAACGCAGTTTCCGAGAAATCCATCTACGAACTGCAGGATCTGGTAAAGAAGATCGCGCTCAAGGAGAAGATCGAGGAATCCCGTGAATTTGCGGGAGACGTGCAGGAGTCGCTGCACAGTGGTCTGGCCGCCAAGAGCCCCGGAATCCGTAACCGCGGAGTGAAGAAGGCGCCGTTCATCGTCCTGATCGGTGCGAATATGCCGTCCATCCTGGCTGAGATTTCGTTTGTCAGCAACCCTGGGGACGAGCACCGGCTCGAGACCAGCGACTACCGCCAGCGCATCGCCGAATCGCTCTACCGGGGGATTGCGAAGTATGTGAATGGATTGAGCGGGGTGAAGGTGGCCAGCAAGATGGATCGCGCGGCGGGGCAGTGAGTGCTTCGACGACAGACATACCCCCGTTGATCATTAAAAGCAGTGCTTCTCGACGAGTGAAGTGGCCTTCCATCTGGTTAACCCGGCGTCTTACTGCAACCTGAAACTCACCACAACCTCAAGATCAGAGACGACTGGCTCTGATCCGCACATGGCGGGCTTGAATTTCCAGCCCTTCAGCGTTTGCAGAGTGGCATCGTCCATCGAGCGGGTTGAGGTGCCGATGAGCCGGATGTCGGTGACGGAGCCGTCAGTCAGGACGGTCATGGCAACAGTGGTGTCGCCCATTAGTTTGTTTTGACTCGCAGACTTTGGATACATCGGTTCTGGGGTTTTTATGGGCACCGCGTGTTTCATATCGCTGCACTGACGTCGCTCAATCGCCCCTTTCGGCGCAAGGAGCAACGCTTGGTCAAAGACGGTGGTCGTCAGATCTTGGACGTTCGCAGTGATAACTACACTCCCATTCACCAAGAGTTGAAGTTTGCGTGGGTAACGATGGCGTCCAAAGTCGAAGTAGTCCGAGTACTGCTCTTTGCGCCGCTCATCTGGTGGTTCCTGCCATTCATCTCTTAAGATCTCGTGCGAGGCAGAATTGACGCACACTTCATGTGGCTTAGCCTTGACGTTTTCTTGTTCGACCTGTAGACAAGTGATCTCGACGCCATTGTCTACGCGTTGTTTCTGTTTCTTCACTAGAAGCCCTGCAGAGCCCTCCGCGAACTGAAGCAAACTGACGAGTTCTCCAATTCGTACTGGGGTGAAAGCTATGTTTCGGCTGGTGTAGAGCTTGTCGCCATTCCGAATCTCGATTTGCTCGAAATGATCCATGACGATCTTGCGCCACCAGCGGTCTTTTGCTTCCCATTTGAGCGTCAGATGCCCTTGGGTAGGAACGTTCATTTGCACAACGAAATCGACATCAATTTGCAGTGGACCAGCTTGATCGTGAAGGAGACTTGCCTGTTGCTTGGCCGTGACTAGTAGTTGCTGTGCAGCGGGGTCGGTAGCACCTAGAAGCGGGGAGAAACTGCGAAGGAACAGAGCAGTCGTTAGGACCAGCTTCTTCATGGGCGACCACATGGTAGCACTTGGCAATCCCGCGAACGCGACCTCATGAAAGTGCCGTTTGTCGCCTCGGTTGGTGCTAAATCACCAGCTCACTCATCGGCCCCTGAGCCAGGCGCTCGGACGCTGAGTTGCGGCGGCACAAAATCAAAAGCCCCACCCTTCGACTGCGCTCAGGGCAGGCTATCTCGGAAGAACGCGAGAAATGGGGCACCCGATCCTGTTCTTGCCAGGAGTTTTCTCTTGCTTACTGGAGCGAGCTGCCGACCTGGGAGAAGACGCTCCCCGCGTTGGACCCGATCAGGCGCACCGTTCCCACGACAACGACGAGGATCACCGCAAGCATCACCGAGTACTCGGCAATGTCCTGACCTTCCTCATCCGACCAAAGATTTCGGAATGAATAGCTCATAAAGACTCTCTCCCTTGTGTCCTACACGGCCCCCGAAACATGAGAGACTGCCGACTGGGGAGCGGACTGTCCCTGAAAGTCCGGAAAGCTCATTCCCCAAGCCTCTCGGTCTTGCGTCACCGCCTGCAACCCGACCTGGAACTCGGAGGTTCCCTTCAGCTTCTTCGTCCAGACCACACGAAACTGCATTCTTCGGGTGCGATAAAAAACGGTAACTTCATCCGGCACGTTCAACTCGTGGCGGACTGAACCCAACCGTATGCCGACAGGCGTCACGTCCAGCGTATGCACCAGTTCCTCGAAAGCCTTCCCCGAACTATCCTTGCCCTTCATTCTCACGGGAAGAACTGCTTTGGCACGATTCCCGCGGCGCTGATCCGTTGCCTCACTGCTCGATTGCATTCGGTCACCCAAAAGCTAGTTTGCCCTCAAACGCAGGGCTTGGGAATGGCTCCAATGTGTGGTCACGACGCACGAAGGTAACCATCCTCAGGGGTGACGGGTGCAAGCGCTGCCAGATCAAGCGTTTGCAGGCTTCGGAAACTTTTCTCCCGGCTCTGTGGTCTAATTGGCTTAGGCGTTCTGTTCCGGGGCATTCATGAGCCTATCCCGTTCTGTCGGTATTACCGTTTTGATCGCGTGCTTGGTGGGGGTGGCCTTCGCGGCTAATCCGCCAGCGGCCCAGACCCCCGCTACTCCCTCACATCAGGCGACTGCCATTCTGCCGCAACAGTTTGGGGGATGGCAGATGCAGGGCTCAGCTGCAACCAGCACAGACCCCGGGGCGGCGGATCCCACCAATGCCGCCGTTCTAAAGGAATACAGCTTCTCGGATTTCGCCTCTTGCACCTACACCCGTGACGATGGCCGCACGTTGAAAATTCGTGCTGCCCGCTTTGCCGACGCTTCTGGAGCCTTCGGCGCCTACACGTTTTATTTACAGCCCGAGATGACGAAAGAGAAGATCGGCGATCAGGGTGCATCTCTGGGGAAGCGCGTCCTGTTCTATCGCGGGCAGGTGCTCGTCGATGCGCTGTTCAGCCAGGAATCGGCTATGTCGGGGGCGGACTTGCGCGAACTGGCTGGAGAACTGCCGCGTCCCAGTGGAAGTGCGGGCAATTTGCCGGACTTCATCAAATTCATGCCACAACGGGGCTACGTCGCAAACACGCAGAAATACGCCATGGGGCCGGCAGCATTGGCGGCACTGGCACCGCCGGTTTCGCCCGACCTGGTGGACTTCGGCGTGAGTTCCGAAGTGAGTCTTGGCCGTTACAACACGTCCAGCGGCGAATCGACGTTGATGCTGATCTCCTACCCGACGCCACAACTGGCTGCAGATCATCTCCGGCGGATCGACGCAGCCCATCAACAATCGGAAACACAAGCGCAGAGCCAGGCGGGAGTTTCCACCATCGGAAACGCCGGTGAGTTCTTCTACAAACGCACCGGGCCGATCATCGTGATCGCCACCGGACCTGCATCAGCCAGCGATGCCAAGTCGCTGCTCGGCATGGTGAACTGGGATGCCAGCGTTACATGGAACACTCCGACCGAAAATGCACAGGTTCGCGACCTGTACATGTTGGTTCTGAACATCGTCATCCTCTGTGGGATTCTTGCGGGACTCGCGATTGTGGCCGGAGTGGCTTTCGGTGGAATCCGCATTCTGCTGAAGCGATGGTTCCCTGACAAGGTGTTTGACCGCCCGGAGCAGATGGAATTCATCTCGCTGCATCTCACCGAAACGGCGGTCCGGGGTGCGTCCAAAGCTGCGCCGGATAGCCCGCAAAATCAGGCTTGACACCTAGCAAACCCGCTCCTAAATCCGGGTAAGTGCCTTTAGAAATACTGTGTTACGACCTTCGGCAGGGGTTGGCGTCTCAATTTGGCACATTCTGTGGCGGTATTGATTGATTTTGTAAAGTATTGAAAACAAAGACATTTATTTCACAAAAATCCCTTGACACCCCCGTTTTTAGACTCATAAGATTTCTCCAGAAAGTTTTGACGGCTTTGCCTCCGTTGGAACTATTCTCCCTTGAAGAAGAGGCCGCCCAGTTGCCGGGTGGCCTTTTCGTTTCTGACGTCGCGCTGGGTGTGCACGAAGGCAAATAGACTGCTGGTGATACTCACCACGGAACTGTTCCGCGTTTTCTACGTATCATCAGTTGACAGTATTGTGGGCTCAGTCGGAGTTGGGGAATCACTTCACGAAGGACTTCATGTTCTGCGATGGATGCGGCACAGCCGTGCACCCGGGGCAAGCATTTTGCAGCCGGTGCGGTAAACAGTTCGTCGGCCCGGTATCGCTGATACAACCGCTACCCGGCCGGGTACAGGAGCACGTACGGTTGCTCGGTCTGTTCTGGTTGGCCTTCTCCGCTTTCAATACCATTGGCGCCATAGTTCTGTACGTGCTGGCGAACACCTTGTTCGCGCATCTGCACGAACTGGGCGCGCCGGATGCGCCCACATCGTTCCTGCGTCCTCTGCTGAGCGTGGTTGCAGTTCTCTTGCTGGCCAAGGCGGCGTTGGGCTTTTTTGCGGGCGGGGGACTGTTGCAGCATGATCGCTCGGCACGGATCATCGTTCTCGTGCTGGCTTTCATTTCAATGTTCACCAACATTCCCTTCGGAACAGCGCTCGGCATCTACACCATGTGGGTATTGCTGCCCGCAGAATCCGAGCGGGAATATGACGCCCTGGTTGAGGTGAAAGTAGCGTAGGGGACGAGTTCACTTCGCGAGGAACACCAGGGTTCTCCCGCATTATTTGTGCATCGCGTCTGGCTTTACGCTTTCCGGCCTGCCATTTAGAATCGATGACAGGCCGACGTAGCTCAGTTGGTAGAGCAGCCGATTCGTAATCGGCAGGTCACCAGTTCAAGTCTGGTCGTCGGCTCCATTCTTTTCAGAAGCTTACGGAGCAGTCCACCACTGCCTACTGTACAACTGCTGTACCAGTGATTTTCTCTTCCAACTTCTTCATGGCATCCACTGCGACTGCGGACGCGGTTTTGATGTAGAAACGCTGCGTCGTACTCACGTTCTCGTGCCTCAAAATGCATTGGATACTTGTGTCTGGAACTCCCAGCTCTTTGAGGTTCGTAGCGAGACCGCGACGATATGCCTGCCAGCCCTTCCACGTCAAATTCTGCGCTCTCAGAGTTGGACGAATCACTCGATCGGCTAAATTGTCTAGGTCGAGTGCCCCGCCAATAGTGTTGGGAAAGATGAAACCGGAAGCGGAGTCAGGCTTGATCGCATCGAGCAACAGCCGAAGTGGTTTGATGATGGGCACGAGTCCCGGTTCATCAATGTCCTCCTCCGTCTTGGTGTTCTTCAGCGTCGCATGGGCGA
>JADGNQ010000206.1 GCA_017883385.1 Candidatus Sulfotelmatobacter sp.
GAGGCGCGGTACCGCGAGGTGGGTACCTATTCCCTCGGCATGAAACAACTGGCGAAGCTGGCACAAGCGATCGCCCACGGACCAAAACTGCTGATCCTCGACGAGCCCACCAACGGCCTCGATCCTTCCGCGCGGCAACGCATGATCCGCATGATCCGTGACATTCGCGACAGCAAGCAGTTGCAGATTGTGTTGTGCTCGCACCTGCTGCGCGACGTCGAAGACACCTGTGAAGAAGTGCTGATCCTGAATCAGGGCCGGATTGCGCACTATTCGAACCTGGAAGAAGAGCGCAAGGCAAACAAGAGATTCCTGGAGTTGGAGACTTACGGCGCCAACGGGGACTTCACCGAAGCAATCGAGAAGCTGGGGTGTGAGTGTGCCGTGACCGCGAACCGGCTGAAAATGATCCTGGCCGACGGAGTCGAGATTCGTGACATTTATCGCATTGCCGCGGAACGCGACGTGCGTATCCGGCGCCTCAATTTCCGTCGCGACACACTCGAAGATATTTTCCTGAAAGCGATGGGAAGTTGAAATGGCAGTCTATAGGCGCACGTACACTTCGTACTCCGGCCCGCTGACGCCGACGTGGTCGCGCAGCCTGGTTCTCTTTCGCTACTCCAGGCGGAAAGTGTTCCGCTCGAAGTTCCAGACCGGACTCTTCGTGCTGTGCTTTTTCTATCCGCTGGCGTGCCTCCTGATCATCTACCTCGCGAACAACCTGAGTTTCCTTGAGAAATTCGGGAATATCGGCGCTGCGTTCAGTATCGACAACAAGTTCTTCTTGAATTTCCTCTTCGTGCAGGGCGTTCTGGCATTTGTGCTCACCGCCTTCACCGGACCTGGCCTGATCTCTCCTGATCTCTCCAATGGCGCGCTGCCCTTGTATTTCTGCCGCCCCTTCTCGCGTGCCGAATATGTACTCGGCAAGGCCTCCGTCCTCGTAATCCTGCTCTCGCAGATCACGTGGGTTCCGGGCTTGGTTCTGTTTGCCGTTCAATCGAGCCTGGCGGGAGCGGCCTGGACCTGGGATCACCTTTGGATCGCCGGCAGCCTCATTCTGTCTTCCCTGATATGGATCGCAATACTATCTCTCCTTGCCATGGCCCTCTCGGCATGGGTCAAGTGGAGAATCGTCGCTGGCGCACTGCTGCTCGCCGTCCTGTTCTTCGGAGCCGGCTTCGCACAAGCCATCAATGCCGTGATGCGTACCCAGTCGGGGCACTTCCTCAATCTGTTCTATCTGATTTCTACCATCTGGACTTCGTTACTTCGCGTTGACAGCGACCGTGCAATTTCTTCCGCAGAAGCGTGGGTCGCTTTGCTCGGCTACTGTGGCATCTGCCTCGCGCTCCTCGTACGAAAAGTACGAGCCTACGAGGTGATCAAGTGAGCGAGGTAAAGCAGAGCGATCGCATCGTTTTCGAGGATGTGTCGAAGTTCTACGGCGAGATTCTCGGGGTGAACCGCGTTAATCTCTCGATTCCTCCGGGTGTGACCAGTTTGGTCGGTCCCAACGGCTCGGGAAAGACCACTTTGATGAACCTGATGACCGGGCTGGTACGCCCCACGCGCGGCCGAATCCATGTCCTTGACTACGACCCGAGTGAACCGGAGAAGCTTTTCAAAATTCTGGGCTACAGCACACAGTTCGATGCATTCCCCAAGGGCCTCACAGGATTTCAGTTTGTCTACTCTTATCTCCGGCTCGGAGGCAGCGACGCTGAGACTGCGAGTCAAATGGCTTGGCGTGCCATTGAGCGCGTGGGTCTTATCGATGCCGCGCCCCGCAACGTCGCGGCCTACAGCAAAGGGATGCGGCAGCGCATCAGGCTCGCGCAGGCCTTGTGCCACAATCCTCGGGTGCTAATTCTCGACGAACCTCTGAACGGTCTCGATCCACTCGCTCGTGCTGAAATGATCGCGCTGTTTCGCGCAACGGCGGCCGAAGGTTGCTACGTGATCATTTCGAGCCACATCCTTCATGAGGTCGACGCCATCTCGGATCAGGTCATCCTGTTGAGCAACGGCTATGTCGTCGCGGAGGGCCAGATCCACAGCGTGCGCGACGAAATCCGCGAGCATCCAGCACAGATTCTGATCCGTTGCGACCGCCCGAGAGATCTCGCCGCCAAGATGATGGAGTCCGAGCACACCATCGAAGTGCGCATTCACAATGACGAACACGGTCTGCTGATCAAGACAAGGGATGCGGATCGCTTCTACCTGATGCTGAATCACATTGCTCTGAACGGAGTTGAGATCGAATCCGTCGCCCCCGCCGACGACGACGTGAATTCCGTTTACGAGTACCTGATCGGCAGCGACGAGGTGGCGCGATGACGAAGCTCTGGTGGGCGCAGATAAAAGCCGTCATCCGCCTGGAAATGAAGAAGACGTTCTTTGCGCGACGCGGTCTTTGGATCTACATCCTCGCGCTCCTGCCGGTTCTTCTCTTTATTGCACATACCGTCATTATTTCGCACGAGCGAGACCGCAGCCACGGGATCGCACACCAGGGCGATAAGAAGCTGACTCATCAGGATCTGCTAGCAGTCAAGACAGGAATGACGAACACGGAGGTGATCGCGCTGCTGGGGAGGCCGCCAGAGCGTGCTCATTGGAACGAGCGACAGATAAGTCGGGTAACGAGCGCGGTCAGCGGCACTGGTGGATCCGGCACACCGGTGAACCTATCCACTTCATACAACCTGAACAGCATCTACACTGACAGCACAATCTTCAAGGCCGGCGGTCTGGACAACGCGGGGAACGTATATTCGTCGAACCTGCTGACCGCAAACCGGATCCTCAACGGCGTCCAGTTCAACTGCGGCCCGGCCAACGAACTCGACGCTGTCCATGGAACCGGCCAACCGATTGGCCTGCCCGCAGGCCAGTTCGCGAGCTTGCATTTGCTGGCCGCTTCAGCCTACGGGCCCGTGCTGGGTCAGGCCATCACGGTGACCTATACCGATGGCTCCGCCAGCACGTTCACGCAGAATTTCAGCGATTGGTGCGGTTGTGTTCCAAATCCCGGGGAGCAACCCGGCGAATCTCTGGCAGTGGCGATGCCCTATCGCGACTCAAGCAACGGCACACAAGATAACCAGGCGTCCTACTTGTACGGCTACACCTTCGCTCTGAACCGCGCCAAGACCGTGCAGAGCCTCACCCTGCCCGACAACCGCAACGTGATCGTTCTGGCGGCCACGTTGACCAAGCAGAGCGAGGGAACGCGCGTAGGCACCTCAGGGCAGGCCCCGGTTGTGGATGTTCCTCACGAGAACTACACGTATTCCGATGGAGCCAACAATCTATACGTCGGCTTGGCGGACGGAAAAGTCGTCGACATCAATCTCCACGAGAGTTTCAACCTGCCCAATGAATCCGTCGTTTTCGCCGGGGTGTTTCAGTTCTTCTATCTCCGCCTCGCGATCTTCTTCGGCTGCCTGGGCATCTTCATGAATCTGTTTCGAGGGGAGATCCTCGATAAGAGTCTCCACTTCTATTTTCTCGCACCGATTCGCCGTGATGTGCTTATGGCAGGAAAATTCCTCGCCGGATTGCTGGCCACCTGCACCATCTTCGTGACCAGCGAGTTGCTGCAGATCATTGTCTTCACTGGCCAGTTCAGTCCAAGTGTCCGGGAACTCTACCTCTACCAAAATCATGGATTGGCGCAGGCGGTTGCGTACCTCGGTGTCACCGCCTTGGCCTGCCTTGGCTATGGAGCTTTCTTCTTAGCAGCAGGGATGTTGTTCCGGAATCCGATTCTGCCGGCGGCGGCGATCTTGGTTTGGGAGGCAGCGAATCCGTTCCTGCCTGCGTTGCTGAAGAAATTCAGCGTCATCTACTACCTGAAATCTTTGTGCCCGGTGGACATCCCCACCCCGCCGGGCACGCCGCCATTGCTGTCGCTGCTGGTTTCGAATCCAGATCCTATCTCCACTCCGGTCGCAATCCTTGGGATCGTGATCCTCGCGCTGCTGGTCCTGTGCGTTTCCAGCTTCCAAGTCCGCCGGATGGAAATCAATTACACAACCGAGTGACATGACTCAGGCGGCCCGTTCTCTGGCGGCCATGAACGCCCGCATAGCGGCCCTCCTTCGCGCGTGCATAGAGTCCCGGGCTGGTTTTTTCGATATCTAAGTAACCCCACAACCAAGGTTACCTCGCAGCCGGAGATATCTGGAGATTGGACACTGTCCAGAGCCCAGACAACATTGTGACCGCGTGCCGCTGTGTCGTTTCTGGATTATTCCCGCTAGGTCATTCATAACACTTGGGTTAGTCACCGATAGGTCCCTTCCGCCTGTTTGGTATGCGCCCTGCATTCTCTAAAGTGCCGCTTCGGCGGTACCCCTCCCCCCGGACGCTCTGAATTGAGGAAATGAATGCAACTCAAGACTTTAGTTTGGATACTTCTTACGACGCTGGCAGGAACGACACCGTTAGCTGCTCAGCAGACGGAGACACCCCGGATTTTGCCGCGGAGCGCGCAGTCCAATGCGAACTACGGCAAGTTGCCGTTGACCTTCGAAGCGAACCGGGGGCAGAGCGCTGGCCAAGTGAAGTTTCTTTCCCGCGGTAAGGGGTACACTGCATTTCTCACAACCGGTGGGATGGCCCTCACTCTGCGCCCTTCTCAGGTCGCGAATAACACCGCCACTAGCTCTCAGCCGACAGCAAGCACAACCCTGCAGTTCCGGCTGCTGGGAGGCACTAAGAATCCGATAGCTGTAGGAGAGGATCTACAACCCGGCCGCGTCAATTACTTTCTCGGTAATGATCCATCGCAGTGGCACACGCAAGTGCCCACCTATGGCAAGGTCCGTTACAAGAGCGTCTATCCCGGAATCGACCTGATCTACTACGGAAACCATCAACAACTGGAGTACGACTTTGCCGTCGCTCCCGGCGCCGACCCCCGCCGCATTCAATTCCAAATCCAAGGCGCCAGTCAGATCGCGTTAGACGGAGAGGGCAACCTTGTTCTGGGAACTGGAAACGGAGAACTTCATTTCCAGAGTCCGATCGTGTACCAGGAATCCAACGGCCAGCGCGTACCGGTGCAGGGCGCATACGTCGTGCAGGATTCGACGCACATCAGCTTCCAGGTTGGCCAATACGATTCCAGCCAGCCGCTGGTGATCGATCCTGTGCTTGTATACTCCACCTACTTAGGCGGAAGCGGGAATGATCAGCCGACGGGCATCGCCGTGGATGGCACAGGCAGCGTCTATATCGCAGGCTACACCGATTCCGCCGATTTCCCATTGGCTACTCTGGGCGCACTTCCCGGCAATACCAACCACGTTTTTGTCGCCAAGTTGGATCCCACTGGAACGCAACTGGTCTATGCCGACTACATCGGCGGCAGCAGCCAGGACTACGGTGTCGCGCTGGTTTTGGACAGTTCGAATAACGTCTACGTCACCGGTAGCACAGAGTCGAGCAATTTTCCCGTAGTCAAACCGTATCAGGCGCAACGGCCCGGGTTTTACAGCGGTTTCCTGAGCAAGGTATCCGCCGACGGGTCCTCCCTGCTGTACTCAAGCTACTTGGGCGGCAACGGCTTCGACCAACCTGCCAGTATTGCCATCGACGGCTTGGGCCAGGTACATATCGCCGGCTCTACCACGTCGCAGAATTTTCCAGTGGCCAATGCATACCAGACCACCGTGTCGCCCAACCAGGGCGGCATCTATGGCAACTACGGCTTCTTGACAAAGTTTACCCCGGATGGATCCGCTCTGGTCTACTCCACCTATCTTGCTGGTAATTCGAACGTCGTCCAGGACTGCGGAACTCCATGCTGGCCCGCGCCCTACAACGTAGTCACCGCAGTGACCGTGGACGCCAATGGCAATGCCTACGTCACCGGGACTACCAACACCAATAACTTTCCGGTTACCAATGGCGCCTACCAGACCAGCAACTCCACGCAGGAAGATGCCAGCCTCGGCTTCGTCAGTAAGTTCAGCAGTGCGGGAAGTCTGGACTACTCCACTTATTTCTACGGATCCAGCGGTAACCCGGTCGGAATGGGAGCGATCGCAGTCGACGGCTCGGGCTCCGCTTATGTTGCCGGCACAGCTCAGAGTGACGGTACTTTCCCTGTTACTTCCGCGTACATCTGCGACCCCGACGCATACGGGTTTGGATGTAGCTATGCGTTCGTGACCAAGCTTGATCCCACAGGGTCTACACTGCTGTATTCGACCTTCCTTGGTCCGAACAACTATGCCAGCCCTCAGGCCATCGTGCTCGACGCTATCGGCGACGCTTACGTGCTGGCTTCGACCTCGAGCAGTGTGTTCCAAACGAATAACGCAATCGAAACCTACACCAACAAGTCTGACTTACTCCTGGTCGAGATTGATCCGTCTGCCACCACTCAGTTGTTTGCCACCTATCTCGGCGGCAGCGGATATGATTCTCCCAGCGGCCTCGTGATCGATGCCAGTGGCAACCTTTACGTGGCCGGCTCCACCAATTCCACTGACTTTCCAACGACCCAGGGAGCTCTCCAGAAAGTGTCGGGAGGGGACGCCGATGCGTTCGTAGTCAAGATCAGTCCGGCATCCACATCCTCGGTCGTCCTAAGTCCCAGCTCTCTGCAGTACGCCAGCCTGCCCGTCGGCTCGACCAGCGAGCCGCAAACTGTGCTGCTCCGCAACTTGGGCAGTACACCGCTGTCGATCTCTTCGCTCACGGCTAGCGGCGACTTCGCCGAAACCGACAATTGCGGAACCAGCGTGCCCGCCGCCGGCAGTTGCTCATTCTCCATAACCTTCACCCCTACCGCCGCCGGTTCCCGCTCTGGTTCCATTGTGATTCAAGACAATGCATCGGGATCACCACACTACATCAATCTGAACGGCATCGGCTTTGGGGCCGCTGTCAGCCTGAGCCCTTCGAGCCTGTCATTTCCCAGTGTGCCCGTAACAACCACCAGTACAGCCCAGACCGTAACGCTTGGCAACAGTGGCAACGCGACGCTGAGCGTCAGCGGTATCCAGGCCACGGGAGACTACGCGCAAACCAACAATTGCCCTGCCAGTCTCTTGGCAGGAAATTCGTGTGTCATCAACGTGACCTTCACTCCCACTGCAACTGGAACTCGCAGCGGTGCGGTCACGATCAGCGATAGCGTGGTAGGCAGTCCTCAGAGTGTGGGATTGACGGGCACTGGAGTTACCTTAGCAGCAGTAGTCACTTTGACTCCCCC
>JADGNQ010000431.1 GCA_017883385.1 Candidatus Sulfotelmatobacter sp.
CGCTGTTGCTTTTGGGTGGCGCAGCGCTTTCAGCGCTGCGATGAAGCTTATTTTTTCCTGAGGGCTTCAGCCCCTGCGGTGCTTAGGCCCCGCTCTTTCGGCTGCGCTCTTCTCAAACCCGGTCCCCTGAAAAAAATCTAGCGCCGTTTCACGCCTTGGCCAACTCCGCCGCGGCCGCCTCGTCGCTATGCTTCTTCACCAATTTGTTACGCTGGGACCGCAGCTTCAAGAAGGTCTTGGCCTCGCGGTATAGCCGCTTACGGTCGTTGCTGTCGAACATTGCATTCCTCAAGATGCGGTAGATCGCCTTCGGCCGGAAGTAATACTCATCATAGAAACGATGAACCGCCGACAGTATCTCATCCGCGGGCAGCCCGGGATACTGAATGTGCGCCAGTTGATGCCCGCCCTCATCGACCATCTTGTTGTCGCCGACGATGAATCCGTTCTTGATCGCATAGTCGTACAGTTCAGTGCCGGGATAGGCATGCGCCACCGAAACCTGGATGGTTTCGACGTCGAGTTCCTTCGCGAAAGCGATGGTCGTATTGATAGTCTCGCGCGACTCACCTGGTAGTCCCATGATGAAGTCGCCGTGAATCACGAGTCCGAGCTTGTGGCAGTCCTTGGTGAACTGGCGGGCGCGCTCGACAGTCGCACCTTTCTTGATGTTCTTCAGGATCTGCTGGTCCCCGGATTCGTAACCCACGATCAGGAGGCGGCATCCCGCATCCTTCATCGCTTTGAGAGTCTCGAAGTCCGTGGTGACACGCGAAGTGCAGGACCACGTCAGGCCCAGCGGCTTTAGCTTGGTGCACAGCTCGATGGTGCGCGCCTTCTGGATGTTGAACGTGTCGTCGTCGAAGAAAAATTCCTTCACTTCTGGCCAGTAGGCTTTGACTTTCGCCATTTCCGCGGCCACGTCGTCGGTGGAACGCTTGCGCCACGGATGTCCGCTCAATGTCTGCGGCCACAAGCAGAACGTGCACTGCGCCGGACACCCGCGCGTGGTATACAGCGACACAAATGGATTCAGCAGGAACGGCACGTTATAGCGCTTGACGTCGAGATCGCGCTTGTACACGTCGGTGACGTGCGGCAGTGCGTCCAGGTCCTGAATCTGCGGCGCATCCGGATTGTGCACCACCTTGCCGTCTTTCAGAAACGATATACCGGCAATCTCTTCCAGCGGCTTGCCCTTGGCATAATCGACCACGGCGTAATCAAATTCCTTGCGGCAGACGAAATCGATGTCGAGACAGTCGCGCAAAGATTTCTCCGGCAGCACGCTGACGTGCGGCCCCACAAACGCAATCTTGATCTTCGGATTGGCTTGCTTGATCGCGTGCGACAACCCGATGTCGCCAGGAAATCCCGGCGTCGATGTAAACAGCACGAGAAATTCGTACTGCTTCGCAATCTCGATAGTCTGCTCCGCCGAGACATGGTGCGGCGGCGCATCCAGCAACCGCGCCCCCTCCAGCATCCCCGCCGGATAAGCCAGCCACACCGGATACCAGTAACTTTCTATCTCGCGGGTGGCGGGCCAACGGGAGCCGGCGCCTCCGTCGAAGTTTTCAAACGATGGAGGATTTAGAAATAGTGTTTTTAGAGGCATAGTGGGTATTCGATTATTTTAGCATTCGGGCGAGGGTTGACCCCTTGTTTTTGCAGGTTCCCCAGACCCTTGAACATGACCTAAACAGTTGATTCCAATCTACATGCTCTGAGGCGGAAAGGGAACGCGGATCGGGTGAATGCGGTGTTGGATGCAGTGAATGGGGAAAGGGTGCTGTGAACGGCGGGTTCCCTACTGGGCTTCGCTTGAGGGGGGCACGTGGAACGTCAGGCCGCGGTCGTCGTTTGCCTTCGTGGTTGCGACCAGATCGAGGTCGGCGAGGGGAATTTTTTGGGTGCGCTGAGGAGCGAAATTCCAGAGTGTCTGGCCGACGATCGCGTAGTTTTGCACTTCCTGTTTGTGCTGGTCGCGGAAGACGAGCACAGTGACGGGCGCAATTGCAGCGCCTTCTTCTTTCTGTTCGCGAGAAGCGGGCGCCGAGCGCGCGTAGGAGTCCTGATCTCCGTCGGCCTCTTCCTGGCGGCGCATCCGCTGCTCTTCGAGGCTTTGCGTGTTCATCTGGTTGGCGGTTTCTCGGTCACGTGCATAGTCTTCGTCGTAGGACGAACCGGAATCCCACCACCAGTAGGGATCGTAGTATCCGCCATACGCATACGGATAGAAGAAACGGCCGCGGCAGGCGAAGCCAACGCAGTTGTTTCGGAAGCCGAAGGTGCGAGAGCGTTGCCCCCGGAAGCGATCGCGGAAAACGGGACCACGCGAGAAGCCGGTGCGCGAGGAACGCATGTGAGAGGGGCCGCGAGAAATTCTGGGACCGGAACGCATACCGCTGCGAGCGTGGCCGCCGCTGAAGCCTGCATGGCCCGCGAAACCACCACCGTGACCGGCGCTGACGCCGCCGTGTGCGGAGAAACCGCCACCATGCCCGCCACCTGCGTGACCGCCTCCGTGCTGCGCCCACAAGGGTAGCGCCAGGAAAAGCGTGCAGGCCGCGAAGGACATCAGGCGATGCATACGATTGCATTATAAACCCGAGCGCAAGAGGATCGCTCCTCTGCCAGTAGTGCAGAGTGAAAAACTGACTTCCTTGGCGCCG
>JADGNQ010000207.1 GCA_017883385.1 Candidatus Sulfotelmatobacter sp.
TCCCGCCACTATCCTCCCTGCCTGCCCCTCCAGCGACCTCAACTGCAAGCATTGCCGCTGCCCCAAGTGGATAAACGGTCTACTTGGATCTGACGGTCCGTTCATCCGTCGCAGCGCCAAAACACGAAGCTGGGAAAAGGCCGAAGACTTCAAGCGTAAGCTGGAGGAGGAATATGAGGCGAAGGAGCAGGGACTGGAAGAGGCTTCTCGCCCCGAGCCTACTCTAGTCACTGTCAAAGAAGGGGTGGCACGATTCTTAAACAGCAAGCGCAATGAGAATCTAGCCGATTCCACAGTAGACAAGCTGACCACTATCTTCGAGAAACAATTCCTCGGCTGGAGCGATTCGGTGGGGTTAACACACGTCACTGAGATCACAGCTGCCGATCTCGAAGGCTTCCGTGACACATGGACCGATGGCCCACTCGCGAAGAAAAGAAACAGGAGAGGCTAATCGGATTCTTGTACTACCGCTTACGCCTCGGCTGGATCAAGTCTAATCCTGCTGTTCTGCTCGGGCGAATCAGAGCGGACGGGCCTCCTACGGACTACTTTCCAAAAAATGAGTTCGCCAAGATCATGGATGCAACATACATCTATCAGCCCAAAGGCTGGGTGGAATGCAGAAATCAGACGACACGGCTCCGCATTCTCACGTTGCTAATGCGTTGGAGTGGACTTGCAATCAGGGATGCTGTGACACTGGAAAGGCGCCGGCTGAACGAAAACGGTGAGTTGTTCCTATACCGCGCAAAGACCGGCAGTCCTGTATACGTTCCGCTCCCTCCTAACGTCGCGGAGTCCCTAAGAGACATTCCGCCCGGCCCAGTCCGAATCCTCGGTACTTTTTTTGGTCTGGGAACGGCTCACCGAAATCCGTGGTTGGCAATTGGCATCGAAGCTTTCGGCGACTATTCAAAATTGCCAAGCTGCGCCGCGTTAACGGCTCGCTGAAGCGTTGCCATCCGCACATGCTTCGGGACACATTCGCAGTCGAGATGCTGCTAGCCGGTGTACCGCTGGAACAGGTCTCAATGCTGCTTGGCCACAAGAGCGTGAGGATCACCGAGAAGCACTATGCTCCGTGGGTCAAGCCTCGGCAAGAACAACTCGCAGCCGACGTTCGCAAGGCCTGGCGTGTACGTGATACGGGCAACAAAACAGCAAAACGCAAAGCACCAAGGCGGGTGAACAGCGCCTGACGAGTTTTGTGTTGCGTTTTGCCTTTTCGCTGGGGTTGACTTTAGCTTGCTCTGCGAAGCTTCGATGAACGCGGTGAAGAACCGTCTCAGGCACCCGCAACGTCCGGTATGCGCGCTTGTGCAACTTTTCTTCTGTACTCCAGTGAATCACGCCGTCACCAGCGCTAGATTCAGTTCGCCTGCTAGAACACTCCGGACCAACTCGGTTGAAAACTGACTGATCAGTCGAATGGCAAGCTTGGGGCACAGGGGGAGACGAACCGCGAGAAGATCTGAAACCCAGGCTTGATCGGCCTCGTGCGAGTGTCCAACGGTCAGAACGCTTTCTGCTCCGTCATGGGTGGTATTCCGCAAAGGTCCGGCGGGGTATCGGTGCTAATGATGATGCTCCGCAGCAGGGCCTTCGTGATATTCCGATCCGTCTGACCACCGTTGCACGACCACCACGAACTGCGTCAGGTGCTCCACGGGGTCGTTCACACCAACGACCGGGGAACCCGGCAGATTCGCTCCCCAGCTTGCGAGGTCGGTATCCGAGTAGAAAAACATGAGGTGGGAAGGCCAGTGGGGGACGCTGTCGCCGCCGTATCCTTCCTTGGACATCATGTAGCACATGGCCCCAGGCTCCATCGGCGGAAGTTCTTTCCTGGCGATGGCAGCCGAGATGGCCTCATTCATCTGTGCCGGCGTGCGTCCCGCCAGTCCCCATTCGGTCTCTTTGTTGACGCGCAGAAGGTAGGAACGCGCGGCTGCCGCGTTAACACACGCGGGAACCCGCACTTTCGGATTCCAAAATTCAGCATCCACAGTGGATGTCCACGAGCGTCCCACGGCACACACGAAACCGTTTTTGCCTTTGACCGCTGTTTCAAATCCGTGGCGTCCAAGAATCATTACCTCGGCGTCGCGTGAAATGGACTCCGGCGCTGCACTGCGCGCCAGTGCGATTTCCGCGGCTCGGTCGGCCATAAGGTACTGGTCGATCGGAGCCATCTTCGAATACGGTGTTGCGGGAGACGGCGTTGCGGCGGCCTGTGCCATGGCCGGATGCACCGTACCGAGCACTACAAGCAGTGCGAATCCTATGATCGCGATTGCGCTAATTTTTCTAGACATTGTTCTCCTCCTTAGAATGGGCCTTCTCTATGAGGCCGCGCTCGATTGCGAATACGGTGGTGGCCACGGCCGCCCTTTCATCGCTTTTAAGGCTGGCCTATGCCTTCATTAGGACGACGAACGACCGGACCCGAATTTCGACAAACCGTCCAGGAAGATTTCCTTACTGCTGCGCACTCCGCCGCGACACTTTCAGCTTTTCTGCTAAACAACTTTGCCAGTGGCGAATGCCTTGCGCAGCGCAGACTTCCAACTCACTCTGAATTGCTTAGAGGCTTCGGCGTCCGGCACGACGAGATCGAATCCGTGGAAGGCACCACGCACGACCAGGAGTTCGGTTGCGACTCCGGCGTGGACGAGTCGGCGCGCGTACTCCATGTCTTCTTCGACGAACAGGTCGAGAGCACCGACACCGATCCAGGCAGGCGGCAGGCCGGCGGACGGTGGCTACCCGGGCGGGGACGGCGGCTGCCAGCACCCTGGACGAGCCAACTGGAACGCCGAGCAGCGAGCTCCAGGCAAGACGATTGGCACTCGCATTCCACATAAAGTGGCCAACGGCGGGCGGCGCTGGACGTGTGCTGCCCGTTCGGTCGTCCAGCCCGGGGTAGATGAGCAGCTGGAAGACGATGGGGACTTCGTTGCGGTCGCGCGCGTGAATCGCAAGGCTCGCTGCATGGCCGCCGCCCGCGCTCTCACCGCCCACGGCAATTCTGGAGCGATCAATGCCGAGCTCCGCTGCATGGGCGTGAACCCATTTGCGGGCGGCGCAATTGTCCTCAAGCGAACCGGGATAGCGCGTCGCCGGAGCCAGCCGATAGTCCACAGAGACGACGACGCAGTGGCAACCTGTCGCGATCCCCTGCAGTCGGGGCAGCAACCAGGGGTCGGGCATCACGAAGCCGCCGCCATGCGTGTGAAGCAACACCGGCTTGCTCTTCTCCGCCGGCGCAGGATCAACGACCCAAAGACGAACCTCGGGTGCACCTGGCGGTCCGGGGATATGCCGCTCCACGGGCTGCGGCGCGGGACCAGGCAATGGGGGCATGCTGGGCGATTGCCGGAACTTGCGGACTATCTCCGCTGAGAGGTCAACGGCGGGGAACTGCTTCAGCGCAGGAAGAAATTCCGGATCGACGAGGGAATATGGATCCGCGACCGCCGGCGAAGTTTCTGAGCGCGAGGCTTGCTCGGCCTCCGCCAGCGTAGCGGCGGGCCCGAGTCCCAAAGCCAGACCAAAGCCGGCGCTGCGGATAGCGAAGTCGCGACGAGTGAGTTGATTGCTCATTTTGAGGGGGGCATCTCAAAAAACGGGCGTACCTCGACCGGCGTCCGGCAGGCGACGACAGCCTTGCGGCCCCATGCGAGTGCCTCGTCCAGGTCAGCGACTTCCAGGATCCAAAAGCCTCCCACGTGCTCCTTAGCTTCCAGATACGGTCCGTCCGTGATGAGCACCTGGCCATTGGGCTGCGCCCGCAGCGACTTCGCCTTGGTTTCCGGCTGCAGGCCGCCGGCGAAGAACCTGACGCCGGCCGCCATCATTTCCTTGTTGAGTGCGCCGATATCGCGCATTGTCTCTTCCGTTACGGTGGACGGGTCGAAGTTGTCGGGGTGGTGAATGGCAACTAGATATTGCGACATGATTTCTCCTGGAACGGTCTCCGGGCGGGCCCGTCTGACCTGCCTTCACTTTGTTAACGAACGGCAGCACTGGAATTCTACAAATCGTCGTGGACATTTCGCTCGTCCGCCCGGAGTCGTCGCCGAGACCGTTGTTGAGGTCGGAGGAGGAGCCGGTTTCGCCGGTGGGGTGCTCACGGCTTTCGCTGGCGCGATGGGTGAGGTGTGCCGGTCGGCAGGCTGCTGTATGGGATCTCGCGCACCTCGCCCGACACCGGGACGGCGATGGCAGCCTTGCGGGCCCACGCCAGCGCCTCGTCCATGTCAGCGGCTTCCAGTATCCAAAAACCACCAACGTGCTCCTTGGCTTCCAGATACGGGCCGTCGGTGATGAGCAGTTCGCCATTGGGCTGCGTCCGTAGCGACTTCGCTTGGCTGGCTGGGGCGAGGCCGACAGCTAAGAGCCTGGCACCAGCAGCGATCAACTCTTCGTTGAGCACGTCGATAGCGTGTACCGTCGCTTCGTCCACAGTCGATGGGTCGAAGTTGTCGGGGAGGTAATTAGTAAGCAAATATTGCGGCATGTTTTCTCCTTTGTGGTGTAACGGTTTTCGGAAAGGCCGTTTGTCCTGCCTTCACTATGTCGACGAATGGCCTGACCCGAATTCTACAAAGGGTCTAAGTTTTTCCTTCGCCCGCGCCTTATTTTAAGAATCAACTCTCTCCATTGATTCAATTCGATCGATCATTGAGCGGCGTCTGGTTTAGCTTTGCCGTCAGCAAATCCTGCTCGCGACGGTTTTCGGTCATCGCGAGGGCGCGTTGCAGCTCTTCGCGCGCTTCGGCAAAGCGTCCCAGCTTCGTGAGCAAATCTGCCCTGACGCTGGGCAGCAGATGATAGTTGGCCAGCGCGGGTTCGGCTGCGAGCGCACCGAGCGCGTGGAGTCCAGCGGCCGGTCCTTGTGCCATTCCGACGGCTACTGCGCGGTTCAGCGCCACAATGGGAGATGGGCTGATCTGAAGCAGGGCGTCATAGTGGAGGACGATCTGCTTCCAGTCGGTCTCCGCTGCAGTCTTGGCTTGTGCGTGGCACGCGGCGATCGCCGCCTGCAGGGCGTACGTGTGGGCGCCGCCACCGAGATCCTGAGCGCGCGCTAGTGCAGCCATTCCTCGCTGAATCTGCGCGTGGTCCCAAAAAGAACGGTCCTGCTCGGACAAGAGGACGGCTTCTCCGGTTGGTCCGCGACGCGCTGCGGTGCGCGATGCCTGCAACTCCATGAGCGCGAGGAGGCCATGGACCTCTGACTCATCAGGAAGAAGCTTTGCCAGCCTGCGGCCAAGGCGGACGGCTTCCACGCACAGTGTTGCCCGCATCCACTCCTCTCCAGAGGTTGCGGTGTATCCCTCGTTGAAGATCAGGTAGACCACAGACAGTACTGATTCAACCCGCTTTCTCAAATCGTCGCCGCGCGGAGTCTCAAAGGGAACATGAGCCTCGGACAGTGTCTTCTTGGCTCGGAAGATGCGCTGGCCCAGCGTCTTCTCCGGCACCAGGAAAGACCGGGCAATCTCGGCTGTAGTAAGACCGCAGGCCACGCGCAAGGTCAGCGCAACCCGCCCCTCGACCGTCAGCACTGGGTGGCAGGCGGTAAAGATGAGGCGGAGAACATCATCATCAATGACCTGGTCCAGAGCTTGATCCATTGCTTCACCCAGTCGCTGCTGCTGAAACTCTAGTTCCCGCGCAATCTCTCCGTGCTTTAGTTCCAGCATCCGGCCACGGCGCAGAGCGTCGATGGCACGCCGCTTTGCCGCTGTCATCAGCCACGCGGCAGGTTTTTCTGGGATACCTTCGTCCGGCCATCGTTCGAGAGCTGCAACCAGCGCATCCTGAGCGAGTTCCTCCGCAATGCCGATGTCGCGGGTAACGCGGGCAATCCCTGCGATGAGTCGCGTGGACTCGATCTTCCACACGGCCTCGATCGCTTTATGTGTGTCGCTCATGCCTGAATGTCGCTCAAGCCTTTGCCGCAGCCGCGTTCGAAAGCTCCTCGAAGCCTTCGGCTGCTTTCTGCACGGCTGCTTTCTGCACGGCTGCTTTCTGCACGGCTGCTTTCTGCACGGCTGCTTTCTGCACGGCTGCTTTCTGCACGGCTGCTTTCTGCACGACTATGGAGAAATCGGCCCTCTCGTAGATTTGGTGCACATCGATGATCTCGTTGTTGGCCATCGGTGCTCGCCTGGCCCATTCGAGCGCCTCTTCCCGCGAACGGACGTGAATGATCCAGTAGCCTCCGATAGCCTCTTTGCGCAGCTGCCGTTTCATACCCTTTGCGGATCACCACCATCATGAAACGCATCCACATCTCCTTCATCATCGATGCCCGCCAACATTGGCTGGCCCATTAAAGGCAACATTGGCTGTTCTTTAATGCGTCGAATAGGTTGCACCGATTTCTACCACTTAACCATAGAAACTTCCGCCCTTTGGTAACGACAAGTCGGCTTTACGAATGTGGTCGCTTCACTTGCACGATAAAGCAGCATCTCGGACAAATGCCCCCAAAACATGTTGCTGGCTTGCCAACCCAGGTAGTGAATGATAAAGGACGCTATCGCCAAGACTCCGTGACGGGAGCGCCTAGAACCTTTCAGGCGCTGTCGCTCGCGACCGAAATTCCAAGTCGGATCATTCACGGCATCTTGAAGCTTCTGTTTGCTGCCGATGTACCGTTCCGTTGTTTGCACGGAGGCGTGGCCAAGCAGAAACTGAATCTGTTCCAGTTCGCCTCCTGAACCGTGGCACAGGCGGGCGCAAGTGCGGCGAAGGTCGTGTGGCGCCAGGTTGTTTATGCCGGCTTGTCCGGCGCACCGCTTCACCGCGTACCAGACTACGTTTGCCGTCACACCTGAGGGTTGCACCATTCCTCCCTTCAGAACCTGCCTAAATACTTTACCGTCGGTCACTCCGGAATGCCGGAGCCAGGCATCGACAAGTTCCTTGGACCACGATGGCACTGGTACGGTTCGTAGCCGTGCTCCCTTGCCGACCAAATTCACAATGACCCAGCGACCCTCTCTCGACTGCAGCTGATCGAGGTTCAAACCCACAACTTCCGAGCGCCGCAACCCACATCCCAACAGCAATCCGACCATTGCTCCATCTCTCCAACCGCGTAGATTGGTCTTCGAAGCAGCATTCACTAGCTCTTGAGCCTGGTTGCGGGTAAGCCAGTTGCCCATTTTCCGTCCGAGCCGCTTGACTCCC
>JADGNQ010000432.1 GCA_017883385.1 Candidatus Sulfotelmatobacter sp.
CCAGCGACAGCGTCATCGAGACGATGGTGAAGCTGATCTCCTTCGACCCCCGGAGCGCAGCCGTCATCGGCTCCTCTCCCATCTCCATATGGCGGACGATGTTCTCCAGCACCACAATGGCATCGTCCACGACAAAACCGACACAGAGCGTCAGCGCCATCAGCGACAGATTGTCAAGCGAGTACCCCATCACGTACATCAGCGCAAACGTGCCCACCAGCGAAAGCGGCAGCGCGAGGCTGGGAATAGCCGTGGCCGAGACGTTCCGCAGGAACAGGAAGATGACGAGGACAACCAGTACCAGCGACAGGAACAGTGTGAACTTCACGTCCGTGACGGAGTCGCGGATGCTGACCGACCGGTCGTAGAGAATGTTCATCCGGACCGAAGGCGGCATCTGGTCTTTGAAAGTGGGCAGCAACTGCTTGACGTTGTCGACCACCTCGACGGTATTGGTCCCGGGCTGGCGCTGGATGGCCAGCAGGATGGCGCGGCGCACTCCGAATTCCTGGTCAAAATACCAAGTCGCCGTCTTGTCGTTTTCGACGCTGTCCCGGACCGTGCCCACATCGTTCAGCCGAACCGGCGCCCCGTTGCGATAGGTCACGATGAGCGGCGCGTAATCGGCAGCCTTGTTCAACTGTCCGGTGGCCTGGACGATGAACGCCTGGTTCGCGCCAAACAGCGTCCCGGTCGGCAGGTTGACGTTGCCCTGGTCGATCGCATGCGCTACCTCGTCGATGCCCACCTGCCGGCTCGCCAATTGCTTCGGATCCAGTGACACGCGCACCGAGTACTTCTGCGCGCCCAATACCTGCACCTGCGCTACGCCACTGACCATGGAAACGCGCTGCGCAATCAGCGTCTCGGCATACTCGTCCACGTCGGACAGGCGCAGGGTCGGCGAATTCAGCGACATGTACAGCACCGGCTGGTCGGCCGGGTTCACCTTCTGGTAGGAAGGCGGGCTGGGCATGTTTTGCGGCAGGTCGCGAGCGGCCTTGGCGATCATGGCCTGCACGTCCTGCGCGGCCGCGTCAATATTGCGGCTCAGGTTGAACAGCAGCGTGATCTGAGTGCCGCCCTGCGAACTGCTCGAGGTCATCGAGTCCAGTCCGGCGATGGTAGAGAACTGCCGCTCCAGCGGCTGCGCGACCGCGGAAGCCATGGTTTCCGGTGTGGCTCCCGGCAGGCTGGCACTCACCAGCAGCGTGGGAAAGTCCACGTTGGGAAGATCGCTCACCGGCAACTGGCGATACCCCATGATCCCGAACAGGAGAATCGCCAGCATGATCAGGGTGGTCATGACCGGACGCCGGATGAAGCCCTCTGCGATATTCATACGAGAATCCTGCTACGAGCCGGCGCGCGTTCCCTGCTCCACCTGCGGAGCCGGAGTCGCGGCTGCTTGCTTGATCTGTACCTTGCTCCCTGGCACCAGACGCAACTGCCCGTCGATAACGATGCGTTCGCCGACCGCCAGACCCTTCTGCACGATCACCTGTCCCTGCTGCTGCGCGTCACTCGTCGTGATCGTCCGCGCTTCCACCGTGTTGTCTTCTTTGATTACGAAGACGAAAGTCCCCTGCTGGCCGTTCTGCACGGCCTGCGATGGAATCACCAGCGCATTCGGTTGTGTTTTGAGAGTGAGATAGGTGTCCACGAACTGGCCCGGCCAGAGCCGCCGGTCGCCATTCACGAAAACGCCCTTCAGCTTGATCGTTCCGGTCGTCGAATCCACTTGATTGTCAATAAAGCTGAGCTTGCCACGTACCGGACCGCGCACGTCATTTCCCGTCACTCCCGGAATCACGGCTTCGACCGGCAGATTGCCACCGCTCGCGTACTGCTTCACTTCCGCCAGATATTGCTGCGGCACAGTGAAGCTGACGTAAATCGGCTCCACCTGATTGATGTTCACCAGCGCCGGAACGTCATTCGCCTTGATCATGTTGCCCTGGTGCACAATCAGATTTCCGGTGCGGCCGTTGATCGGTGAGTAGATCGAGCAATAGATCAGCTGCACCTTGGCGTTCTCCACCGCTGCCTTGTCCGCGGCGACCGCCGCATCGGAAGCCTGCGCACTCGATTCCAACTGGTCATACTGTTCCTTCGAAACTACCCCGGCCTTTACGAGCGCTTCATAACGGTGCTGTTGCAGGCGGGCATTGGCGGCGGCCGCTTCATCCTTCGCCAGGTTGCTTTGCGCGCGGTTCAATTCCGCTTCCAGCGGGCGCTTGTCGAGCGTGAAAATCAACTGCCCCTTGCGGACGTCGTCGCCTTCCTTGAAGAACACACCCGTCAACTCGCCCGTGATCTGGGTCTTCACCGACACGGTCGAATAAGCTTCTACCGTGCCGATCGCGTGGACTCGGACGGGAACGTTTTTCTGTTCGACCGTCGCGGCCAGCACCGGCACCGGCGGCGGTGGTCCCGGCGCCGCCTTGGTTCCGACACAGCCCGACAGCAAGCCCAATCCCGCCGCAACCAGCGCGAGCATGGAAGACCGCCAACTACGATGCAGTTCTCTAGGCATTCTTAGTTCACTCGATGCTTTTTGACGTGTTTGCGCGCCAAAAGTTTTGGCCGCCGCGCTGAGTTTTTGTTCTCCGGCCGCATCCCCTGTAGCCAGATACTGGCGACGGTCCGGCAGACCACC
>JADGNQ010000068.1 GCA_017883385.1 Candidatus Sulfotelmatobacter sp.
GTTGCTGGACGCGCGACCGCTGTCGCCATCGATCCCGCCGACCGAACTGGAAACACGGTCTACATCGCAGGCGCACAAAGCGGAGTGTGGAAGTCTACCAACGCCGCCAACAGCACCGCGAGCGGCGTGACCTGGACTCCCGTATCAGATGACGCGGCGACGCTCTCGATCGGTTCTCTCGTCATACAGCCTGGCAATACCGATCCTGCGAAGACAGTGATTCTGGCGGCGACCGGCGAAGCAGACAACTCCGGCGATTCTTATTTCGGCCTGGGCATTCTGCGCTCCACCGACGCGGGGAACACTTGGACTCTGATTCCCACCGCGAATGGCGGCGCGCTTTCTTTTAGCGGACTGGGTGGCACGCGAATGGCCTTCAGTACAGCTAGCGGACATACGAGCACGGTCGTCTCAGCTATGGCCACATCCTCGGAAGGATTGGTGGATGGCGCCGTCACCGCCAACACCACTCGCGGTCTCTACACTTCGCTCGATGCCGGCTTGACTTGGACCTACAACTCGCTTTTCGACGGCGGCGCGGCGACCGATGCTACCTCTGCGACCTCGGTCGTCTACAACGCGAGTGCCGATTTGTTTATCGCGGCCGTTCGCTATCACGGCTTCTACTCGTCGCCCGACGGAATCAACTGGACGCGTCTCGTCAACCAGCCCGGCGCATCTGCTCTCAGCACCGCTGCCTGCCCGCCGCAATCTGCGTCGGACAGCCGTGCTTGCCCCATCTACCGCGCAGAGATCACGGTCGTGCCGGCCCGCAATGAAATGTACGCCTGGTATGTCTCGCTGGACTCGAGCGGCAGCCCCGTGGACCACGGCATCTGGCAGAGTCTCAACGGCGGTACGTCGTGGAATTCCATCTCCGACTCTGGCATCACAAACTGCGGCGACTTCTATGGTTGCGGTGTTCAACAAGGCTCCTACAATCTCGAACTCTTGGCAGTTCCCAACGCGTCGGGTACGGACTTGTACGCGGGAGCAATTAATCTCTACAAGTGCTCCATCAATTCGCAGAATCCGGGCTGCAGTTCGTTGCCGTTCATGAACCTTACCCACGCTTACGGATGCGCCCCCATCGGCGCGCCTGCGCGCGTGCATCCTGACCAGCATGCGCTCGCTTACATGATCCCCACCTCGGGCAGCGACTCGGGCAATGCGCTGATGTACTTCGCCAACGACGGCGGCATCTATCGCGCTCTCGATGGATTCGGCGGGCTGAACACCGGCGCCTGCTCGGGCACGAACCAGTTCGACGATCTGAACCAGAATTTGGGATCGATGGCGCAATTCGTCAGTTTTTCGCAGCATCCGACCGACCAGAACACCCTGCTCGGGGGCACGCAGGACAACGGTTCGCCCGCGACCAGCCAGGCCACGACGAACCTGGGCTGGGCCAACGTGCTGGGCGGCGATGGCGGCTACAACGCGATCGATCCCAACGCACCTTCGAACTCTTATGCCTCGAATCCCGACGTTCCGCCCGGCGGTCTCGGCGTTCAACTCTGTTCCAGCGGGGTGAACTGCATCAACAGCGGATTCGGATTCGTGGCTACGAGCAGCACGGTCGGCGGCGACGATGGCGATTTCTATTTTCCCTATATTCTCGATCCGCAGTCGACGACGGCCATGCTCGTCGGTACATGCCGCGTGTGGCGCGGCTCGCGTACGGGCGGCGCCTATACGGCGTTGAGCCCGAACTTCGATACCCTGGATTCTGGAACCTGCTCCGGAAGTGAAGTGAACCTGGTGCGCGCCATCGCCGCCGGAGGCCCAACCGACAGCGACGGCTCTACAGTCATCTACGCCACCACCAGCGGACTCGGCCCCCTTAACGGACCCCTCGACACGCCCGCGGGCGGCCATGTTTGTGTCACGATCAGCCCCTTGGCTGGAATTTCCGGTTTCACCGACGTGACCAACAACGGACCTCAAGGCAACATCAATCCGAACCAGTTCCCGATTTCCGGCGTGGCGGTTGATACGTCCGATCCCAGCGGCCATAGAGCTTACGTAACGGTCATGGGATTTACCGGAGGCACAGGCCATGTCTGGAAAACCACCAACGCTGGCGCAAGCTGGACCGACTACACTGCCAATCTGCCGGACTCGCCCGTCAACGCCGTGGTGGTTGATCCTTACTATGGCCAGATTTATGTCGGAACCGACGTCGGCGTGTTCGCCAGTTCCACCTCCTCCGCCAGTTGGACAGAGCTCGGCCCGAACCCAAGCACGAACCAGCCCGGATTCCTGCCCGATGTCGCAGTGACGGCGCTTGGACTTTTCAATTCTGGCGGTCAGAGATTGCTGCGAGCCTCCACCTACGGCCGTGGCATTTGGCAGTTCAATCTGGTTTTTGTCCCAGACTTCCAGTTGACGCTCTCCCACTCTTCTGTGGTCGTTTTCTCCGGCCAGACGGGGCAGGTCAACGGGACCGCGACCGCACTGAACGGGTATGTGAGTTTTGTGACCCTAAGCTGTACACCGGGCACGACGGCTCCGCCGAGTACGTGCACTGCCTCGCCGTCCACGCTGACTCCCCAAGCCAGCACGCCTTTTGCCGTCACCGTCGGTGGCGCGGGTGGCGACTACACCTTCAACGTGCAGGCAGTCGGCTCTGACTCGAAACAAATCACTCACCAGCTTCCCTTGACTGTGCACATCGTCAGCTTCGGGCTGACCACCCCATCGCCCTCAAGCGTGACCGTGCCGCGAGGAGCTACATCTTCTCCAGCAAGTTTCCAGCTCACTGCCGCGGGATCGTTCAATCAGGGTGTCAGTGTTTCCTGCACAGTCAACATTCCCAGCGCAGCTTGCATCCTGACGCCAGGAACCACCGTTAACCCAACAGTGACGAACCCGGTAAATATGACGGCGAGCATCGCAGTGCCCTCAGGAAGCGCGCCCGGCAACTATCCCGTGACCATTCAAGCGACGACTGCGGGAGCGCCGATCGCGCTGACGACTTCGTTCATCTTGAGAGTCACGTCGAACCCGGACTTCACTCTGACCGAACCCTCCGCATTCCCCGAGATAAACGTTGGCAGCACGGGGACGACCGGGCCAATCTCCATCACCGCCCAGGACGGATTCAGCGGTACCGTAACCCTGAGCTGCCCAGCCACCTTCGGCGCGAACAGTTGCAGCATCAGCCCCACATCTGTAAGCGCATTTCCTGCGACCGCGACGCTTACCATCAACGGGACCAGCTTCACTGCAGGAACATACTCGCTCTCGGTCACTGGAGCCTTTGGTTCGGTCAACCACACCGTCACAGTGCCGTTCAATGTGGGCGACTACTCGATCTCCGGGACTCAGACTCTGTCGTTGGCTCCGGGCGGTCAGGGCATCGCCAATCTCGCACTGACCTCCTCCAGCTTCTACAGTGGGAAGATCAATGCCGCGTGTGATGCCAGCGCTCTTTCCGGCGCTACATGCACACTCTCTCCCGCGAACCCCATCACGGTTGCGAGCGGAGGTACCGCTAACCTAACGGCGACCATCAACGTTCCGAACACCGCCGCCATCGGCAAGTACAACATCAACGTCAGCACGCACGACAGCACGGGAGCGCCCACCCACACCTTCACTGTCGCGCTATCGGTAGGGCAGGATTTTCTCGTCACCTCCACCACATCGAGCCAAACCGTGAATGCGGGCCAAACTACTGGCCCCTACAACTTGACCATTCAACCGGTGGGTTCTTCGTTTGACGGTGCCGTCACGCTTTCCTGCTCGGGCCTGCCCGCCCTCACGCAGTGTTTGTTCAATCCCTCCACACCAGTGACGCCCAGCACCTCTGCCGTAAATGTAGTCATGACTATTTCCACGACGGCGACAACCACTGCGTGGCAGGAGTTCGCCGGCCATCGTTCGATTCTGTTTGCGGCATGGCTGTTGTTGCCGGGAATCGTGATCAGTTGCGGCGCAATGGGCCGCACTCCAGGAAAGCCTGGGCGCCCAGTACTGGGCTTAATCACGATGCTCTTTCTGCTGATGTTGGCCCTTCCAGGGTGCGGCGGCGTCAGCACTGGCGGGGGCGGGGGCGGCGGGCATCAGGGCACACCTCGGGGCAGCTACAGGATCACTGTCACCGGTACGTCTTCGGGTGCGCCGGCCGATGCTGGCCAAAGCGCCCAGGTGACTCTCGTCGTAAACTGACCGGTGGAGCGGGAACGGCCCTCGGGCCTGCTCTCCGTCCTTTCGCGATCAATGACCGATTCTCGTTACAACGTAATTATCATCGGTGGCGGCGTGGTAGGGCTCGGGGTCGCGCTCGAAATCACGCGCCGTTTTCCCCGACTTCGTCTTCTGGTCCTGGAGAAAGAAGACGGTGTCGCCCGCCATCAAAGCGGCCACAACAGTGGCGTCATTCACTCCGGCGTCTACTACAAGCCCGGCTCCATGAAAGCCCGCCTCTGTGTCACGGGCGCTGCGGCCATGGTGGAGTTCTGCCGCGAGCACAGCATTCCCCACGAGGTATGCGGCAAAGTCATCGTGGCAACGCAGGCAGACGAACTCCCGCGCCTCGAAGAATTGCGTCGGCGCGGAGAAGCTAACGGCCTCGCCGGGCTGCGCTTGATCGGCCCCGAGGAATTGCATGAGATTGAGCCGCATGCTGCCGGCCTGCAAGCGCTGGTCGTGCCTTCCACGGGAATCACCAACTATGCCGCAGTGTGCGAGAAATATGCGGAACTGATTTCCGCACGGGGCGGCACGATTCTTACATCCGCAGCCGCTACCGGCATCCAGCGACGCCCGGATGAAATCATCGTAGAGACTCCCCGCGGGGCATTTTCCACGGCCGCGCTCATCAACTGCGCGGGACTCCACAGCGACCGCATCAGTCGTATGGCCGGCGACCACCCCGGCGTGATGATTGTCCCCTTCCGCGGTGAGTATTACGACCTCATACCCGAGCGCGCTTCGCTGGTGCGCGCGCTGATCTATCCCGTGCCCGACCCGCGTTTTCCGTTCCTCGGCGTGCACTTCACCCGGCGCATCACCGGCAGCGTAGATGCCGGGCCCAACGCTGTCCTGGCGCTGGCTCGTGAAGGCTACCGTCACCGCCACATCAGCCTGCGCGATCTCGCTTCGTCGCTCGCTTTCCCCGGCTTCTGGCGCATGGCCCGGCAGCATTGGCGCAACGGTCTCACCGAATGGCATCGCTCGCTGTCGAAGCCGGTCTTCGTTCGCTCGCTGCAGCGTCTGCTGCCAGAAGTCCGCGAGAGCGATCTTGTTCCCGGCGGCTCCGGCGTTCGCGCGATGGCCCTCAAGCCCGACGGCGCTCTGGTGGACGATTTCCAGTTCGTGACTTCGGGCAAGGTGCTGCACGTTCTCAACGTCCCCTCGCCCGCCGCCACGGCCTCCCTGACCATCGGCAAGGCTATTGTGGATACTGCAGCCAGTGATCTCGGCTTGACCTGACCGTCGAGATCTGCGCAGAGTCTGAAGAAGAATCGATCGTTGTTTCCCAGGTTGGAGTGCCGGGATATCCTGAGGACCCAGTAGCTACGGCTTCATACCGACAGAGGTTATTCTATGTATATTCGCTTGGACCGGGCTCACCGAGCCCTGCCGGTCATCCTCGGCGTGGTAACGCTTGCCAGCGTGGGAGTGCTTTTCGCTTGGGACATTCTTCCTGCGCATTTTCCGGCTAACGCGCATGATCTGCTCGCCGCATTTCCCCTAGTGATGATTGCCTGCGCCTACTTGGTTTACCAATTGGCCCACCGGCCTCCGCTCGCGGAGTTTGTTAAGGCGATCCTCTTAGCCGTTGCATTTCTGTTTTGGGCCGCCAACCAGTTCTGGCCGGATCTCCGCCAAGCGACACTGTTCAACGACATCGCGATCGCACTCTTTGTCCTCGATGTATTCCTGGTGATGATCGGCTGGCCGGCCGCCTCTCCTGACGAGTCGTTCGCGGAGACTTACGACGGAGACAATCCGCCCGAGCCTCCCGCGTAAGCTAACTCAGCGGTTACCCTCGCAACTCCTTGTTCTTCGAGAGCGCTGATATTTACGGGAATTCGCGAAGGCAGGAACGGCGGCGTACTTGGTGGGAAATAGTTTGCTGGTGCGAAAGGGGGGACTCGAACCCCCACGGTTTTACCCGCCAGATCCTAAGTCTGGTGCGTCTGCCAATTCCGCCACTTTCGCACGGTCGGGAGCTATAGTTTACTTCCTTTGATCGCGGTGGGGAAGACGCGAACGCGCGCGACCCCAAGCCATCACAGTTCGCGTCTAACGCGCGAGTTCCGCGATCTGCACGTGGTAGGGTTCCAGCAAGCCGCCGATGGCGTGATCGACTCCGGCTACAGCGAGTTGATATCCGACTTCGGCTTGCAGCAGACTTTGCTGCGCCGCCGCGAGCTCGGTTTGCGCTTCCAGCACAAGGAATATGGTTCCTTGTCCCAACTCATATTTGCGTTGTTCGGCTGCCATGCTCTTCTTGGCCAGATCCACGGCTTCCTTGCCCGCTGCGATACTCAGCTTGGCCTGCTCTAATTGGTGGACGGCGTTGCCAACTTCCAAGTTGACCTGTTCCCGGAGTTGCCGCTCGCCGTAAAGATCGCCGCGCCGTGACACCAGCGCGTTCCCCAGTTCCGCTTTTGCGCTACGATTTTTCAGCGGCAAGCTTAACGACAGCTGCGCATAATAGGTCGGATAGTTGAAACCAAAAAGCTGACTGACCGAAGAACCGGTCACCGTCTGGCCCGTCCCGTTCACTTGAGTTCCGCCCAGTCCATTGCTGGCGTACGATCCGGTCAAATCGAGCTCGGGCAGGAGATGATTATGCGCCAGGCGAAGGCGGGTCTCGTCATTGGCCAGGGCCGCGTGAGCCGCGTCAAACTCGGGTCGCTTCGTCAGGGCCTGCTGCAGTGCGGCGGAGCTATCGATGGTGCGCAGCTCGCCCTCGGGTTCCGGTTTCTCCGTGAGTTCAAGGTCGAGTGCCTGGAAGTAAGGGTCCTGATCCGTGCCGATGGTCAAGCGCAGCGCGTCCTCGGCCTGCTTGAGCGCATACTCGCTCTGGATGACCTGCACGCGACGCGACGCGACCTGCGACTCCGAGCGGTAGATATCCAGCGGCGGCAGCGCACCCAGTTCGAGCGCGCGCTTGTCGCGCTTGTACGTGGCTTCGGCCGCATCCAGAGAGCTTTTCGCAACGTCCAGATTTCCGCGGGCCTCAACCACCGACCAATATTGCCCCACAGCCTGCAGAATGTTGTTGCTGACCTGAGCCGCAAACGTGGCTCGGGACTGCTGCAGATTCCGGCGCGCAATGACCAGTGGAGCCCGATTGGCAAAGAGCCAGCCATTCCTCAGCAGCGGCTGCGTGAACTGAAGATTCAGCGTCGAACCGACCGAGGGGTTAAAGAAGCCAAAGAGGCCGGGCGGACTGATGAAGGAGTTGTGGTTGCTGCTCAGTCCTGCCTGGACGTTGGTACCCGACTCAAAAGTCTCGGAGTAATTGATCTGTGCCGTTTTCGTAATACTCTTTGCAGGAATTACCACGCCCGTTTGCTGAAGGTTACTGAGCGGCGGAGAAGTCGTGTTGTTCCCGCTGTACGAACCAGTTACCACCGGATCGAACGGCGCGTGCGCACCCAGCAGGGAGAATTTCGAAAATTCGACCTGCGTTTCCTGAATCCTCACGAAGCTGTTGTTCTCGAGTGTGAGAACGACTGCATCCTGCAAACTGAGTTTCAGCTTTCCGTCGACCACGTAATTCCGCAGATGCTCCGGCATTCCCAATTTGTTCGAGCGAACCTGGGGCGTTGCGAGGTCGCCGAATCCTTCACCCTTTTGTGCCCATCCGGGCAGAATGCAAATGCAAAGGAGCAGAAGACAAACGAGAAGCCCGAGGCGAGAAGTTTTCATTCCGCAATTCCTCCAAGGTTGTATTGGCTCGTGCTGTGAAGCGTTGCTGTGAAAGCGAGCCGTGAGAGTCTGGCGACTGGCCGCCGTGCCGACTACTCCCAGCGAATCGCTTCCACCGGATCCAGGCGTGCGGCTTTGACTGCAGGGTAAATTCCGAAAACCAATCCCACCGTAATCGAGACGATAAACGCGAGCAGGATTGAACTAAGCGTGACGATGGTCGACCATCCTGCAAGCAACGCGATCAGACGCGACATCACAAACCCGAAGACAATCCCGAGGCTTCCTCCCACAAAAGAAATCAGCATGGCCTCGACCACGAACTGGCGAATGATGTCCGACTGCCGCGCGCCTACCGCCCGGCGGACGCCGATCTCGCGTGTGCGCTCCAAAATGCTGGCCAGCATAATGTTCATGATTCCGATTCCGCCCACCAACAGCGAGATGGAGGCAATCGCCACCATGACGGCGTTGAACAGACGCTCCGTCCGCTTCTGTTCGGCGAGTAACTCGGCCGGCACGATGACACTGAAATCTCCAGCAGAATGATGCGACGAATCCAGAATCGCCCGCACCACCTGCGCCACGGAAGCCATGTCCGCGTTATCCCGAATGTTCAGGTAGATTCCGTCGATCTCATCGCGTACGTCGCTGTAGTTGTCCTCCATCCGCAGCATCGCCGAGTTCAGCGGGATGTACATGATGTTGTTGAGATCCTGCGTGGGCACTCCTGCCACTTCGGTTTGCGAACTCAGTTGCGGCGAGGCCACGCCGATGACGCGGAACCAGGTTTCATTCGCCTTGACGTACTGGCCGATCGGATCCGCGGAGCCGAACAGGCTCGACCGGGCCGCCGCGCCCAATACGATGACCGGTGCAGCCCGGGTTTCTTCGTCCTCACTGAAGAATCTTCCTTGCAGCACATGCAGTCCCGCGATCTTCAGGTAGTTCGGATTGACTCCGTACACCGTTGGCGGATCCTGCTGTGACTTGGGAATGGTCTTCGACGGAGTCATACGCTTGCGCGGTGTGCCCGCGACGATGTCGTTCACATCATCGCGAATGACGCGATAGTCTTGGAACGAGAGCCCCTGAGAAATCTTGCGAATCTTCTGGTGAGCCTGCCACTCGGTGGTCTCCTTCGCCTCCACAATCAGGTTGTGGACGCCCATCTGCTCAATCAGTGCCATCACCTTCTGCCGAGCGCCTGCACCGATCGAGAGCATCGAGACCACGGCCGCGACTCCAAAAATCATTCCCAGCATGGTCAGCAAAGAGCGCAGGCGGTGCAGCAGCAGGTTTTGCAACCCCAATTGCATATCGGGGAACCACTGCTGGTAGCCGTGCGGCACGCGACTGGGCGTGGCTGAGGCGATGGAAGACATTACGGCGCGCCTCCTGCGCCCGCGCCAGGGGCGGGCGTGCTGGACCCCGTGGATTTCCGCGGCGCGGTGGGATCGATCAATGCGATCTCGGTGCCAGCGGCAATCCCCTCAATGGCCGCGCGACTCTCGTTTTCGGCCTGAATCTTCACTTCGCGCGGATCAAAGCTGTTGCCATTGCGAACGTAGACCACGCGCTTGCTTTCCTTCAGGAACATCGCCTGCCGGGGTGCGTAGAGCACGCCTTTTCGCGGCTCTCCCTGAATCACGATGTGAGCGGCGAGGCCCGGCCGCAGCCGCGAGTCAGTGTTCGAGAGCGTGATCGTGACCTCGAACTTGGTGCTGGTGTCGTCCTCCCAGAACCTGCGGCTGTTGGCGCCGCCCACGGTCTTCACCGTGCCGTGAAAACGGTTGCCCGGCAGCGCATCCAGTTGGATGTCCACCGACTGTCCTTCCTTGATGTTGTTGCGCTCGAGTTCTCCCACCTTGGCGGCCAGTTCCATTTCTTTGGGGTCGATCACCTGCCCCACCGACCTGCCGGCTTCAACCTGGTCTCCTTCGTGGTATTCCGGCAGGGACATCCCGCTGAAGAACATTCCGCCCGCACTGCCCTCGTTCTTCTCCAGCGCGACCAGACCGTCCATCGGAGCGGTAACGTGCATCTTGTCGATGTTGCCCTGCGCCTGATCCATCGCAAGTTTGGCCTTGTTTCGTTTTTCCTCTGCCAGCGAGATCGTGGCCTGATTCGATGCACTGCGGGACTTGACGTCTTGTTCCAGCTCGGCCAGCACGCGCTTTGCCTGTTCCAGAGCGAGATCATTTTTCCGTGCGTCGATGGTGCTGGCGAGTTCATTCTTTTGAACTTCCAACTCGGCCCGTCTTACGTCGAACTTCGCCTTAAGCAGCGCCACTTTGTCTTGAGCCGACACGACGGCTGCGTCTGCCTTCGCCTTGGTGATTTCCTGTTCGGCCTGCAATAACTCGGACCGATTCTGATCCAGCTTGTAGTGCTGCTCGCTGGGATCGAACTCCATCACCAGATCGCCCTTCTTGACTGCGGCGCCGGTGTGCAGCAAATGCGTGATCTGCAGTGAGCCCCCGCCGATCGGGGGCGCGGTCAGTATCTCAGAATGGCTTGCGCGCAGCTCTCCGGTGGTGTACACCTGCATCTCGAGATCGCCACGTTTCACCATGCCTGTGGGGATCTCATCGCCAGTCGCTGCCGGCGTGGCCCGGCGCACCGCCGCCACTACGCCGACGACGGCGCAAAGAACGACCGCCACGACCGCCCACGTGATAGCCGTCCGACCTCTCATCGCGACTGTCTACTCCTTCGCCGTTGGATCTTTGAGCGCCACTTGTTCTCCCGCACGAACGCCCTTGGCGATCATGATCTTGTCTCCGCTTCTTCTTCCCACCTCGATCTCCCGTTCCTCAAACTGGTTCCCATGCCAGACGTAGGCCACGTTCTGTCCCGACTTCTGAAACAAAGCCTGCGCAGGTATGGTCAATGCGTCCGCGACGCGGTCGACCACCACCGTGACCTCACCTGAGATGCCGGGTTTGAATCGCGGATCGCTCTGATCGAGAACGATCTCGAGAGTAAAATTGCGGGTGATGGGCCAGCCGCTGTTGAAATCCATGCTGGCGATGGCGCCGATCTGCTCAATATGTCCCGTGAATTGCCGGTCCGGTATGGCATTGAGTTGTACCGTAACTGTCTGTTTCGCAGCCAACCGGCCGCGTTCCGTCTCATCCACACGGGCAGAAATGCGTAGCGTCGTAGCATCCGGCAATTCCGCAATCGCAGCCCCCGGCCACGCTCGATCGCCGGGCCGGTAGGGGACCGGACCTGAGCCGCCCCAATGCTGCAAGAGGCTGAGCGTCCCGGCCGATGGTGCGTGCACGCTCATTTGCGCCAGGGCGCGTTCCGCGCGTTCCACGTCGTATTTGGCTTTCTTGCTGCCTTGTTCCTTGCTCTCAATGGTCGCCTTGTTGAGCGCCTGGTCCGATTTCTGTTTGGTCTCTGCTTCGCGCAACGATTGCTCGGCGTCAGCCAGCTTTAGCTTGGCCTCTTCGCCTTCGATCTTGGAGACAATCTCTTGCTTGCTGGCCTCCAGTTTCGCCGTCTCCACGGCATAGCGCGATTTCAGCACCGTGGTTTTGTCTTCTTCTTCTGCCAGTCGCGCCTGGGCGCGGGCCTGGTCAATCTCTGCTTCTGCGGATTTGAGACTGGACCGGTACTGTGCAAGATCCTGTTCCGTCTTCGTTTTGTCGAACTCCACCACAACGTCGCCCGGTTTTACGGCCGTACCTTCTGCCGAAACTTTGATGATTTGCAGATCGCCCGCTTCCGCTGGAGCGCTGATCGTCACCGATTTCAGGGCTTTCACCTCGCCCCGAAATTGCATGGAGTCGAGAAACTCTCCGCGCTTCACTTCAATGGTGGGAACCGTGGGCGATCGCTTGCCGAGCCGGACCGCCCCCAGCACGACTCCGCTTCCCGCCAGCAAGAGGATCGCGACAACGATCGCCTTGCGTCCCATCGAAAGCTGATGAAATCGCCTGATCATTCCGAAATGCTCCCAGCGCTTGATGCGGCGACTGCTCCAGCACTCTGTTTCGCGACATCCACGTCCACCGCCGCAGAAAGATCAGGCATCAGCTTGGGATCATTTCCCTCAATCGAGACAATCACCACGAAGGACCGAAGTCTGCTGGTAAAATCCCCGCCTTCGCCGATGGGAGCAACTTGATCCAGCTTGGCGGGGAACACCATCTCTGGATACGCGTCCATCCGGACTTTCGCCGTCTGCCCGACCTGCAAGCTGGGAAAATCCTCCTGATTGGCGAGCACGCGCACCTGCATGGCCGACGGATTCACCACCTGCATGAAAGGCACGCCCGCGCGCACCTGATCGCCTTCCTGCACCTCGCCCATCGTGCCCTGTTTCCAGATTGTGTTCAGCACCACAACTCCATCGAGCGGCGAGTGGATTTGCATCAAGTCGGCATTGGCCTGTGCATGCATCATCGTTTGCCGCGTGCGATCGCGCTGAATTTCCAGAATGCGAATCGCTGCTTGGGCCGCCTTGCGCTTCAGATCGAAGGTCTCGCGCAGTTGATCGAACGTGGCCTTGGCTTCGTCGAGGTTCTCCTGATTCTTTTCCGCGTCGATGCGCGAAACGATCTCCGTCTTCTGCATCTCGAACTCTGCCTTGCGGAGATTGTCTTCCGCCGTTTTCAACTCGGTCTCATCCTTGGCTCGCGCCGCACTCTCCTTCGCCTGTTCCCCTGACACCTGGTCCACCAACTTTGAGTATTCCGCCTGCTTGTCGACGAAATCCCGCATCTGGGCCTGGCGGTCGAACTCCACCAGCAGATCTCCCTTTTTGATTTTCGTTCCCGCCGTCGCCAGACGAATGATGGTAAGAGTGCCGACCTGCTGGCCCGCCAGCAAGGGCGCGAGTATGGCCCGGGACTGCACTGCCTCAGTCGTTCCCTTGAGACGCAGAACTTGTCCCGGATTGTTGGAGGAGGACTGCGTATGGTTCGCGGTCGCCGGAGTTCTGCTCCTGGTCGCTACAAGCAGAATGATTCCCAGTACGACGGCGAAGGCGGCTATTATCATCCAGCCGCGCAGCCAGTTGGGACGTGCGCCGTCCTCTTTGGGTGGCTCCGGTTTGGTTCCCGGCTGGTCTGGTGGAGACTCAGCGTCGGGAGTCAGAATTGCAGGGGACGAGTGCATTGCTGGGATACTCCCGCCGTAGGAATCTGCTTGTGCGCCAAAAGTTGCCCCGGCGATTCGGGCGCTACTAACTTATCCGATGAGGGGCTCGTTTCCAAGCCCAATTCTGTCCGTTGCGAGCGCCATCGCCCTGAGTCGTAAACCTAAAGCAAAGAATAGATCGCGGAGAGTGCCCTTCCTTGCGATCGAATTTCTCACGAGCAATGACGTAGCGACGACCGCCTTCCGCCAAATGAAGGGTAGGGTTTGCGGCGCCGCCGCGTGGGCGAACCCGCGCGGTGTAGCGCATGGGAATTAGACAAGAACGAGAGGAGGATTACGGGACGATGTTAAGCGGCACCTTCCCACACGCGCTCGGCGCACGTGGAAACGTTCTGTCGCGACCAAACGTCGCGACCGCCTCACGTCGCACTGCGAGGATGGTCGCCAGGCTGCCCGACTGCCCGCAAACGACGCTTACTGTACTTCGTTCAGCTTCTGGTAGATCAGCATCGCTACCAGCACCAGCAGAAATACTCCGGAACCGATGCTGAAAACGCGCACCGGGATCGTGAGCCGGTTGACCTTAACCAACAGTTCCGTCTGCTCTTCTTGCATGTGGGAATTCGCGTCGTCGAGAAACAGTTGGTCATCCTCGTGCATCGTGAGTGTGCTCTTATAGATCAGCAGGATGATCAGGCCAACCGCGAAGATCCCAAACACAACCCCCACTACAGTTAGCGTCATAAGCCACCTCGGCAGATTCCAAACCAGTGCAACGGCATTCCACTTCGTGGTGGAGGTGCAGAACCCCGCAACCAGTCCCGGGGAAGGCCTTCAACGCAACGATTATAGACCTATTGGTGTGCCTGGGAAGGGAATAAATCCCTGTGTTCGAAAGGCGTTACAAGCCGCGAAGAATGCGACTTCCTGACCGGAGTAGCATCAAATTCAGTAGCTCTTATCCCCCGGCGGACGTAACCAAATCAGGTCTTCCGCTGGAATCGGCATCTGATATAATCTAACAACTTTAGAGCCAAGGAGATACGAATGGCCACCACAACCGTCCCTGAAGTTACAAAGAAAGCCGCTCCCGTCACTCTTTCCGCCAACGCCGTCGCGAAGGTGAAGGAAATCATGGGCCAGCAGAACCCCGTTCCCGCCGGCTTGCGCATTGGCGTGGTGGGCGGCGGATGCTCCGGTTTCTCCTATTCGATGCAGTTCGAGAACGGCGCGGGAATGATGGACAAGACCTTCGAGATGGACGGGCTCAAGGTTTTCGTCGATGCCACTTCAGTCATGTATCTCAATGGCTGCATCGTCGACTACGTCGAGTCCCTCGAAGGCGCGGGCTTCAAGTTCGAAAATCCGAACGTGAAGAGCACCTGCGGCTGCGGATCATCCTTCAGCGTCTAAGCACGCAAAGTTTCTACAAAACGAAACGGCCTCATCTCAGCGATGAGGCCGTTTGTATTTTGTAGAGACATTGCTTGCAACGTCTCTGCTTGCGGCAAGGGTGCCGCCCGCCCGCGCTAAGCACCAGACCCTACTGCTGCTGCGGCGGCTGCGGAGGATTGTTCGGTTCGGGCGTCGCTCCCGGCCCTGCATTCCCTGACGGATTAGGATTGTTCTGCAAGCCCGGTTGCACCCCAGTACTGTTGCCGAAGGCGCCATTGTTCTGTCCGTTCGGGTTCTGCCCGTTCACGTTCTGCACGCCCTGCTGCCCAAATCCCTGTATCTGCGGCTGGTTGGGCGTCATCAGCAAGCCGCCGCGATCCGTTGCCGGGTCGTAGATGAACTGCCACTCGTTATATTTCTTCTTGTGATTGAATTCGCGGATCGTTTCCTTCTTGCTGCTGCTGGCCACTCCGACGATCGGCCCGCCACCAAACGTGGTACTCGACAACTTATCGCCGGTATTCGCACCTGGCTGTTGCTCACCCGGGGTCTGCGATGTCGAATCCGGATTGGCATTTTGATTCTGGTCTGACGGAGTACCGGAATTGTTCCCGGGAGCATTGTTGGGGTTCGCGGCGTTTGGGCTCGAATTTGGCAGCCCACCCGGACTCGCGCCGCCAGGCGGCTGCACTTGCGAACCAAATGGAGAGGGATTGTTCATGGGATTCGCTCCGGTAATCCCCGCTCCACCGATCCCTCCGCTGAAGGTCAGCTTCACCTCGCCAAAATGCAGCAGCTTGAAATCCTTGCCCGTGATTGGGTCCTTGTATCGCTTGCGTAGAAATCGCAGGTTGTTGGCGCTTTCGAGGTCTTCAATCTTCACCGGATAGCGTCCGAACTTCTTGTAGTAGGCGCGGATCGCCCGCGAATACTGCACCCCGCGGTGAATCATTTCCTCTTCCCGGTCGCGCTTGATCTCGAATGTAATCGAAGGCACGATGGCCGCCGTGAAGATGATCATCAGCGCGATGATCAGCAGCAGTGTGAGCAGGATGTAGCCCTGCTCGTTCCGCCGGAGCCGTTGCCGCGCTTGTGAATGGAAGCACATCGAAAATATTGAGTAATTGGGAAATTAAGTAATTGAGTAATTGCGAACCGGCCGTCAATTACTCAATTCCTAAATTATCCAATTACCCAATCCGTTTCATCCTTGCGTCAGTGGAATGTTCTGCGGTGGGCCGCTGAACACCATGTCCTGCATCTCGACCGACGTAGGGGAAATCCGGATCACCTTATACCGGCGGTTCACAATTTCGCCTTCACCAGCCACGAATACATCTGTGCCTTCGGAGAGAAATATCTTTTTAGGTTCCCCTGGCCTGCTGGCGAACCCGAAGAACTTCAGCGGAATCGTCGGCGGTTGCTGCACCGTTGGCGTCACGTATTGCTTTGGCGTATCAGGGTCCGTACGCCCTGTGCCCATCGGGGCGTCAATCTTCACCACATCTCCCTGCGACACGAAAATGTTTCTCCCTTTGCCCTCGTACTGCGTCTGCTCGGCGGCGGCCAGCAAATCCAGCCTCAACGTCGGATCAAGATTCTCCGCGCGAACTTTCTTCCCCTTCGCCCCAGGTCGCGCGATCGCGCGCGCGGCCGTAGGCGCCGCGGCTTGTGCGCTGGAAGCCGGCGACGACGCCCCCCCCATGAACATGGGGATGACCTCGTACGCCATCAGCAGCACGGCTAGCACTCCCAGCACGGCAGCCCACTTTGTCTGCTTCTTGTTCTCCAGTCCCAGTCGCACTACGATCCCGCCTTCAAATACGTTTCCAGTTTCACATTCAGCTTGACCAGTCCCTGCGGCTCACCGCCCAGGGTCACGCTGTTGATGATGAAAAACATATCGTCCCGTTCCAGCGCGTTGATGAACTTTGCCAGGGAAGTGTAGTTGCCCGCAACATCCCATTCCATCTCCACCGGTTGAACGCTGCCCGTTTCCTCGTCCTTCTTCTTGTATTTTCCCTGTTCGATCGTCACACCATTCGCGGCAGCGAGTTTTCCAAACTCGATGAGAATCTGTGACTGCTGCGCGGGGAAACGTTTCTTGTAGAAATCGCCGATCTGATGGCTCGCCAGGACGACCTTATCGGGCAGATTCTGCAGCGGTGCCACTTGCCGCGTTTTGATATTCAGCTCAGCCTGAAGCTGGTTCAGTTCCTGCCGCCGCGTTTCCGCCGAACCCACCAGCGGCGAGAAATACACCACCGCTGCCAGCAGGTCCACACCAGCCATGACCGCCAGCGCGACCTTCAGGTTCTTTCGAGTCTGCCGCAGGTCGGGCATTAATGTTTGCTCCCCTTCGGCCCGGCCGCCTTCGGTTTCGCTTCTGGTTTCGCCTTCATGTCCTTCTTATTCATGTCCGTCTTGGGTTCCGGGACCGCAGCGGCCAGGGGTTCAGAAACATAGATCGCAACCATGTCGAATTGTTCGGTGTCGCCGCTCGTCGACTGCGTGGAGCGTTCCGAAATAATATTTGTCTGTGCGAAGCGCCGCGAATCCTCCATACGGCGCGCCAGTTCAATGGCGCGGTCCCGGGAGTCGCCCGCCACCGTCATCTTCAGCGCCAGTTGGTTGTCTTCGTCGAGTTCCGGATGGATCGACTGCAGGTGCACACGCGCTGGCATCACATTCTCCAGATTCTCCAGCACGCGCGTCCAGGAGAACGCTTTGCGCTCGATCAACTCGTTCAAGAACTGCGACTGATCGCGGGTGTTGCGATTTTCCGGAAGGCCGAGGATTCTCTCGGCGTTCGCCCGCTTCTGGTCGCGATCGGCAATTAGCGTGCGCTTTTCCGCCATCGCCTCCCGGTCGCGCCGCGCGTTCACCCAGCCGGTGATCGCAAGCGTCAGCAGTACCAGGGTGAGCAGACCAACTGCGCCCACAGCAGTGCCCCAGCGCATCCAGAACTGCGGCGCATCCTCGTACGGCTGGCTCGCGAGATTGATATCAAGTCGCATAAATTCAAATCATGTAGCCCCGGACTGCATTCGTCCGGGGGGACGGACGAATGCGTCCGTCCCTACGAAATCAAAGCTCCCACCACTCCCGCCATCCTCCACCGCGGAACCGGACCGCCCGCGCTCGCTCCCAGTAGCGAAGTGGCCACAAGTTCTTGCACCTGGGCTCCGGTTTGCGCGGCCAGCGCCGGAGACGCACCGCCCGATTCCGGCAGTCCCGCCACATAAATCCGCTCAATGTTCAGATGATAAGTGTCCTGAAAAAATACCACCGAGGGATAGACTTCCTCAGCCAGTTGTTCGCCGGTAATCGTGATCCCGCGGGAATTTTCCAGCGTGCGGAACAGCTGCAACTGGTCTTCATTCAGGATGGCGATACTGGTCGTGTGCGCGTCTACTTTGACCACGAGTGTGGGCCGCTTTGCGTCGGCCGAGCCTAGCGCCGCCAGCATCGAAGGCAGCACCACGCCCGGATTGAATCCTGCATCGCGAAAGGCCGTCTCGTAGTCTTCCACGACGTTGGCCAGCGCTACTGCCGCCACCACGCGCACTCCATCGCTGAACTTCTGCGCATGATAGGAGACCTTGGCCTTATCCACGTCAAACGGCAAGGACTTCTTCAGCCGGAACCGCACCACACTCAGGGCTTCTTCGCGGTCGGAGGGCAGAGTATCGAATTCCACCAGCATCACCCGCACGGCGGCATCCGGCACAATCGCGATCACGTCCTTCGATCGCCCCGCCACACTGCCCAGTACTGCTTCAATCCCGGCGCGTACCGCCTCCCGCTGGCGGAGATTGTTCTCGACCAGGTCAGGAACCACGCTGCCGGGCGCGAGTTCGCGCGCCGCGCTCGCTTCCAGAGCGTCCCCGTTGTCGGTGAGGCGCCCGGCCAGCACCCGGTCCGCCGCAATTTCGCAGGCCAGTTTAGGCTTTGGTATGTTTGAATTCGAAATCATTCCCGAGAGCGCCTTTGCGAAAAACCTCTTCGATAAATCAGAACCCGAATCGTCAGCAAATGCAATAGCGGAAAGGGCACTTGGACATCCCACCCGCCATGGTCATCCCGAGCGAAGCGAGGGACCTCGGTTTCTGCCCGTGGCAACGGACACTGGCGGCGCGAGCAAGAACCCAGATCCCTCGCTTCGCTCGGGATGACAAAAGAAGGGCGGCCGCTTTTTTACCGCATCGCCTCGATGAACGTGACCTTGTTGATTTCTTTCAGCGTGGTCATGCCCAGCCGCACCTTGTCCAGCGCCGACTCGCGCAGGAAGCGCATGCCTTCGTCCCGGGCGGCGCGCCGGATCTCCGACGTCGGCTTCTTGGCCAGAATCATTTCGCGGATGCGGTCGCTCAAATCCAGGAGTTCGTGAATCGCGGTCCGGCCGCGGAACCCCGTGCCCGCGCACTCGATGCATCCCGGGCCCTCGTAGAGCGGAACCTTTCCCCACTGCGCCGGATCCAGTCCGCTGGCTTCCAGAACGTCGGGCGGATAGTGAACTTCCGTGCGGCACGAATCGCAAATCAGCCGCACCAACCGCTGCGCCAGAATGCAGTTCAGCGCCGAAACGAAGTTGTACGGTTCCACGCCCATGTTCAGGAAGCGCCCGATTACGTCGACCACGTTGTTAGCATGAACCGTGGTAAACACCAGGTGGCCGGTCAGGGCCGACTGAATGGCGATCTGGGCCGTCTCCGTGTCGCGGATTTCGCCGACCATGATCTTGTCAGGATCGTGGCGCAGAATGGACCGCAAACCGCGCGCGAAGGTCAATCCCTTTTTCTCATTGACCGGAATCTGCGTGATGCCGCGCAACTGATATTCGACCGGGTCTTCAATGGTGATGATCTTGTCTTCATCGGTCTTGATCTCGTTGACCGCGGCGTAAAGCGTGGTCGTCTTGCCACTACCGGTAGGCCCCGTGACCAGCACCATGCCGTACGGCTCTTTGATGTAGCGCCGGAACTTGCGCAAGTCTTCTTCGTCAAACCCAACTACGTCGAGCGTCAACGTGCGAAACTTCTCGCTCATCGACTCTTTGTCGAGCACGCGGAGCACGGCGTCTTCACCGTGAATCGACGGCATGATCGATACGCGGAAGTCGATGGCGCGCCCGTTGTACTTGACGCGGAAGCGCCCGTCCTGGGGCACCCGGCGCTCAGAAATGTCGAGCTCGCTCATGACCTTGATGCGCGAAATAACGGTGGAGTGATGCTCTTTGCCGATGGGCGGCATGGCCTGCGTCAGCACGCCGTCAATGCGGAACTTGATGACCACCGAGTCGTCACGGGTCTCAATATGAATGTCGGAAGCGCGCCGCTGCAGCGCCGTAAAAATCGTGGTATCGACGAGACGAATGATCGGACTGGTGTCGCCCGTCGCCGTCAGCTTGTCGATGGTCAGCGTCTCTTCCACGCCCGTGGCTTCATCCTCGCGGATGATGGTGAAGCCTTCGCTGGCTTCTTCCAGAACGCGCTGCGATTGCTCGGTCTTCTTGAGAATGTCCGAAATCTGCTTCAGCGTCGAAACTTTTGTGACGATGCGCTGCTTCAGCAGCAAGCTGATCTCGTCGATCATCATCAACTGGCTGGGGTCGGCGATCGCGATGGCCAGGCGCCCGTCTGTCGTCTCTTCCAGCGGCACGAAGTTGTAGCGGAACATCAGCTCGACGGGAATTTTCTTGAACAACTCATGATGCAGCTGAAAGTCGGTGAGGTCGACGAACTCGCAGCGGTACCGCCGCGCCACATCCTGCGCGCGTTCCAGATCGGTGATGGGATTACCGGTCGGGCTGATTGGCCCGCCGTTCCCACCGTTCACGAAGAGTGATTTCTTATCTGCCATTGCCATTCGCTTACCCTACTGCCCACTACCGCGCGCATCCCCTAAATCTGTCATCCTGAGGCAGGCGTCTTTTGCCTGCCGAAGGATCCCTACCCCACCACGATCGTCGTACATTTCAATGTCTCTCGCGTTTATCGTCGTCAGCGAAACTCAGTGCACTCCCAGAGTGAAGATCGGTAAATACAGCGAGATCAGCACTCCACCCACAAAAATCGCCATCACAATCAGGATCAGCGGTTCAATCAGCGCCATCGACGCACCCAGCGCCGTCTGGACGTCTTCCTCGTAAAATTCCGCCACCGAGTTCAGCATGGCCGGCAGCGCTCCGGTCGATTCGCCCACCTCGATCATTTCCACCGCCAGCTCCGGAAAAATCTTCTGCTCTTCCAGGCTGCTCGCGAGTCCTTGTCCCTCGCGCACTCGAATGCCGGCTCGCATCACGCCTTTAAGAATGCGACGGCTGCTCATAGAGGCGCCCGCCGTCTCCATCGACGGCACCAGCGGCAGCCCGCCTTGCAGCAGCGTCGCCAGCATTCGGGAAAAGGCCGAGACCTGGTGCTTCAACCGGATATCGCCCAGCAACGGCATACTCAGAATCACACGGTCAATGCGGTCCGCGCCACGATCCGTATCCTTCCAGCGCCACCCCACAAAACCCAGAACCGCCAATCCCACAAACGCATACGGCGCGTACTTCTGAGCGTTTTGCCCCACCGCCAGCATGAACACTGTAATCGCCGGAAGCTTCGCGTCCAGGCTGTTGAACAGGTCCGCAAACTTGGGCACAACATAAGTGAACAGGAACGTCACCATGATCATCACCACGGTCACCAGCAGCGTGGGATAAATCAGCGATACAAACAGCTTCTTGCGGAAGGTCATCGCCAGCCGCTGGAAACCGATGTATCGCGTCAGCACCTCGTCAACGTTACCGCTCTTCTCTCCGGCCATCAACGTCGTCGTGTAGATCTTGGGAATAATGCCTTGCGCCGCGAAGGCGTCCGAAAGCAACTCGCCACCCTTTACCCGGTCGCGCACGTTCTCCAGAATCTGTTTCAGTTGCGGGTCCTTCTGGCGCTTGATCAGCAGTTCGAGCGAGTTCAGGATCGGCAGCCCGGCCCGGATCAGCGTCAGAAACTGCTGGTTGAACACCAGAAATGTGCTCTGCTTCAGTTTGCGCCGGCGTCGCAGCGAGACTCCACCGGAAAGCAACCCCTGGGGCTTGACCCAGTAGACGAGATACCCCTGCTGCGAGAAGCGGTCGCGCACCTCGGCTTCCGAGTAGCCCTGCTCGACCTGCTCGTGCATCCGCCCGCGCTCGTCCGCGATTCTTACTACAAATTCAGCCATTTGCCGGTTTTTCTGCCGCTTTCCTGGAGGTTTACCCTACCGACTCAGTCTAACATTGCTACTTAACATTCTAAGCCGTCATCTCGACCCCAAACCCACCCCAGCCAGTTCCGCAAGTAACCCACGACGAAGGGCTTGTAGTAAGACCCATGTGGAGACAGCCGCCTCGGCTGTCCCGCCAGCGCGAAGCGCGGCGGTCTCGAAGCCGACCCTACGGCCCCAGTCCCCCCTCCACTGTCTCAGTCCCAGCCGGGGGCGTGAAGACAAACCGTCCGTCCCCGATCACCACATCTTCCTTCATTTCGCCAAACCGGTATTCCGTGGCGGATCCATCCACTTCCTGGATGACAATCCGCGCGATTCGGTGCTCCGCCGTGATCTCCAGCAGAATCTCGCTCACGCGATCTGCCAGGCCCTGCGGAACCCCCCGCAGTACCAGGTCCCCCGGTTGTAGCGCCGTCACATCCGGAGCCAGTGACAGCCCGCGCAACTCCTTCTCCAGCTTCGTCTTACCTAACAAGAATGCAAGTGGAGAACGAATGTCCTCGAGCTTCTTGGCCGCCGTCTTCCGCGCCTGCCGGTCCTCCGGCACATAGAACCATGCGTCTTTGCCGTCGCTGACAAACAGCTTCTCCCTTGGAGAACGGTACTCCCACCGCATCTTGCCAGGTTTTTTCAGCCAGAGCGTCCCGGTCTCGGTGCGCTCCATGCCGGACCCGCGATAGACCTCGGTAAACTCCGTCTGCAGCGAGCGGAGATGGTTGTAGTGCGCATCAACCGCCGCCGCCACGGTCTTGACGTCTTCCGCCCCGGCGCTGAGCGTTAGCCAGGACGCCGTCAGGCAAACCACCATAGCAAAGCGCGGCAGTCGAACTCTCATCTTAATCACTTTGACACCGGGTAGTCCGTCGACTCTTAGCGTCCCTTCGAACTCGGAGGGAATAGGGGGCAAACTCCTACGGGGATCCTTCTCCAATTGTAAGCCGCTCGCAAAAACCTTGTCATTTCCGGGAGACTGGCGAGTAGCACCCGGCTGGTGACACCGTGTTATAAGGAAGCGCTTGTTCTTCTCTGCGTTCTTTGGCCCTTCTTTTGCGTCCTTTGCGATTAAAGGCTTTCCGCCTGCGCCCGCAAAGAGCATTTAACCGCAGAGTTCGCAAGAAGGGCCGCAAGGATCGCCAAGGCGTGCACTAGTCACCAGCGCAGAACACCGAGTACTGCTGCGTGCCCGCCAACTTTCGCAACGCTCCACTCTCGCTCAGCACATGCTCCAGCAGTGGATTGTGGTAAAGCACATACACTGCCCTCGGACGCGCGCGCAGGCTCTGCTCCAGGTTCGCGCACACGCGCCGCATGCCCGACTCTCCGAACGGGTTGAACAAGAACAGCACCAGCGGTTCTTCGTTGAGAGCGCCGGGAAAAGGGAAGTCGGTGGCATCGCCGCAGATCGCTTCCAGCTCGAAGCACTTCTGCGCTTCGCTCTTATACAACCTGAGATTCTCCTGCGCGATCTGATGCAGCGCGGGAAGAAGTTCCACGCCCACAATGCGGCGGAAGGGATAATCCGACGCCATCAGCAGCGTGCGTCCCTTGCCCGATCCGAGATCAAGAAAAGTGAAGTCACGGAAATCGAGATTGGTGTTCTGCCGCAAGGCGTCCAGCATTTCGTGAAACGCCGCAGGCTCGGTAGGCTGATACGCGGAATGGAACATGCCCAGCAGACGGTCGCGCCAGGCGACTGCTCCGCTGGTGGTGTTGACGCGATGGTCCCAATCGTAGTCAGCATCGCCAAAACGTAGGCGAGCACGCTCAGGCGTGGAGTCGCGCGTGTACTCCCACAGAACGCCCAGAAGCCGGCGTGTCGCGCGCAAGTGCCCCTCGTACGCGGCGGCGTGCTTCCACCATTGCCACGCAGTTTGCAGCACGCTAGGTTGCGCTGGAGTGGCAGAATCTATCACGGGAGAATCGTATCAGGGCACGGCTTTCAGCCGGCCGATTTGGTGGTCATCACGCGAGAGCTCAGTCGCCCGCCCCAACGAATCAAAGTTTGGTATGGAATTTCGGCAGTCCGGACAGTTTGTAGCCCGGAGGCAGACCCTTCGTCACGAAAGGAAAATCGTCCGGCTTCTCGAGTTGGATGCGGCCTTCGGGCGTCAACTGGTACGCATTGCCGTCAGGATCGGCAGGAATCCCGGGTAAGTGTTCCGCGGTAACGAGCTCCGACATGCTGGAGGGCAGGCGTCCGACCTTCTCGCCGAAGCGCGTGACCGCGGCTTGAAGATTCGTCACGGCCTCGTCGACGGAAATCGCCCGCAGGTGTTCGAGAGCGTTCTGGCGGATGTTGGTTTCGTGGCTGGTTTCAAAAGTCGCGCTCCACAGCAGGCGGGCGGTAGCGAAGTCGCCCGCGTGCTCGGCCATCTGCGCCGCCAGGATCTTCAAGAAGGGATGTGCGCCGGGAACTTTCGAGCCGCGCGCGAAGACTTCGCTGGCTCTCGTGTAGTCCTTGAGTTCGGTGTAGTAGACGAAGCCGAGGTTGTAGTAGATCTGCCAGTTGTCGGGATTGTGCGCGATGCCGTACTCCATCAGTTGAATCGTGCGCGCCGGTTCGCCAGCACCATTCGGTGGCTTGGGCGCAAGAAAGCTGGCGCCGAACTGGTACGGGGGAAACAGCTGTGGGTCGAGGGTAGTGGTGATTTCGAGCAGGGGGCCCAGTTCGTTGTAGCTGTGCGCGCGGTCGAAATGACGATGGCCGAAGTATTGGATCGTGCGCGTCCAGTAGATGCAGGCCATCAAGCCGTTGAAGCCCAGGCTGGCGCGCTTCACCATCGTGGGTGAACTAATGTAGAGAGCATCGTCGATTGTGGCTTTCGGACGGAGACGGTCGATGTGGCGCAGAAGGAACACGCAGGCCGTCATCGAGACGGCGAGGCAAGCGCCCGCGATGATGGTGGTGCGCTGCCGGGCGGTCATCGGTCCGCTCCTGGTTCAGGCCAGCAAGGGCTATGTGGGGACAGCCGCCCTCGGCTGTCCGGTCGAGCAAAGTTCGACGGGCTTTCTCCTGCGCTTAGCCAGCTGAGATCCTGCCGGGCTCTGCCCGGCCGGACAGCCGAGGGCGGCTGTCCCCACATGATCCTTCTTCGCTTCTGGTCCGGCGGGATCATTTCAGGTTCCTGCGCTCGAAGATGAGCACCGCTCCGCTCAGCGCCATTGCCGTGTAGAACAGGGCATACAGCGTGTTTTGCAGGATGAGCTGGGGGCTGGGGCCTTGTTCATGCGCAACGGCCGTGATCACGTTGAGGGCTGAGAAGTTCGGTACAAGATATGCCGCACCGGTGGCAAACCAGCGGGTGAAGCCGTGAGTCAGGCCCGCGAATCCGCGAAGGTCGTCGGCGAAGCTGCCAATCACGAAGAGCGAAAAAGCGAAAACCGCCGAGAGCAGCGGCGAGGAGAAGGACGAGAACAGCAAAGCCAGGGAACAGATGATCAGGAATTCGAGGACGATGAAATAGAGCGCGACGAGAATCAGAGCGTCGGGACGCGTGAACTTGTGCGCCACATAGAACAGGGCGCCAAAGACGCCGATGGCCATGCAGAACGTGTTCACGACCAGCGTCCCGGCCAGGCCGAAGAACTTGCCCACAATAAACTCCCAGCGGCGGACCGGTCGCGAGAGCACGGTGTAGAGCGTTCGCTTTTCGATCTCTTTCGAGACCAAGCCGATCCCGATGAAGATGGCGATGACGACGCCAAACATGGAAACGGCCGTCAGGCCGAGGTTGATGACCACCAGGCGCTCGATATCAAAGGAAATCTGGCCAACGAGAATCGCCGCGCCCGATAGCAGCAGGGTGAAGGCGATCAGGTTGTAGAGCACCCGATCGCGTACAGCTTCGCGAAAAGTGTTGCGTGCAATGTGGAGGATGCGTGGGCTCATGACGTCTTCCCCGCCGTCGTCTGGGAGTGCTGCAGCTTTTCGACAAAGTAGGCTTCGAGCGAAGTGCGTAGCGGAGTGATCGCGATCAGGCGAATGCGCTCCCGGCGAAGCGCGTCGATGGCGGCATCCTGCTGGTTCTCGGGCAGGACAGCCCGCACGGTGTCTCCGGTGACGTGGCACTCGGCGCCCAGGGCTCTCATCGACGACGGCACTTGCGTGCCTTGCCAGATCACTTCCACCTTCCCCTGAACCGTGGAGGTCAAGTCTTCCACCGCTCCCACCCCGCGCAATTCGCCTTTGTTGATGATGGCAACCCGGTCGCACAGCGCCTCGGCGTCGGAAAGAATGTGGGTGGAGAAAAATACGGTCTTGCCTTCGTGCTTAAGCTGTTCCATCAGGTCGCGAACTTCGCGGCGTCCCAGAGGATCGAGCCCCGACATGGGTTCGTCGAAGAAGACGAGCTTCGGACTATGCAGGATGGCTTGCGCGATTCCGGTGCGCTGCAGCATACCTTTGGAGAACTTGCGCAACTGCACGCCTTTAATGTCGGTGAGGCCCACGCGCTCCAGGACTTCGTCGACGCGGTGTTTGCGATCTTTGCCAGGTACGCCGGAGAGTTGTCCGTAGTAGTCGAGCAATTCGTGTGCGGTCAGGTAGTCGTAGAAGTAAGGCTGCTCGGGCAGGAAGCCGATCTGCGCTTTGACTTCGGGGTCCGTCCACTCGCGGCCCAGGATGCGAGCGGTGCCGGCGGTGGGGAACACGAGTCCCATGAGTATCTTCAAGGTGGTGGTCTTGCCGGCGCCGTTGGGGCCGAGGAAACCGAAGATCTCGCCTTCCTCTACAGTGAGGTGGAGCGGTTGTAGGGCGCGCTTGGGTCGTTTGCGCCAGAACCCAACCATGTAAGTCTTTTCGAGACCAAGAATTTCAATCGCGGCCATGGTGCGTAAAGGATGACCTCAGAGGATTGCTTCCGCATACAGATTATATGCAAGATGGCGCTCTTGAGGACCGTCCCGCCGGTTACCTCGGTCACTCTGGCGCGATCAGACTGCCCAGTTTCGAGCGGATTCTCGCCGGCTCGAGCGGGCTCAATTCTCACAGTGATATGAGACTGTGAGATTTACTGAGTGACGGGGTAGGCCAAACAAGTTGCAGTGACGCTGGCTGGCAAGTCGCCTACCGTGCCCATTTGTGAACGCAAAATACCGTCGTTGGTCTGGCAAAAATCACGGTTCCCCGTGGAGTGCACCAAGATAGGGGCTGCGCCTTCGACGAATGCCGTATTGTATGTCGCACCGCCGGTGATGAGTCCGGTGGCCAGATAGTAGTATCCGCTCTTGCCAACGCCGCCCGGCGTAGCCGTGGCCAGAAAGTTGTCAATGAGACAGGCGCTCGTCGACGTAGGCGTGCAAGGAGACACACCGCCCAACTGACCGATCAACGCTGCATAGCCGACCGTTGGATAGCTATTAAAGTACGTGATCTCGGCACTCTGTATGGCGTGCAAAGAGCCCACTGCCGAAGCTTCGTTGGCAGCCAGCCGGGCCTGCAACAAATTCGGGATCGCAATCGCAGCGATGATGAGAATGATCGCCACCACGATCAGCAACTCGATAAGCGAAAATCCTTTTGTCGAACGCATAGAACTTCCCTCAAAGTTTCTAGCCTAAGGTCGGTCACGCACAACTCACATCGAGTGAGTTGCAGTTTCAGCGCCATTTCGGGCAGAATGCCTGCCCACCTTGGTAATTCCCTTAAACCTATGCTGGATCAGCGTTTAGCCAGCATAGGTGAAGCAAGGGAACATCAGGGAAGGTGGCTGCGGCCCTTTGGTGCCTGGAGATTGACAGAAAATGTCAGGGATAGCGCCGGGAATGCCGACAGTACCTGTCCCCTGCCCCCACCCCGGCGCGAGAGAGATTGCAAGAAAGAACGAAAAACAAAAAACAAAGAGCAGCGAACTTTCGTTCGCTGCTCCCCGGCTTGTACCCTCCCCCGAGTACTTCGCCAAACTAAAAGCTTACTGGTTGAGCGGCAGAAATGCCGCGCAGGCTGCAGCCGTAATGCCGCCAACACCAG